>CP133960.1:1261627-1577033 GCA_036251875.1 Orbaceae bacterium lpD02 | reverse complement strand
TATAAGCATGAAAGAGATCGAATTGCATCATCCCGACAATACGCTTCCAACCAGGAATATAAACACTTAAAATACCAAATTGATGCATTGGCAATAATGCTTTCCGTATGGCATCGGGATGTTTGATAATCGCTAAAAAATGTTCTCTAGCTTTTGGAATATCACTGAGCAATCCGCTAATTTTTCGCCTAGCAGAGCGTAATTGGCGGATCGTGTTTGAATAGATCCCCGTAACGTGTGGATTAAGTAATATGGTATGAAAAAGCTGTAAAATCATTGAGGGATCTTGGGTGAATAAGTTATTATCTTTGACGTCAATTAATTTATCTCTAATCTGAAAATAGTCATCGATACTATAGGGCTTGTTGTGGTGGCTAATGGTTAAAATGGATTCTTCAAAAAGCTGTAATAGCATTTGATTAAGCTCAGTTACATTATGCACAACACGATAATAATCCCGCATCATCTTCTCAACGGGTTCATTTCGTTCACCTTGATAGCCTAATAAATGTGCTATGCTGAGCTGGCGATCGAATAGTAGGCGGTTATCGTATCGGCTAATGACAGTATGTAAAGCAAAGCGTATTTTCCATAAAAAACGACGACAGTTGTTGATTTCTTCAATTTCTTCTACAGTTAAATAATTAAATTTTGTTATTTCTTGTAGCGATATACCGCCAAAATGTCTTAGGGCAATCCACTGGATAGTTTGAATATCGCGCAGACTGCCAGGGCCATTTTTTAAGTCTGGTTCTAAATTATAGCTGGTACTATGATACTGCTTATGGCGTTGCTGTTGTTCTTTGACTTTTGCTTGATAAAATTGCTGTGATGGCCAAATTTTATCAGTAAAAATGTGCTGTTGCAGTTCATTGAGTAGGGTTTGGTTGCCTACCACAAGGCGTGATTCGAGCAGATTCGTCATAATGGTAATATCAGCTGTTGCTTCTTGTAAGCACATTTTTAGTGTTCTAACACTATGACCGACATCAAGGTGTAAATCCCATAACAACCTGATAAGTTGACCCATTTTTTCTTGTAGTTGTGTATTCAGCGGTTTATCACTTAAGATGAGAATATCAACGTCAGATAGAGGATGCAGTTCCCCTCGTCCATAACCGCCAACCGCGATTAATGCGATACGGTTGCGCTTAAATAGCGACGAAGATTGTTGAGGGATTTGATAAAACTGCCACAAACGATTCAGTAACTGGTCAATAAATTTTGCACGCGCAACGATCAGTACTTCTATTTCGACATTTGCTTTAAATTGTGTGATGCTCCATTGCCGAAAATTATCCAATTGAACTTTTAAGTGGTTAAGATTTAATTGCTCATCGCTAAAATCAAGTGGCGAAAAGGGAAGGTTAATATGTGAATAGGTCGAAGCATTCATGGTGCAATCATGCAATAGCTAGGTGATTAATGATCTCTATCGTTACCTTAAAACGGTTAGATGTCAATAATTAGTCCAATTTATTGTCATAAAAAAGGCTCATAAAAAATAAGCCTTTTTGTTGTGCATTTACATTTAATTAAAGGTAGTTTATTTACAGTTCAAAACCGCTTAAATCATCTTCATTAATCTCAGAATCTATTTGACCCACTAAGTAAGAGCTCATCTCTGCTTCTTGTGGGGCAACTTGTACATTATCTGAAACCAACCAGTTATTAATCCAAGGAATTGGGTTTGATTTAGTTTCGAATGGTAGTTTTAATCCAACTGCTTGCATACGAATATTAGTAATATATTCAATGTATTGGCAAAGAATATCTTTATTTAACCCAATCATTGAACCGCCAGAAAAAAGATATTCTGCCCACTCTTTTTCTTGATTAGCAGCCTTTAAAAAAAGCGCATAGGATTGCTCTTCGCACTCTTTGGCAATTTCAGCCATTTCCGGATCATCGTCACCGCTACGTAAGGTGTTAATCATAAATTGAGTTCCCGTTAAATGCAGGGCTTCATCACGTGCAATCAATTTTATAATTTTCGCATTACCTTCCATTAACTCACGCTCAGCAAAGGCGAATGAGCAAGCAAAACTGACATAGAAACGAATTGCCTCAAGTGCATTCACGCTCATCAGGCACAAATAGAGTTTTTTCTTCAGTTCACGTAAATTAACATCGAGCACTTTACCATTTATTTGGTGTTGACCAGTGCCGAATAAATTGTAATAGCTTGAATATTCAATTAATGCATCATAATAACCTGCGATATCAGTGGCACGCTTTTTAATTTCTTCATTGGTCACAATATCATCAAAGACAATAGAGGGCTCATTAACAATATTACGGATAATATGAGTGTAAGATCTTGAATGTATTGTTTCTGAAAATGACCATGTTTCAACCCAAGTTTCGAGCTCTGGAATTGAAATAAGCGGTAATAGGGCAATATTAGGGCTACGACCTTGAATAGAATCAAGTAACGTTTGATATTTTAAATTACTAATAAAAATATGTTTTTCATGCTCTGGCAAGTTAGCATAATCAATACGATCTTGTGAAATATCGACTTCTTCTGGGCGCCAAAAGAACGATAGTTGCTTTTCGATCAATTTTTCAAACATCTCATATTTTTGCTGGTCATAACGAGCAACATTTACCGGTTGACCTAAAAACATAGGTTCTTTGAGTTGATTATTATGTATTTGTGAGAAAATGGTATAACTCATTATCCGATCCTTTATAAATAAAATTTACTATTGCTAGCTAGTTTTCTCGTAATGTTAACTTACGAGGCCAGGAAAAGTAGGATAAATCCTACACTTTCCTTAAAATATACGGCATCAATTTATGCAACTAAATCTTACATGCACCGCCTTCACAACCATCGTCGCTTTCACTCGTTGCAATATCGTCTTGGATATCTTCAGCTCCGTCGCGAGTATTATGATAATAAAGTGTTTTTACGCCATATTTATATGCAGTTAATAAATCGGCTAAGAGTTGCTTCATTGGTACTTTATCGTTAGCAAACTTAGTTGGATCATAATTGGTGTTAGCAGAAATCGACTGATCGACAAATTTTTGCATAATACCAACTAGCTGTAAATAGCCATTGTTATTGGGTATTTGCCACAATAATTCATAAAAATTCTTTAGTGTTTCATATTCAGGGACAACTTGTTTTAAAATACCATCTTTTGATGCTTTAACGCTAATATAACCGCGTGGCGGCTCAATCCCATTAGTCGCATTAGAGATCTGTGATGAAGTTTCAGATGGCATTAACGCTGATAACGTTGAATTACGTAACCCGTGAGTTTTAATCGACTGACGTAGTGATTCCCAATCATAATTTAGTGTCGATTTCACAATATCATCTAGGTCACGCTTATAGGTATCAATCGGTAAAATACCTTGTGCATAAGTTGTTTCATTAAACAGTGGACAAGCACCTTTTTCGATTGCCAGTTCATTTGATGCTTTAAGTAAGTAATATTGCATCGCTTCAAATGTGCGGTGGGTTAAATTATTGGCACTACCATCAGAGTATTTAACGCCATGCTTGGCCAAATAATAAGCGTAGTTGATAACACCAATCCCTAAAGTACGACGATTCATTGATGATGTTTTCGCCGCTGCAATTGGATAATCTTGATAATCAAGTAATGCATCAAGCGCTCTTACCGCAAGTCTGGCTAATTCTTCAAAATCATCTAATGATTCAATTTTACCTAAATTAAAGGCTGAAAGCGTACACAGCGCAATCTCACCCGTTTCGTCATTGATATTACTGAGTGCTTTAGTGGGTAGTGCAATCTCCATACAGAGGTTAGATTGCCTTACAGGCGCAACCTCAGCATTAAATGGACTATGAGTATTACAGTGGTCAACATTTTGGATATAAATACGTCCGGTTGATGCGCGCTCTTGCATCAATAATGCAAAGAGCTCTACGGCTTTAACTTCACGTTTGCGAATAGTCACATCCGCTTCGTATTTGGTGTATAGCTCTTCAAATTTTGCTTGGTTAGCAAAGAATGCCTCATAAAGACCCGGTACATCAGAAGGGCTAAATAGGGTAATATTGCCGCCTTTTATTAAGCGTTGATACATCAATTTATTGATTTGTACCCCATAATCAAGATGACGGACGCGGTTTTCTTCAACGCCACGGTTATTGCGTAATACTAGCAGGTTTTCAACTTCTAAATGCCATAGTGGATAAAATACGGTTGCCGCGCCGCCACGAACCCCACCTTGAGAGCACGATTTAACGGCAGTTTGGAAGTATTTATAAAAAGGAATACAGCCAGTATGAAAGGCCTCGCCGCCACGAATCGGGCTACCGAGCGCTCTAATACGACCAGCATTTATACCAATTCCTGCTCGTTGTGAGACATATTTAACGATGGCGCTAGCTGTCGCATTGATTGAATCAAGATTGTCATCACACTCGATTAATACACATGAGCTAAATTGGCGTGTAGGAGTACGTACACCAGCCATAATTGGGGTTGGCAATGAAATTTTAAACGTTGAAATTGCATCATAAAAACGTTTAACATAGTCTAAGCGTGTTTCTTTAGGGTAATTGGCAAATAGACAGGCTGCAACAAGGATATATAAAAATTGCGCACTTTCATAAATTTTACCTGTAACACGGTTTTGAACTAAATATTTTCCCTCGAGTTGTTTTACTGCTGCGTAGGAAAAACTCATGTCACGCCAATGATCAATAAATTGATCCATTTGGTTAAATTCATCTTCGCTATAATCACTTAATAAATGCGCATCATAACGACCGTCATCGACTAATTTTTTAACATGTGAATATAATTTAGGCGGTTCAAATTGGCCGTAAGCTTTTTTACGTAAATGAAAGATCGCAAGGCGCGCAGCTAAATATTGATAATCTGGTGCATCTTGAGAGATTAAATCGGCAGCAGCACGGATAATTGTCTCATGAATATCGGCGGTACGAATGCCATCGTAAAACTGAATATGTGATTTAAGCTCTACTTGTGATACCGATACATTATTCAGTCCTTCTGCCGCCCAATCGATAACTCGGTGAATTTTATCAAGGTCGATTGGTTCTTTATTTCCATCGCGCTTGGTTACTAACAGTGATTTATTCATTACTTTTCTACCTACAATATGCACTACAAAGATGACGCATTATAATTGATTTTAAATAAAAAATACAATATATAGTATCTATTGATATTATTGCAACTATATATAGTGATAATGATATGTAAAATATTTTAATCATTAAAATTAACGAATAAATCTAATATTTAGTATTGAGGCAAATTTAGGCTTATGTTTTAATTAGCTAATCATCATCGGAGTAATCAATTATGGCATACCCTCGTGTTTATATCCTATTTATTGGTGGAGCAGCTGATAAAGAGCCATTTATATGGGGTAGCGCTAATTTACCTTTTCCTAAAATAAAGCCCCATTACACTATGGGTAAGCTAGCTAATCTTTTTCGTCATAATCTCGATCTAAAACTTGCTAATATAGCTGAAAAAAGTAACCAACGTTATGATGAATATTATAAAATTGATTATCTTAGTTATACTGACGTTTTCTTTGCTGAACTAAAAAATAATCCTCCTTCACATGTCACATCACTTACTAATTTACGTTACATAGATATTAAAAAAAACATCGGTAATAACACTAAAGTTTATATCGTGGGTCATAGCTTAGGAGGCTGGAATGGCGCACATTTGTCGGCTATTTTATCTAGGGCTGGCATACCAGTTGAGTGTTTAATCACTTTGGACCCAGTCGGAATAGGTAATCACGAAGTTCACTTTATCCAATCATGGGTAAAAAAAGCACAAATTTATACCTATGAACCGCAGCCAGTGAGCCAATGTTGGTTCAATATTCAAGCTAAACACCTTCATGTTGCTAAAAAGCAAGTATCCGGGTCGTTTGATGATTGGGTTGCATGGGCAGGTGGGCAGTGGCTAATTTACCGTACTTATTCAACAGTTGAGCAACAAATATGTGAAAAAACAAATTTTTCTCATAAAAAAGCGTTACAAATGTTCACTTACCGCACGGAATTAGGCTACACCGCCCATGATTATTTATTAAACTCCGTATTTAATGCAATAAAACAATAAATGAAGCTAATCAATTCTGTGTTATCTAAAAAAACCAATGGGTACAAATATATAATTAGGTTTTATCTATCAAATTTATTAAATATCCGCTAATATCTCTGCCATTATAAAAACAGTTAGGAATGATAAATGATTTCTGTTTATCAATTAAAATCACGTTTTCAATCGTTGTTACGTCCACTTGTTAAGAAGCTAAATGATTATTCTGTTACTGCCAATCAAATAACCTTAGCTGCGTGCTTTGGTTCTTTATTTGTTACATTCATTGTTATCTTCATTTTGCCGCATACGTGGATATTATGGCTAATTCCAATATGGATGTTTGTGCGTATGGCTCTCAATGCTATTGATGGCATGCTGGCCAAAGAGTTTGCACAAAAATCGAATTTAGGTGCTTATCTTAATGAACTATGCGATGTTATTTCTGATAGTTCGCTATTTATTATTTTGTTCTATTTACCAGATGCGTCTTGGATATTAGTTTTACTGCTTATTATTGGTGCATTTCTTACCGAATATGCAGGTGTTTTAGGTGTATTGGTTGGCGGTAGTAGACGCTACGATGGGCCAATGGGGAAAAGTGATCGTGCATTATTATTTGGTATTATCAGTGCTTGTCTCGCTTTAGGCTGGTTACCTGCTACTGCACTTAATATTGTACTAAGTATTATTCTTATTTTACTGATTTTAACTATTATAAATAGAGTTAAAACAGGCTTGTGTGAAACGTTACATTAAAAAATAAAAGAGGCTATCTATGCGTCAAGAACAACAAAAAATATTTACCAGCTATGATGGTACTACTATTTTTTATCGACATTGGCCCGTAGCTCAATTAGATCAAACAAAAAAGGCTATCATTTTGTTTCATCGAGGCCATGAGCATTCGGGGCGAATTGCGCATCTAGTTGATGAGTTAGAGCTTGATGATTTTGAATTTTTTGCTTGGGATGCAAGAGGCAATGGGCAATCTGGTGGCGAGCGTGGTGACGCGCAGAGTTTCGCGACATTAGTCAGAGATGCTCACGACTTTATCAAACATATTAAAAAAACTATTGCTTACAAGATCAAGATATTGCAATTATTGGGCAAAGTGTCGGTGCTGTTATCGCATCGACTCTTGTCCATGATTATGTGCCTAAAATTCGTGCTTTAATATTGGCATCACCCGCTTTTAGAATTAAATTATATGTCCCTTTTGCGATTCAAGGATTAGCTTTACTACATAATTTAAAAGGTAATTTTTTTGTTAATAGTTATGTTAAACCTAAATTATTGACACATGATTTAGCGAGGGTTGAATCATATAGTTCAGATCCGTTAATAACAAGGCCGATTTCTGTACGCGTATTGCTCGACTTATTTTCGACCTCTCAGCGAATTATAAAAGATGCCCAAGCCATACAAACACCAACACAGATTTTAGTTTCAGGCTCAGACTATGTTGTTCGTAAAAAACCACAAAAGCAATTTTTTGATAACCTTGGTACAACAAATAAAGAATACCATGTTTTATCTGGTTTTTATCATGACACGTTGGGTGAAAAAGATCGTAAAATAGCGATAAAACATATTCGCCGATTTATTTTAGCTAGTTTTGCTACCGAGCCGAAAACCTTATCCTTATTGCATGCAGATAAATCTGGATACACCTATGCAGAGGCTGATGCTTTAGCATCACCCGCGGCAAATATTTTTAAAAAGGTTTACTGGCAGAGTATTAGGGCCAGTTTGAAATATGCCAATAAATTATCTGATGGAATTACGCTCGGTTTTGATACTGGCTTTGATTCTGGTAGCACATTGGATTATGTCTATCGAAATCAACCATCAGGTGCAACAGCATTTGGACGTTTTCTCGATTTTAATTATTTACAATCGATAGGCTGGCGTGGAATTCGGCAGCGAAAAGTACACGTTGAAGAACTCTTGAAATGGGCCATTACGACCCAACAAAAAGAGCAAAATTTAGTTAATATTATTGATATTGCAGCAGGGCATGGACGTTATATTTTAGATACAATTAATCAATTAAAGCATCGACCAGATTCAGTTCTGCTAAGAGATTATGACCACAATAATGTCAACCAAGGCTTGGCCTTAATTGATGCCAAAGGGTTAAGTAATATTGTTCATTTTGAAAAAGGTGACGCATTTAATCGTCAAGAACTGGCCTCTTTGGATATTAAACCGACATTAGCGGTTGTATCTGGATTGTATGAACTTTTTAGTGATAACCAGATGGTAACGAATTCGTTATTAGGGCTTGCGGATATTATGGCCGATGGTGGTTACCTTATTTATACAGGGCAACCTTGGCACCCTCAACTCGAGTTTATTGCAAGAGTATTAACTAGCCATAGGGAAGGGCAAGCATGGGTCATGCGCCGGCGAACACAAATTGAAATGGATCAATTAGTTGAACAAGCAGGATTTAGAAAAATTGATATGCGCATAGATCAATGGGGTATCTTTACGGTTTCTATTGCTAAGCGAGTGAGATAATGTTTTTAACTAGAGAAAGAGGCCTTTGGTTTCGCTCAATACTGTATTTATTATTATTAACCCTTTTCTTTTTTTCTAGTTATGGCTTAGCTAATTGGTTCACATCACAACGAAGTGATGTAGGTATTGTCGTTTTCTCATGGGAAAAAATAATCCCTTTATGGTCTTGGACTATTATCCCCTATTGGTCAATTGATATTTTTTATGGATTAGCTATTTTGCTTGCACCAAGCGTATTTCAGTTAAATATTTTGGTGAAAAGGCTATTTTCCGCACAAGTTATTTGCATTACTTGTTTTTTGATATGGCCATTAATGTTCTCTTTTGAGCGCCCTGAGCTCGATGGTTATTCAGGTATGCTATTTGATCTATTAATGGGATTTGACAAGCCATTTAATCAAGCGCCTTCTTTACATATTACATTGCTTGTTATTTTATGGGTATTTTATGCAAAATACCTACACGGCATATGGCAATGGCTATTGCATATTTGGTTTTCTCTTATCGCAATATCGGTATTAACCACATGGCAACACCATTTTTTTGATGTGCCAACGGGGTTGCTGGTGGGAGCTTTCTGTATTTGGTTATGGCCAGCGCAAGGGGCTTCATTATTTTATCAAGCGCGTTACCCTAAACAGTGGTGTTGGGGAAGTATCTATTTAATTTTCACGGCCATCTTACTCACGATAACTTTGATGGTTGGTGCCAATGCGGTTTGGTTGCTCTGGCTAGCTTTAGCCCTTACCATCACCGCATTAAATTACTATTTTGTTGGAGCGAGGGGATTTCAAAAACAAGAGAATGGCCGCTTTACTATTATAGGCCGTTTCTTGTTACTACCTTACCAATTAATTATGTGGGGTAATTCTCGCCTTTGGACTCGCTGTGATGATGAGTTTAACCTTGTTTTTAACAAGGTATACTTGGGTCGTATTCCTAGCCGCAGTACATTAAAAAAACACCGTTTTAGCACGGTTGTTGATTTATGTGCAGAATTACCTATGCCAACATATTATGAGAACTATATCTTAGTTCCCGTGTTGGACATGGCTGCACCATCGTTAGATGAATGTCGCAAAGGTGTGGAGGCGATTAATACCGGATTGGCTCATGGCGATGTACTAGTTTGCTGTGCTTTAGGCTATTCTCGCAG
The DNA here is from genome assembly GCA_036251875.1 of Orbaceae bacterium lpD02. Lineage (NCBI taxonomy): Bacteria > Pseudomonadati > Pseudomonadota > Gammaproteobacteria > Orbales > Orbaceae > Orbus > Orbus sturtevantii. Next base: position 1,567,271 of record CP133960.1, on the reverse strand, counting down.
TGCAACGATCATTCTGGCATGGTTACTATCCAACCGAATTGCAGAAAGCTTAGATGATGCAATTCAAATTTTAAAAAAAGCCAGACCAAACAGTGTAATCAATGCTAAACAAGTGATCATATTAAATCAATGGATAAGGTTATTAAATGGCGAAAACTACAGACATTAATCAAACGCGTTTTTTGGCAATGAGTTGTTTGTTACAGCAAGGTAAAAATATTGATATGACATCAACATTCATCGCAATTATAACGATTTTTTGCTGCTGCTGCTCGCTATTTCTGCAACTGCCTTTGGTGGCAATAATCGGTTTGCTTGGTATGATAAGTGTATTGTTATGGCTAATACAAAAATACTACGCAATGCGCATCGCTATTGATATGGAATTATTTTCTTATTTTGCACTACACTACCAATCAGCTGATGAGCGGGCTAACGAGTTAGACGATTTTTTGAATAATTTGGGATTAAAAAAACGATCGAATCAAAATTGGCTACAACGACAACAAGGCACGCTAAACCTACTCAAAAAACAAGTTATTTTTTTTATTGGTCAGGTGATGTTATTTTTTATGATCTTTGCTAGTCAGTTTTTAAATCTATAGCTAGTTTTATTCTAGGCAAAATCTAATTCACCTAGAATATTTTTAATTTGTGCTAAAATTACTGTTTATAATTTGCTAAGAAGCGACCAAAGCGATGAATTGCATCATCTAACTCGCCAGTGTGAGGTAGTGCGACAATGCGGACATGATCGGGTTTATGCCAATTAAAACCAGTACCTTGCACGAGTAGTACTTTTTCTTGTAGTAAAAAATCGAGTACTAATTTCTGGTCATTGTGTAGGTTGAATTTCTTCATGTCGAGTTTAGGGAATAAGTATAAAGCCCCTTTGGGTTTTGTACATGACACTCCAGGTATTTCGTTCAGTAATCGCCAGGCTAGCATGCATTGATCATATAAGCGCCCACCAGGTTTAATGAATTCATTAATACTTTGATAGCCGCCTAATGCTGCTTGAATGGCATGTTGTAATGGCACGTTTGCACATAAACGCATCGACGCCAACATATTTAAGCCTTCAATATAGCCTTTTACATGTTTTTTGGGACCACTGAGTGCCATCCAGCCTTGCCTAAAACCCGCTGCGCGGTAAGTTTTTGATAAACCGCTCATCGTAATAATAAATAGGTCGGGAGCCAATGCTGCAATAGAGTGATGGATGGCCTCATCATATAAAATTTTATCGTAAATTTCGTCAGCAAAAATAATTAGATTATTCTGGCGAGCAATTTCCGCAATTTCGAGTAAAATTTCTTTACTGTATACAGCCCCTGTTGGGTTGTTAGGATTAATGATAACGATCCCTTTAGTGTTGGGTGTTATTTTCTTTTTAATATCATCTAAATCGGGTTGCCAGTCTTGTTCTTCATCACAGATATAATGGGTTGCTTTGCCGCCAGATAAGCTAATCGCTGCTGTCCATAATGGATAATCTGGCATAGGTACTAATATTTCATCGCCAGCATTTAGCAGTGCTTGCATCGATTGCACAATTAATTCCGATACACCATTACCAATATAAATATCTTCGATATCAATGCTATAAATACCTCTAGCTTGATAATTTTGCATAATTGCTTTGCGCGCAGAGTAAAGTCCTTTTGAATCACTATACCCCTGAGATGTGGGTAAATTACGGATAACATCAACCAATAATTCATCTGGTGCTTCAAAGCCAAATGGGGCAGGGTTACCAATATTAAGCTTAAGAATTTTTTGACCTTCTTCTTCTAGCTTTTTCGCATAATCAAGAATAGGTCCACGAATATCGTAACACACGTGCTCTAATTTATTCGACTTTTCGAATGACACCATAATTATTGTCCTTTATTGAAATGATATCTTTATAACTTTTATTGATAAGCCAATCTACTCCTATTTAGATAATTTTTGAAGATGTTATTATAGTCAGCTTATAAATATTTTTAACTCGTATAAAATTTACGTGGAGAATCCAATGAAAACTATTTTGACTGTAATAGGTAAAGACCAAACGGGAATTATTGCTGGTATAAGTCAAAAGTTATATGAATTAAACATCAATATTTTAGATGTAACGCAAACTATTATGGACGAGTATTTTACCATGATTATGTTACTTGATTTAGCAAAAATTAGCGTTTCATTTGATGAGGTAAAAAATGCATTAATTGAAAAGGGCGATCAGCTTAAAGTAAAAGTAAATATTCAACGTGAAGAAATTTTTGATGCGATGCACCGCCTATAACCTTACAAAATAGAGCTCATAATGGAAACTAAACATATTTTAGAAACAATTAAAATGATCGAGGAAGAGAAACTTGATATCCGAACGATCACGATGGGGATTTCATTGCTTGACTGCATTGATAGCGATGGCGCAAAAGCGAGACAAAAAATTTATAATAAGATCACTCAATTAGCTGGAAACCTAGTTAAAGTTGGTGAGGATATCTCGTCTGAATTTGGTATTCCAATTATCAATAAGCGTATTTCTGTTACCCCTATTTCACTGATTGCTGGCGCCAGCGATGATAAAGACTACGTCGAGTTTGCCAAGACGCTTGATGCTGCTGCTAAAACGGTTGGTGTTAACTTTATCGGCGGCTTTTCTGCATTGGTACAAAAAGGGTTTCATAAGGGGGATCAAATTTTAATCGATTCCATTCCTCAAGCATTAGCGCAAACTGAGCGAGTGTGTTCGTCGGTTAATGTTGGCTCGACGCAAACCGGTATTAATATGGATGCAGTAAAGCGTATGGGTGAAATTATCAAACAAGCGGCCACGCTGACCGCTGATAATAGTAGCATGGCTTGCGCCAAACTAGTGGTATTTGCAAATGCAGTCGAAGATAACCCGTTTATGGCGGGAGCATTTCATGGCGTGGGTGAAGCTGATTGTGTCATTAATGTCGGTGTAAGCGGGCCAGGAGTTGTTAAACGAGCATTAGAGAAAGTCAAAGGTCAACCTTTTGATGTTGTTGCTGAAACAATCAAACAAACAGCCTTTAAAATTACGCGGATGGGACAATTGGTTGGTAAAGAAGCATCGGAACGCTTGGGAGTGCAGTTTGGTATTGTCGACTTATCTCTTGCACCCACTCCAGCAATTGGTGACTCTGTCGCGCATATTCTAGAAGAGATGGGACTTGAGGTTGTTGGGACTCATGGAACTACAGCGGCGCTCGCCATGTTAAACGATGCAGTTAAAAAAGGTGGTGTAATGGCATGCGGTCATGTTGGTGGATTAAGTGGCGCGTTTATTCCAGTATCAGAAGATGCGGGCATGATTGATGCGGTTAATAAAGGGGCATTGAACCTAGAAAAGTTAGAAGCGATGACCTGTGTTTGCTCCGTCGGTCTAGATATGATAGCTATCCCGGGGGATACGCCGGCTGAAACTATTTCAGCCATTATTGCGGATGAAGCGGCAATTGGGGTGATTAACCATAAAACGACCGCGGTGCGTATTATTCCAGCGGTTGGAATGACAGTAGGTGATAACGTTGAATTTGGTGGATTATTAGGGCATGCTCCAATTATGCCAGTTAATAAGTTTAGTTCTGCTGATTTTATTAAGCGCGGTGGGCGAATCCCCGCTCCAATTCATTCTTTTAAAAACTAATGAAATTTTAATAGGCTTAATCGCCATTAATTAATGGCGATTAAGCCTATATATTACTATAAGTAAAGTGAGTAGATGTTGTGAATAAAATTTTCGATTTAATTAATGAGTTTTTTGCTTTTTTAGCGCCGATTACTGATGCGGTTTGGGATTTTCCCACTAATATTGAGTGGTATAGTCGGATTCCTGTTTTAGGTCAGTTCTCTTTTCCTGTTATTTTATTAATTGGGGTGGGAATATACTTTACGATACGGACGCGTTTTATTCAACGACAAAGCTTTTTGCCAGCAATAAAAATAATGTTAGCCAGACAGCCCTCTAAGCAAGGGGTAAGTGCTGTAGGGTCGTTTATGCTTGGTTTAGCAATGCGAGCAGGTCCTGGCAATATTGTTGGGATAACGGGTGCGATTTCAATTGGTGGGCCTGGGGCCTTATTTTGGATGTGGGTTGCTGCATTTTTTGGTATGGCATCGGCCTTTACTGAATCAGTGCTTGCTCAGCTATTTAAAGAGAAAAAGGGAGATGAGTTTGTCGGTGGATTACCTTTTTATGGTAAACGGATCTTAGGCAATAAACGGTTTATCGGTTTATTTTTATCATTTGTCTTTATTCTCTACGCGTTATTTAATATTCCCGCGCAAACATTTAATGTTTTTTCGGCTATTGGCGCGATAGCGGAGGCATCGACGGGTGAACAATATAGTCATCAATCAAACTTGTACTACATTATCGCGGTGATACTCGTTATTGTATGCGCATTCATTATCTTTGGTGGTATTCGTCGAGTAGTTGCATATTCTGATGTATTAGTCCCTATTAAAGCCGTCATCTTTGTGGGTATGTCTATTATTATTATTCTGATTAATTTTCCCTTGATTCCGTATTTTTTCCATGAAGTGGTTGTCGGCGCATTTTTGCCGCATGCTATTTTTGGTGGCACCATTGGTACTGCTCTTGCTCAAGGGGTTAAAAGGGGTTTAATGTCCAATGAGGCAGGGCAAGGTACCATAACCATGGCTGCAGCAGTTGCCGATAACCGCCATCCTTGTGAACAGGGGCTGGTGCAAAGTTTTGGCGTATTTTTTGACACGATGGTTATTTGTACTATGACAGGGTTTATTGTCGTTATGGCGCATGTTTGGACCGGATCGGTTGACGGTGTTGTGTGGGAATCTGTTAGAGCGTCAAAAATTATGCTATACCTAAGCTCGGTGGAAGCTTTAGTGCCAACCTCGATTGCAGCGATAGTCGAGATTATTATGTGTGCCTGTTATGGTTTATTTGCATTTACAACTTTGCTTGGTATGATCTCATTTGCTGAGATTTCAGCTAATTTTATCTCTAAAAAGCAGAGCTTTATTTTAGGGATCCGTACTCTTGGTTCGTTAGTTTTTGTGCCATTTGGGATTTTGACAATTCTAGCTGGTCTTGAATTAGGTAATTTATGGTATATATCTGATTTAATGAATATTATTATGGTCTATCTAAATATTCCGCTATTGCTATTAGGTTTGCCATTTGTGCTTAAAGCGCTTGAGCATTATCGTAAGCATAAAGCGACACCATTTGATTCTAAGCAGTATGGATTTGTTACTGAATGTTGGGATGGCAAAGAGAATAGTAAATAACTAATATTTAAACCAATATATTGAGAAAGACAAAGTGGGGGATATTAATCCCCATTTTTTCATTATAATAGTGCCTTGCGATAAAATATTAACGAAATCAAACCTATCTTAATAGATTGTTAACTTATAGTATAATAGGACAATGTATGCAGTTATCGATTGCATTAAGCCATTTCGACATGAAAAGGATGTATCATGAAATTCAAGCCCTTTTATCTTATTCTTGCATTAATTATAATCGCTGGTGTGGTTCTATTTAACAGCTATAACACAATTCAATCTGATGATGAAAAAGTAACCGCCTCATGGTCTGAAGTAATTAATCAGTATCAACGGCGGGCAGACTTAGTACCTAATTTGGTGAGTACAGTTAAAGGCTATACTGATCATGAAAAAAATATATTAATTGAAGTTACTGAAGCGAGAGCAAAGGTTGGCTCGATTCAAGTTAATTCTGATCAGCTAACTGACCCTATTGTAATGGCGAAGTTCCAGCAAGCTCAACAGCAATTAAGCTCTTCTCTAAGCCGTTTACTCGCAGTAAGCGAAAATTACCCTGAGTTAAAAGCAAGTTCATTATACCAAGATTTAATGGTTCAGCTAGAAGGTACTGAGAACCGAATCGCGGTCGCGCGTGGTCGTTATATTCAAGCTATCCAAAACTATAATAGCTATATTCGCCGTTTACCCGGTAAGTTGATTGCCAATTATTATGACCTAGCATCAAAAGCCCAATTCACGGTAGAAAATGAAAAACAAATTTCAACCGCGCCAATCGTTAAATTTAACTAGCTATTATCTTATGCGCTTTGTACTATTATGGTTTATTGGTTGCCTGTTTATTTCTTATCAAGTGTTGGCTATGGTTGGAGTACCAGCTTATTCTCAACGAGTTGTTGATACCACTAATACTTTAACTGATAAGCAAATTGAACAACTTGATAAAACGCTACGTAATTATGAAAGTACACAAGATACTGGTTCACAAATAGCCATATTGTTAGTACCAACTTTAGATAACGAGCCGATCGAGCAGTTTGCTGATCGTGTGTTTAAGCTTTGGCAAATAGGAAAAAAAGGTAACGATAACGGTATTTTATTTGTCATAGCTAAAAATGATCGGCAAGTTAGGATTGAAGTGGGCTATGGCTTGGAAGGTTATCTAACGGACTTAGCTGCTAAACATATTATCGAACACGATTTTATTCCTGCATTAAAGCAGAATAGTTATTATCATGGTATTAATGATGCGTTAACATCAATAATCAGTATGTTAGCTAAAATTGATGATAGCGCGTCTTTTTTACAGCAAAGCCCAAATAATATGCAACATGAATGGCGCGTAGGAGATGTGTTGAGCAGCCCTTTTGGTATGAAATTGCTTCATTATAGCATTGCCTCTTATGTTATCTGCCTGTTGGTTGTGAATCTATTTTTATTTAAATGGCTAAAAAAATCAAAAGGTAGAAAGCATTTTGCTATTGGTATATTAAATGGATGTTCTGCGGGTAGTTATACTTTATTAGAAGGGTTTTCTATTTCAGTTGTATTGTCGGTTTTATTTTTAGTATTTGTTGCTTCCACTATTTTATCTGCATTACCTTCTAAAAATGATACTCCTCGCGGAGGGCGTGGCAAGGGTGGCAACGGTTTTGGGGGTGGGTTTAGTTCTCGTGGTCGATTTGGCGGCGGAGGAGGTGGTCGAAGTGGTGGTGGCGGCGCATCGGGACGCTGGTAGGATTAAATGATCATTTTGGTTATATTTAAATTTATTAGACCGATTTAATTTAAAGCCTATCGTTGTAAATTTGAATAAAAAATACTGACATATCGTATACAAGAATTAGTTATAAATTTTGATATGCTTCAAACTTTATTGTTTTTAACATTAAAATCTGGAGCGGGAAACGAGGTTCGAACTCGCGACCTCAACCTTGGCAAGGTTGCGCTCTACCAACTGAGCTATTCCCGCATAGAGATTTGACATATAAATGGTGCCCGGGGCGAGACTTGAACTCGCACGGCCAAAAGGCCGAGGGATTTTAAATCCCTTGTGTCTACCGATTTCACCACCCGGGCTCAAAACAATTACTTTAAAGTAATTCATTTTGAATGTGTGCATTTTACCCATCTTATTTATGCAGTCAATCAAAATTTTAAATAAACAGTTTGATTGGTTAATGTTTAGTTAGTTTTTCGCGATAACTGAAACTAAAGGACTTGGCTAACCATTTTAGTTTATTTATATCCTTGTCCCATTATATAATCTGCGCCATAAGTGTTTTTGACCTCATTTTCTAAAAAGCTCATTTTGTTTCCTGGGAATCTAACATTTCTGACACTTTTATCATCAAGTTTATTAGCTGCACCATAGCCTATTCCATAATAGTTACCTTGACTATTTAAATAATATAAATTTTCTTTTCCACCATCGATTCTAATTAATTCTCCATTAATCGTTCGTGATGTTACGCTTGAACCATAGATGTAATATGGGTCATTACTGCCATTAGAGCCCCAAGTATAAATATGATTGCTATCATTATTTTTGATCGCAACTGACCCTGCGAACCGGCAATAGAGTTCTTTCACATTAGTAAGAATTTCTACAGGAGTTGCCGTACGAGACGTCGTGTCAGCATAGTGTTTACCTCGCCCTAGCTTAGCTTCCTCGCCAATTCCATACACCTTACCTTCAGTAGTTAAATATTGGGTATACGCTTCACCACCACAAATATGCGTAATGTTTCGCCCAACGTCACTGGGAATATTTAGTTTTTTGGGTGTTTTAACATAAATATGATTAGCTTTGTTGCTGTAACCAAAAGAATTTGCTTGTTCATCTCCCCAGCCAAAAACCTCGCCATCTTCATTGATAGCATAAGCACCTTCGTAAGCCGCACCAAGCAGTACCACTTTTCTATTATTAAAATAAGATTGTGGAATTTTATATAAGTTATTAACGCTATGTAGTCCACCATTACCTACCTGACCGTAAATACCATGACCCCAAGCATAAACATCACCACCTTTTGTTAATGCATATGAAACATATTCACCCGCACCAATTTGAATAACCTTTTGGTCTTTTAGAATACGACATGGGGTATTTACATATCCCGCACTGCAAACACCGGCTCCTGCCTCGTGATAACCATTTTGCCCCCATCCCCATACATCACCGTTACTATCTAAGGCAATTAAATGGTAAGCTCCTCCCGTAACATGGGTAATCTTTAATCCATTTTGTACAAAACTCATTACTCTTGCAGGAGCTAAGGAGGTGGGGTGTACATCTGTCCGACCATTACCTTGTTGGCCTGAGTTTCTAAATCCCCAAATCCATACATCACCATTTTCGATTGTTACGCCTGTATCTACTGCATGTACTCTAGATGCGTTACTGCCGCCAGCAGTTATTTTTTTACTTAATAATACCGCATCAGTTTGTGCATAGGCACTCGTGATCAATAAATTTATCAGCAACAAAGGAATGACTTTTCGTATCATTTTATATCTCCTTGTTTAATTAGTGCTTAATAAGAGCACCACTTCAGGCTCAATTATATAGTTAGATAGATCCATTAATAGTTTTGGTAATGAGTTTTGGTATAAAATATTTTTTATTTTTATTCATATGCCTAGTGATGTTATTTACCAAATCTTGTTTCATACTTTATCGGGTGCAACTAACAAGCAAATCATTCCTATTTCTTATAATTTAATCGCATTAAATGTGCTTCTATGCAATGCACATAAGGTTCTGTGTCGTTGTCGCTAATTATTGCTACATATTATGTCTTATTAATTTATATATAAAATCTGGCTAGTGATAATTATGTAACTTAAACTAATGGCAACCCCATAAGGAATTGTTGTTTTAGTTTTGGTGCGTATTTTTTTTATTAAGGCAATTAATGCCAAAGGGATTCCTAATAATGCCATAATCACAAGGAAATCCGAAATTTCATTACTCGGTATTGATAGTAATAATACGCTAATTAATTTAACATCCCCAGCACCTACGGCTCCTATATAGAACAAGACAATCCCAATGACTAGAGCAATAATGGCACTAAAATAGGATAATTCAGCATGCCCTAAAAAATAGTTAAGTAATATGATGATTAATAAAACTATTACTTGCTTGTTTGATATTATTCGGTAACGAATATCAGAATAACAAATGGTTATTAATACTAGCCAAATTGCGTAAAAGCCTAAACTATTCCAGGTTGTCATTTCAGTTTATTTATATCCTCTTGTCCTATTATATAATCTTGTCCATAAACCTCTTTTACTGCATCGTCTAAAAAGTCTATTCTTTTTCCTGGCCAATCAATATTTGTATTACTGTGATGAGCAAATTTATTACCACCACCATAGCCAACGCCATAATATTCACCGTTATCATTTAAATAATATAAATTGTCCTTTCCACCATCAAGTCGGACTAATTTGCCATTAATTATGCGTTTTTGCGGAGTTGACCCATAGATAAAATATGGGTCATTACTGCCGTTGGAGCCCCAAGTATAAATATGAGTACTATCATTATTTCTAACTGCAGTCGAGCCAGCGTATCGACAATAAAGGTCTTGTACATCAGACATGATTTTTACTGGTGTAGCAGTGCGTTCGTGAGAAGAGGGCGAAACGCCTTGCCCAATTCTAGACAGTTCGCCGATTCCGTATACATCGCCATTTTCTGTTAGATATTCGGTAAAACCTTCTCCCCCACAAATATAGGTAATATTCTTTCCATCAATCGAAATATTTAGTTTTTTAGGTGTTAAGACGGAACGTTGATATACTGGGGTGGTATCATAGCCAAAAGAGTTTGCTTGTTCATCACCCCATCCAAAAATCTCACCATCTTTATTAATAGCATAACCGCCTTCGTAAGCTGCACCAATTAGCACTACTTTTTTATTATTAAAATAATTTTGCGGGATCTGATATACATTATTTGTTGCCTTTAGCGTACCATTACCAACTTCACCGTGTGAGCTATGTCCCCACGTATAGACCTCGCCATTTTTAGTTAGTGCATAGGAGACATATTCACCGGCATGAATTTGAATAACGTCTTTTCCTTGCAAAACTTGACATGGACTATTCGTGGTTGCTTTAGAGCCGCATTGTCCGCCATCAGCTTGATTATAACCATTGTGTCCCCAGCCCCACACGTCGCCATTCATATCTAAGGCAATAAAATGCTGCACACCTCCTGCGATTTGAATGATTTTTTTTCCTTGGCTTACAAAATATGACACTCTTTCAGGCTTATCCCATTCAAGTAAAAAATATTGATTACCAGAAATACCGCCATCTCGGTATCCCCAAACCCATACATCGCCATTTTCGATAATTGCACCACTATTTACGGTATTTGTTCTTGATGAGCTACCACCAGCCGAGGCGGTTTTTGTACTTAATAAGGTGGCATCAGTTCGTGCATATGCACCAGTGATAAATAAATTTATCAGTAAAAAAGAGAGTAATTTTTGTATCATTCTATACCTCCTTAGTTCATTAGTGTTTAATAAATACACCTGTTTCAGACTCAATAATATATTTAGAGATATCAAACAATGATTGATAATCGGTTGCAATATACAAATACTGTTTATTTTTATTCATACATTTAGTAAACCATTTGCCAAATTCTGCTTCGTAATCGGCATCATTTGCTAGCGCTGTCGATTTTGGTGCCAACTTTATATAGTATATCGCTGCAGAGTCTGCTGCTTTATCAATATAACCCTGCTGTTCAAATATAGGTGAGGTTAAACCATTGGTGATCACTTGGCAGACTCCTTGATCAAGGAAATTATCCCTGAGTGTGTCTGCACCAGCATCATCTTTACCATCGCTGATAATAATAACCACTTTGTGCGGGCTGCGACCTTTAGCAAACACGGGTACAGCCCTTAGCAAGGCGGTCATTGTATCGGTCCCTCCACCAGGTCGCCATTTATTGCCGTTTATGTAACTAGCTAGCTGAGCACTATTATTATTATTTAGGTCAAATGGTATTAAACGGAGTGAATCGTCAAATGTTACCATAGCTCCTGCCGTCTTAGCTAATGTCGCATTAGGGTTATTTTTATTATAGCCAGCCATTATTTTATTATTATAAATTGGAGACAAACACATGCCCATAAAAGGCGAAAATTCAGCCATTGCAGGTGCGATAGGTTTCGTGAACGTTATTGTGTTGCCTTGCATATCACTAAATAGCGTATCTAATGTTCCCTGTATGTCGACAGTTTGTGCGTTTGCAAACGAATAATGTGCGTCATAATCGCCTGAATACATATAATCGTATAGTTGTACCATTTTCGCATATTGGTTCGTGACAATATTGCGATTACTTGAGTTTAATGGATAATCACTTTCGCTTACGCCACAACCATACATCGATTCTCCTAAAACAACGCTTTCTAGCATGTGTTTTTTGGTACAAAGACCGCTGCTTACTAATTCAGCGTCACTTTTATAGTTTAATGCTGGCCCCACAATTTGTTGATAATAGTAGTAGCGGTAATAATCAAGGTAATAAAAAATCATGTTGCGGTACTGGTTAAAATAATCAAAGGTCAAATAATTATTAATGACACCTTGCTGCTTCAATTTTAGCCATTCGCCATACAAAATACTCTTATTAGCCCAGAAATTATAATCAAGTCCAGCATAAGGATCTTTTAGTTTATAAAGCACAGAGCAGGAGTAGCTGTTACCACCAGCTTGATTTTTTTGATCGTTTTTTACTGGCACGCCAATATCATACGGAATAAAAGCAAAATTAATTGCCGAATAGGGGGCAAAAAGGTTAATTATTCCTCCAATTGCTGTACGCATATAATCTAATCGGCGATCTCCATAAAATTCGATGCTGTCTTCATTGCATGCTATATTATTATAATTGCAGGTGGCTGAACTTGAAAAGTCAGCTACAAAGCCGATGTCAATAGGGGCTAGTACATTACTTTTTCTCGTATTACCAAAACTTTCTTTTTTGTTACCAACAGCAATTGAAGTACCTAATTTTCCCAATGTATTCATTCTGATTAGTGCGTTTACGTCTCGTTGATACGATACATAATACTCTTTGTCTGTGGAGTTATATGTCACACCAATTTTTGCGCCATTGTTTGCATCCTCGATCTTTCTGGTTAAATAATAATTCATATAACTTAATGCTAGCTTTTCATTTTTATCTATATCCCCAACTGTTGCGTTTTTATTATTTACTGCAACAATGGCTAATGATGCTTCATTACTAGCCTCAGATATTTGGGCTCTTGATTTCAATACATATGCATTGTTGAGCGAAACAACAAAACAAATAAAGATAAGTGACGACATAATTGCGAATGCAACAATAATGCTACCAGCGTTATTGTTAATAAATGTTAATATCAATTTTTTATATATAGTTAGTAGTCTATTCGATATTTTCATAGCGCCTGCTTATCATATGATTTTTATAAGTATATTGGGCAATTTTTTGTTACATTGCCGAGATCATTACAACGAGAGATAACAACTGCTTCGCTACATAAATTAGGCAAAATATTACTGTCTGAGCGAGTTCGATCAAATAGTTTTAAATATAGGCTTTCATTATTTGTGATACAGACATTTATTCTATAAAGTGGAATCCAACGACCATTAATCCCCGCTTGTGCTCCGACTCGCGATACATAAGGTACGAGTTTTGTATAGTCAGCCAAAGAAGCCCCCGATTTGCCTGCAATATTTGGCAGTGAATCAAAATAATTTTTTACGTCATTATTACAAACCGATGAATTACAAGATAATCCAGAAACACTGACTAGTTTTGCCTGATTTAAATCGGCAGGGAAATCTACATTTTGTAAAATAAATAAACTATCTATTTTAATTGCCACATTTCTATTTAATAATTTTTTTGCTAATTTTTGCATCTCATCGACTTGTTTTTGATCTAGTAACTCTTTAGTTTCAAAACATGATGTTGATTGTTTACTGCATAAAGAAAAAGAAGGATCAATATTGCCATTTGTAGTGTCATCAATGGTTGGGTATAAACTTGTGCGTTCTCGAAATAAAGAGGCAACTGTATAAGTTGCACGGTCTAATTTATTTTGTAACATAATTGAACTATAAATATCGTAAACAACATAAGTTAATGCGATAAAAATAAAAAATACTACTGCAAACTCAATAGAAAGCACACCTTTTTTATTATTAATAAATTTTCTTAAGTTAGTTATTATCATACTCATTCCTGCCATTAAGAATAAAATTCACGATAAACAACCACTTTCTTATTTAATGAGGCATCAATTAGTTTGCTAAATAAGGAAGAAAAAATTGCCGAATATTGATATTGTAAGTCAAACAAAATAATCTTATTTTCGGCAGGTTGTGTTTCATTACAACGATTATTGATAACATCACTAATTGAATTACAAAAATTTACCGCTATTGTAAAATTATTCAATGATGTAAATATTCCCCAACCAGGAACTTCATCAGCTAAAGCCTGTCTATAAATAACAGAGTAAGATGATGCACTTTGATTGATATTTTCAGTGACAGTAGTTTTGCGGCTAATTTGCGTTGAGACGAGATCGAGTGCCGAGCCTATTAACATTATTCGGCTCATTTCTAATACAAATAAAAACAGCAAAATCAGCATAGGGACTATAATGGCAAACTCAATAGAAATTGCCCCTGTTTTTCCCATTAAAAATGAATGATTAAATCTACGCATCATATTACCTTTTCTTTTTAGCGATAAAAGAAGAAAAAGTTGAATGTTTTTTATGCTCTTTTTCGATACCAATAACTGCTGCAGAGATACTTTCGATTTCAGCATCCAGATAGGATTTTTTGAATTTTTCCTGACTAGGGATATATTTTCGAGTAAAATTAATTGGCTTGCCAAGATACTCTTCTATATCGACATTTTGTAGTGATGATTTTTTATCAACAGGTAAGTTATCATTAATGCAAATCAAGAATCGCTTATTTTGTATGTGATTATCTTTTTGCTTCATTCTATTTACCTCTTCTAATGCATTTTTCGCGACTTTAATCGAATAAGGATCGCGATTGACAATCAGAAAAATAATATTAGATAAATTAACGATGCTCTCAAGTTTATTTACGCAAGAGTGCAAACCAATATTTTGATCTAAGATGGTAATGTTAAATGAGCCAGAATCCAGATAACCATACTCACCGATTTCATCATCTTGTTCTATTTTTACTTGCAGTGATTGATCAATTTGAGTAAATAAACCCTCTTTATCAATTGGCATTTCAAATAGAAAGTCCGCATTTTGGCTGGTTGTTGCCCCTTGTATATATAAAATCGGGTAATTAGTCGATTGGCTAATATTTTTTAATACATGAACGATTAACGAAGATGTGCCGATTCCGCCTTTACAAGACAGAAAGGTTACGACACTACCAATTCGCTTGCTTGATCCTGGCGGTGTAGAGCTACGTAAAAAAAGTATGTCAGGTATTTTTTCAAGCTGCTTGTCTTTTAATAAAAAATGGATGCCTTTTTTAGTCAGAAGATCTGCAAATATAATTGAGTCATTTTCGCCCACTAATATTGTGGTTGACCTAATCGGAATAAAGCGATTAATATCGGCTGCAATTTTTTCTGCATCCTTTTCTTGAGCAATATCAATAATAAAAATATCAAAATCTCGCCAACGTGTATCTTCTTTAATACCATTTAAATCTAATGAAAAGACTTCTATACTTAATACATTATATAAGAATAAGATGGCTCGAATATTATCAATGAGTTGTTTATTGGTGCTAATAATGGCGACACTAAAGCTTGATATTTTGCCTTCAATAAAATCTTGGCTAGCATTGTCAGCGGATATTATTGTATTTTTTTGATTATTTTTACTAAACAGTTGCATATAAACCTCAGAGTTTCCTATTCAATAAATCCCATATAATTTACAAATTTTTCGCTTTCATTTGAAATAGGGAGTGTTTTTTCTTTTTGTTTATCAAAATTACTATTAATATTGAAAAATAAATTAGTTGAGTTCGTTCGCTCAAATATTGGTAGCTCGACGCCATTAAAACTATTATTAGGGGTGACTAAATTTACGGTAACAAACACTACAAGTTCGGTTTTTTCTCGCTGAGTGATGGTACTACGCGCAAGTGCTCCTAAGATCGGAATATCGCCTAAAAACGGAATTTTTGTCAGCGACTCGCTATCTTTTTCATTAATTAATCCAGCAATAACAAAACTATCGCCATCGGCGACATCGACGGTGGAACTAGTCTTACGTGTGGATAAGGTCGGAATATTGTAGTCATTATATTGGTAGTTACCAGAAAGTGAACTAAACTCATTGGCAACAAATAGACGAATCCGTTTGCCATTGTATACTTTTGCGCCAATATTTAGTTTTATACCAAATTCTTTGTACTCAATTGTATTTGCCTCATTATCTTTACTCGCTACGAGAATAGGAATTTCTCCTCCAACAAGAAAAGAGGCGGTTTCACCTGATAAGACCGACAAGTTGGGCTCCGCTAATACTTTAGCTAACTTATCTGAGTCTATAGCACGTATCGCCGTTGTAATATTATTAATATCAAAGCCTTTTTTTAACCCTAATAGGGTAAATTCACCGACACTGTTTATGTTACTCTCATTTTTCATCATACTTTCTAAGGTTAAACTCTGCCATTCGATACCTAACGCATTGGTAAATGCTTTACTGACTTCAACAAACGTTAATTTGACGTTAACTTGCGTTTCTTGCACGACCTCAATTTTATCAATAATGTTGTCATACAATTTTTTTTGTAGAAACTCAAGCTCATGGTCATTTTCTGAACCATAACTATCTACTTTAAGTGATCTTTGTCCTGTACCGATCATTGCGCCAGTAAAGTCAAGGATTCTATTTTTGGTTTCCGAGTCCGGAACATTACCACTTAAAACATAAGTGAAGCGTTCTCCCGCTCCTCCTGCTGCATATTTACTAATATTAATATTGCTATTAGGGAAGTCTTGTTTAATACGGTAGATCACTTGGGATAGGATAGGATCAACATTAATAGTATCGTTTAGTATGATATTGTCATTTTCATCATAAGCCGTGAGACTGGTTAATCCATCTTTTTTGGCATAAATAATAATACTCTTATCACCGACGACTTCATAATTGGCAACAGAATCTTTAGCGATAAATATAGTATGAATTTTATTGGATAGGTTGATTGTTTTGCTTTGTCCTGGCTGTAAGTAATAGGTTGTGGCTAAAGCTGATGAAGAAACACCCATTAATAGCAATGTAATAGATAAGCTAAGTGCTTGTTTATAATATTTATGCAGGGTTAATAACGACATATTAATTTCCTCTTAGCTTATTAATTTGTTTGTAATTAAGGATTTGTCTTTCAGATAGTGGCCAGCCTTTTTCTTGCTCGCCTAGCATTATCATGCCATCATCCAAGCTTTGGGTAAAAGTGCTAGGATAGACAACGATAGTTGAATTTGTCATAAGCGTTCTTACTAATTTTATTTCATCATTCGATAATGCAAGGTTAATTCGTCCTAAGTTTTGCTTAGTATTTACCATTTCATTTTCGATAAAGAGAATTTTTTTGCTCATAATCAGTGGCTTTATATTGGTTTTTGAAAAATTACGGCTTGGTGATGTGAGTGTGATCTCGTTGTCGTTCCGGTTGGAGCTTTGTTCTACGCCATAGACAACATAAATATCAATTAAGTCACCAGTCTTTAAGTTATTTAGTAGGTAGGCATCTTCTTTCTCAATATCGATAGGAAAGATGTACTCTCCCGCTTTTAGTGACAATGTAAGGTATTCGCGGCTATTGGGCGAAGCAACAAAGTTGTGCTGAATCATTGTTCCTTCTTCAATATTATTTTTTACAACATGTTGATTAATTTGTGATGAAGTTAAAACATATTGTGTTTTATCAAAATCACGTTTAGTCACTTCTATCGTTTTAAAATAATAGTCAGCGGGAGTGATAATGGTTCTAGCTGGAATGTCTCTCTTGGCGACAGCTATAGTAACCATTTCGGTTAATGGTGTTTTTTCAGCTTGAGCTTCAGCAATTTGATTTTCGGTTTTAGGTGAGGAATTACTAAAGAGCAGCGTAAAACCGATCACTAGCATTAAAACATATAAAATAATAAGTTTTTTATCTTTCATAAAAGGTTAGTCCAAATTAATCGTTATTATCATTTTGTGGTTATGTAATTTATAAAACTATTGAGCAAGATAGAAGTCAACGGAAATACGATGGCCATTTTTTGCTTTCCCAAGGTAAAGGATTTTGTAGTTAGATATATTTTTTACTTTAAAATTTATTGTTAATGTTTTATTGGCGTTATATTGTGCGGTAACATCAGCAAAATTACGGTTACTGTCTTTAATATTTTTAATAATCTGGTCAATATTTGTTGAAGACAGATTTATATTGATTAATTTAATTTTAAATGAATTATCTAAGCCTTTTTGAATACTATATTGAGTGCTATTTAGCTTTTTATCTGTTTCAATAGTAATGCGAGAAAAATACTTGTGTTCACCTGAGCGAATAGCAATAAGGTCAGTATTAACAGCCGTTGTTTTATTTGGCTTAACTATTGGGGCGTTATTTTTACTATTTTCTGTTATTTTTATTGGTTGTTTAGGTATTGAATTTGCATTTTGCTCTTCGGTGTATGCTTTTTTCATTTCATTAGGAGTAGGAATAAGCTCATTAAAATTAACCCCTTTATTTGGCTCAACCTGTTTTAGTTCTTCGAGTAAAATAGTCGGTTGATTTGACATTTTATTTTGAATGCAAAGTTCCTTGGCAACCGATACTTTATCTAGTTTTACTAGCGCAAAAACGAGGTTATATAAAACAGTTTTATTTCGGTAACCTTTATTGTATAAGACATTAAGATAATCATAAGCAGCTAAATAATCTTTGTCTAAGATTGCTAACATGGCCAAATTATTTAATACTTTATTCTCGTCGTAAAACATTTCTCTTGATTTTTTGAATGAGTATTCTGCGGCATCGTGCTTACCTAATTTGACTTCAATAATACCTTTAAGGTTATAAGCCTCGCCATTTTTAGGATTAATTTCTAAGGCTCTATCCAAATATTTATTAGCAATGTTATAATTTGGCGATTTTGTTTTAGATAAAATATTACCGTATAGCACCAACATGTTATCATCTTTAGTTTGATCAACTAATGGCGACAAGGTTCGTTTAGCGGAACTAAAATCTTCTGATAAGTAATAAGCTTGAGCAAGTTTTAAGCGAGTATCTGCCGTATCGGAATTTTTTAATCGATTCTTATATAATTCGATTAATCCACCATAATTTTTAGTTGTTTCGTTAATATAAATTTTTTGTTCTTCATCAAGATCCCTTTTAGTTGTATCGTTCTGGCATCCAGTGATGATAAAAAAAATAGTAAACATAAATAGAAATTTTGCTTTCATGGTACCCCTTATCTTTTGATACTCTTGTTATTATTTAAAGTAGTAAGTTATTTGTGTCACAAATATTTAAAACATCGTAAAAAGTTTAACCATGACTGGGCCTGCAACAATTACCAGCACAGGGAAAAGAATAAAGATCATCATTGGTACAGTCATTTTTGCGGAGATAGCCGCAATTTTTTCTTCAATACTCAGTCTTTGTATTTCGCGTATTTCAAAAGAAAGATCCAGCAAGACTTCATAAATAGAGTTGCCATAATTAATACTGCGCTTTAGTGTTGTACAAAACATCCGCATCTCTTTACTTGGGACCTCTCGGTAAATCAAGTCTATCGCAGGGGCGATGCCGTTAACTTCCATCATCAGGCACGCTCGCTCAAAGATTGATGCAATGTCGGGATTAACCGTTTTTACTCGAGAACTCAGGTAAGTAAAGCTTGTTTCAATAGTCATTCCTGATTTGATCATGATTGCTATCAGATCGATGACTAAGGGTAGATCTCTTGAGACACCTCTTATTTTTTTTTCTGTTTGTGCCTTAACTAATCTTTCTGGCACAATGATAACCAAACAGATAATAACAAATAACGAAACGATAATAGCCGTCTGGCTTAATTCAATAAAATTAATAAAGTTATTGATAATAAATAGTGTGGAAAAAAGAATAACAATGGCATAAATTTTCCATAAATGTTGATCTTGAAAGCGCTGTAAAAAACTGACACCTAAGCTATTTTTAGCAACAATTTTTTCAAAGGCGATATTCTTGTTTTTTTTAGTCGCAACGGTAATCGCTTCTTTCGCCTTCTCAACATTCAATAATAAATCTAACGTTTGTTTACGTTGATAGTAACGATAACTATAAAATAGTTCTTTAGCCGAAAATACAATTAAAAATGCTGAAAACAAAATTGCCATAAGTGGTCATCCAAGTTAAATTATCTTATTTATCATAGTTCTTATTAACAATACACCGAAGCTAACACTCGCAACGGTATAGTAAAGAATGACATGCCCGCCTTCAGTATCCATCAAGTACTCGAAGTTTTCTTTCGAGATAAATCTAAGCAGTAAAATGAATAGACCCGGCATTGCACCAAGAATCATCACCGTCATCCTCAGTTCAGCCGTTTTACTGTCACGTGTTTTGGCCAAAATACGATTGTTGGTTAACATTTTTGATAAACGGGATAACACTTCTTTCAGCTCACCGCCTCCATCTAGGTTTACCATGATAGTCAATATAAAAAAATAGTATTCAGGGAAGGGGAGGTGGCGGTATGAGTTAAGTAATACATTGTGCGGATTCTCACCTACATCTAGTCGATTACATATTTCTTTCATTGTTAAGCCTATTGTTCCTTCCAGTTTCTCCGCACATTCTTTAAATCCAGCTGAAACAGATGCACCAGAAGAAACCACCCCCAGAATCATATTTAATGCTTCAGGAAAATTTTCATAAAAATATTTTTTCAGGCGGCGCTTCTTTATGACAAGTAAAGTCATAATCGTCACAATAAAACTTGCCAATAATATGGCATAGGGGTTAAGGTCAAAATATAGCTTGTTAACGATATAGCTGACAATAATACTTAATGTTATTATTCCTAATAGCTTTATTCTGTCAGTTGAACTATTCATTATTAAATAATAGTTCTTTTTAATGTTGCCGATCAGTGACTTATTCACGTTTTCACGGAATAACTCCTTATCTTTTTGAGTACTACTTTCGACCATAGACGAGAAGATTTTTTTTTGCGTAGTAATTTTATTAAAAATATGTAATCGCCCTTGCTTTCGTCTTAAGGATAGTAAGCTCACCATCGAAGCACAAATTAAGATTACCGCTAAAATAAGAGTCATTTTCTAATTCCACCTGCTTTTATCATTACATCTTCTAATATTCCTGCAAGTTCGTAATATTGTGCTGCGTCATAAAGCGCTGAACGTCTTACTAAACCATTAAATTCAAATAAACCTTGAATTTTGCTGTTACTATCGCGCTCTTCATTAATTTGAAATTTGAATATGTCATGCGTAACAATGTTGTCTGATTCCATGCCGACAACCTCGGTAATACTGGTGATTTTTCGCTGTCCATCTGGTAGCCGTGATACTTGAATAATAAAATTGATGGATGAACTGATATAACGTCTGATTGCATTTAGTGGTAATTCAGATTGTGCCATTAGCACCATACTTTCGAGCCTTGATAGTGCATCACGAGCAGTGTTAGCATGTAGTGTTGACATGGAGCCGTTATGGCCCGTATTCATAGCCTGCAACATTTCAAACGCTTCTTCGCCGCGACACTCGCCGAGAATAATGCGATCTGGTCGCATACGTAAGGCATTCATCAGTAAGTTTCGCATGGTTATTTTGCCTCGGCTATCTTCACCACCGATTCTTGTTTCCATTCGAACCACATGATCTTGTTGTAAACGTAATTCTGCCGCATCTTCTAACGTAATCGTTCGTTCATTGTCATTAATGAATTGAGATAAAACATTAAGTAAAGTCGTTTTCCCTGCACCAGTTCCACCTGAAACAATAATATTCATACGGCAGCGAGCGGCAATGACTAAAAAATTAGCCATGTTTTCATCTAACGTCCCAAGGTTAATTAACTCAGCAAATGTTCTATTACCTGTGCCAAATTTACGAATAGAAAGGGAGACGCCATCGATGGCGATAGGCGGAATAACGACATTAAGTCGGCTACCATCAGGCATTCTTGAATCAACTAAAGGATGGGTTTCGTCAAGGTTTTTTCCTACTTTATTGACTAAACGACGGGCGATATCAAGTAGTTGACGCTCACTAATGAAAAATTTATTAGTCCTAATCAAAGAGCCACTTTTTTCAATATAAATATTGCTGGGACCGTTGACTAAAATATCGTTAATTGAGTGATCATTCATCAATGAGTCTAAAGGACCGTAACCGATAATTTCATCACAAATCATACTTGCTAATGCGTTTGATTCATCTAACGAAATATAGGCATCACCTAAACTAATAATACTCCGAATTATTGATAAAATTTCACGAGTAACCTTACTCGGCTCATTTTTTAGGTTTTCAATTAAATCAAGATCAAGTGACTGGAATACTAAATCCCTAATTTTAGCCCACTCAAGAGGAACTTTTATTTTTTCATTCATTGTATTTTTTCATCACTTATTTTTATTATTTATTTTTATAAACCAAATAATTAGCTCAAAAAAAGCTAATTATTTGGGGACAACTATTTATTTAATTCATCTTACTGAATAATAGATTGTAATTTAGTTGATAAAGCATTAAACACGTCTGTTAACATGGTAGCTACAGGCCCGTTAGAGGCGAAGATCACCATCACAACCGCTGCAACGCCAGCTGCAACAATTGCATATTCAATTGCAGTAACACCAGCTTCATTTTTTACAAATTTTTGAGCAAATTTACGGATAGAATTAGATAATTTCATTTTTACTTCCTTTTATAGTAAGGGTTGTTAATTTATTTTGTTTACTGAACTTGATGCTATACCGCATCAATTCGAAATGGATTATATCGAGCCAAATATGTTGTTTCAATAAGCGTATAACTATTAATAATTCAATTTCAATCGGAATGAATTATCTATATCAATTATCGGTATAGGTATTTTAATGCTTGAGTATTTTTTTATAGTTAAAGTCAGATAGTTATATTTTTTACCTTAAATAGATTACCTTTTTAGTTTTTTTATTAGGGATAATAAAAATGAGTGCATTTAAAATATTAAAGACTAAAGCGGTTTTATTTTGATAAATAAATTGATTTTAGTCAAAAATAAATAATTGTTATACCTCTTACTCTAGTAGAAACCATAAGAGTGATAAAGCGAAGCTGATATTTCAATGAAGATTAAAATTATTTGATTGCAAATGACCTTCGCAAAAGACAAGCAATAAACTGTAAGGCTATTGTTAAGGCTTTTATAAATATTTATGGCAGCATTGGGTTAGGAAACGTGCAAGGTTTTAATCAAGATAGATAACTATGTTCTCATGTTGGGATAAAAGCAGACTATATTAAATGGTTTATTGTTGTTAACTACATGCAGGTTGATTTTTCTATTCAGAACATTTATTAAGCGCCCCTAGAAAGCGCTTTTAATGTGAGTAATCTAAAATATCAAGGTTTAGCAATAATTTTTATTAATCGCTAATAGCAGGACCTTTAGCCATTAATAACGTCAACTAAAGTATTTGATAAAAGAGTGAAGACCCTTCTTAGCATTTCATAAACGGCCCCAGAGCTATCTGGTTTGAAAATAACCATGACGACGGCGGCAACGCCTGCTGCGACAATTGCATATTCAATTGCAGTAACACCAGCTTCATTTTTTACAAATTTTTGTGCAAATTTACGGATAGAATTAGATAATTTCATTTTTACTCCTTTCTACAATAAGATTTATTAATTCATTTTCTTCACTGAAATCAATGCTCAAGCGCATTAACTTAAAATCGATTCTATCGGCCAATATATGCTGATTCAATAGATGAAACCTTATTAATAAATCATTATTAATTGATGATAGTTATATATGAAAATTATCACTTTTAGTTGGCTTTATTATTAAATATTTTTTTATAATTAAACTCAAATAGTTATATTCAATTACGTCAAAGAGGTTACCGGTTTAGTGTTTTTAATGCGCCGTTAATAAAACAACTCTTTATAAAATATTAAAGATTAATATTGTGCTATCCTGATAAATAAGTTGATTTTAATCAAAATTTAGTTCGTCGTTTAAACGAATTTTATCTGACCATTATGATATGATTTTCACAAGGAAGTAAAAAAGACATTATGTTGATATCCGTTTCTTACCAAAACCTGTTTGACGGCATGGTATCACCAAATTGGCGGGCTATTTCCTTTTTGTCTTTGTATTGTCATGTTTAATGCCATTACTGTAAGTTGAGAATCAGGTTTATCAGAAAAAGCCCAATCTACTATAGAACCAACGGCTGCGCCAAAAGCGGTCAACATTCTAGCTAATAGTAACTCCTCAAAATACCGACTATACAATGCAATCATGGAAGCTAAGTCATACAGTAGTAAACCAGCAATTATGGCAAACCGCCTTCCTGATAAATCGCAAATTCGCCCCCAGAATACAACACCAATAGCAAAGGCAAAAAAATAAAAGGATAGTATTTTTGATGCCTCTTCAGTGCTCACATTAAAATCTTGAGCAATATAAATCAAGGCAGGGCTGAGTATGAAATAAACGTAGCACAACCACAACCACAACCACAACGTGAACCAGTAATATTAAGACTCCCGACTGAACGTCGTTTACTAAATTTTTCGGTAAATGAACTTCTGCCACCATTGAAAGAATTTTGTATTACTGTGGGTGCAAGTGAAAAAGCTATTAGCAGAATTTTTATGAGGGAAACGGGGTTAACTTATCAGCAATGGCGACAACAGTGGCGTTTTCTCAAATCTATAGAGCTATTATCTGAACGGAGCAATATATCATCCATAGCAAATAACCTCGGTTTTAGCAGTGGCAGTGCTTTTGTATATTTTTTCAAAAAAATGTCAGGAGTTACTCCTAAGGCGTATATACATATACCAAAAACTAGTGAGTGATCCTCGCCAAAAAAGTGGACAAATGCCACCTCTATGATATAAATAAAAATCAGAGGAGAACATATCATGGTCAAAAAATTCAGTACCGAGTTCAAACAGCAATCGGTCGATTATGCGCTGTCTAACGCTCACCTTTCAATAACTGAGCTGGCCAACCATTTAGGTATAGGTAAATCGACCCTTGATAAGTGGATAAGGCTGCTAGCGCCAAATAAAACCAGTCGTCGAGAGCTCACCATTGAGCAGCAAAAAATTATCGCCCTAGAAAAAGAGGTAAAAGAGCTCAAAATGGCGAATGAAATCCTAAAAAAGGCGCATGTGTACTTCATCAACCATCCAAGTCGGTGAAGTACAAGTACATGAAGCAACACTTATCATCCTATTCAGTGCCGTTAATCTGTCGTCAGTTAAATATTAGCGTGTCAGGTTACTATGCTTGGCTCAGACGTGAGCCCAAATCAAACGGACTAATTGATAACATCAAGACACTTTATTGGTGGCATAAAGCCCGTTTGGGCGCACCAAGCTTAGTGCACGATATCAGGGATAAGGGCTATAATGTGTCAGAGAGAACGGTCAGTCGAGTATTACAAAAATTAGGCTTGCGGAGTAAGGCTACACGTAAATTTAACTATCGGGCTGCGCCAAAGCTATCTCATGATGTGGCGCCAAATACCTTAGACAGGCAGTTTAATCCGGATAAACCTAATAACGTTTGGGTGACCGATATCACGTATATCAAAACCGGTGAAGGCTGGCTATACCTCTGTGTGATTATTGATTTATTCGGGCGAAAAGTAATTGGTCGGCAAACGAGTCACCGTATTGATAGGCATTTAGTCTGTAATACACTCAAAAATGCCTTATTCCGTCGCCAGTTTCCAAAAGGTGTTTTGCTCCATAGTGACAGAGGAAGTCAATATTGCAGTGCGGATTTTAAACGATTAATATTACTAAACGGACTTAAACAAAGCATGAGCCGAACCGGTAATTGCTGGGATAATGCGGTTGCAGAAAGTTTCTTTCATACCTTAAAAGCACATATTATTCATGATTGTTATTACAAAACACGGGAGCAGGCAAATAAAGCACTATTTGAATATATTGAAATCTATTATAATCGGGTTCGTCGCCATTCAGCTAATGGTTGGATATCGCCAGAACAATATGAAAATCAGTACTACTTAAATAACACATTTATAGAGGCGAGCACTGTCTAATATTTTGGCGAGGATCAGTGGAATACTGCCATTATGCCTGACTGAACGTTGCAACTGCTTTACCTGCTCCGCAGGAATACACCACAACCCCTTATCCAAATCAAACTGCTCAGGCCTAGCTTGGCGTAACTCACCCGTACGCACCCCCGTTAACAACAACAGATAAATCCCCAATCGCGTTTGAATCGCACCCTGATAATCAGCCAGTCTTACCAAAAAAGCTGGTAACTCCTCCTGTCGTAAAAACGGATTATGCTGCGTTGGATTTTTCGGTAGAGCCAACACCGTCATCTCCGCCGCTGGATTACTACCAATCAACCCCTCCGCCTGCGCATGCTGAAACAACTCAAACAACCAACCACGGCACTTCTCCGCAATAGACAACGCGCCACGTGCTTCAATACCTCGTAATACTTTAAGCACATCCGCCTTACCAATTTTATCCATTGCTAACCCACCCAGCACAGGCAACATATCCTTCCCCAAATACCGCTCAATTTGTACGGCGGTACTTTGTCGTTTATCCCGCTTATCCAACCCCAACTTACGAAACTTAAACAACTTCCAACGTACACTAAAGGCAGCAAATGACTCCACCGAAGATACCGTTGAATCTAAAGAACCACTATTCGCCAGAACTGAGTTATCAACAGCATTCGATTTAGAGACCGATAACTCATCAGCAACAGACATACAAACAGGCGATAACCCCTGCTTAACCAACGAACGATTAGTTTCGCAACGTAGCCTTGCTTCAGCAAGCCCCATCTCAGGATACACCCCTAACGAAATGCGTTGCCGCTTTCCCTGCAACGTAAAACGAAAATGCCACGACTTACACCCCGAAGGCGACACAAACAATGCCAACCCCTCAATATTTTTCAAGGTATAAGCTTTTACTTTAGGTTTACAATGTTTAACTAAGGCATCAGACAAAGCCATAGACAATCTCCTCAACAGCAAAATAGAAAAAAGGAGATTCCAATTATTAGGAGATAGAACTAAAAGTCAGTCAACAATCCAAAGTACCACTTGTTTATTTCGATGTACCTTTGGATGTACCACTTAAGAGTGGATTTCAGTACACGTCAGTACCCTTTAATGGAGTACAAAACAAGGCTTAATGACTGATTTTAAAAGAGAAAACACCGCTAAGTGCTTGATTATAAAAGATTATAAATTTTGAACTGGAGCGGGAAACGAGGTTCGAACTCGCGACCTCAACCTTGGCAAGGTTGCGCTCTACCAACTGAGCTATTCCCGCATTTAAGCACTCTTCCTAAGAAGAGGCAATCATTATACAAAAAATGTTTTTTCTAGCAAGTATTTTTTGCTATTTGTTCTTTTTTTGTTTCCAGCTTAATGCTTCAAAAGCGCCAAATATGAACACTCGTAGTACTTTAAAACGATCTCGTGATTTTTCCTGACTACTCAATGTTGAACTTAATAACCAAGTTTGTAGACCATGGACAATAACAAAGGTCGCTAACGCTAAATAGGCAATTAGATTTGCCGGTTTTGGGTAAGGGTAAATAAGATTAAATAATAAGAAACACCAAATAAAAAGATAAATAGCTTTGCCAATAAGGATAAACATTATACTTGCTCGCTTATAAATAAATATGATTGGACTTGACCGGTAATTTTTTCGCGATGAAGTTGCCAAGTCGCGGGAATATGGCTTGATTGTAAACCGTTTTTTTCTGTTTCAATATAGATATAAGCACCTGGTTTAATCCAATTATTTTGCTCAA
Source organism: Orbaceae bacterium lpD02 (assembly GCA_036251875.1). Classification (NCBI taxonomy): domain Bacteria; kingdom Pseudomonadati; phylum Pseudomonadota; class Gammaproteobacteria; order Orbales; family Orbaceae; genus Orbus; species Orbus sturtevantii. The sequence goes on along the minus strand of CP133960.1, from coordinate 1,539,851 downwards.
TAAGGATTATTATGTGTGGCACTAATTGTTGATAAAACGGTGGATCTATAAAGATAATATCAAATTGTTGATTTGCAGTTTGTTTTAACCAGTTTAACGTATCTGAATTAATAATATGGCAATTTGATGCCTGTAGGAGCTGCTTATTTTTTGTCAGTTGAATTGCTGTGGACTTATTTTTTTCTATTAGTAGTGCGTGTGCAGCACCTCTTGAAAGTGCTTCAAACGCTAAAGAGCCACTGCCTGAAAAGCAATCTAAGCAAGAGGATTCAGCAATAACTGGCATTAACCAGTTAAATAGCGTTTCCTTTACTCTATCCGTAGTCGGACGCAAGCCTTCACTATTTAATACTGATAACTTACGTCCACGCCACTTCCCACCAATAATTCTAATAAATCCATTCATAAATCGGGTATCTTCTATTTTACCTTACTTTAAACTTGCATTCTAAAACAATTCATATGTATTGCCTTGATCGTCGGTAACTTTTGTGCCGACTTCTTGGGTTGGGTATTTTGTTGGTTCGGTTCCGAGGATAAAATACTCCATAATTGCATCCGTTCCTGGCTGTGGGGCAAGTAAGCCTGTTTTCTTATCGATTAAAATCGATACCACTGATGAAGGTTTAGTTTCTTGCTGTTCTGGAATATCTTGCAATGCAGCTTTCATATAATCGTTCCAAAGTGGATTTGCTGTCACAGCGCCTCCTTCAGTTGCGATATAGGAATTATCATTAAGCGTATCTCGTCTCGCTTTACCAAGTTCTCGCCTATGATCATCAAACCCAAGCCAAACGGTGGTAACGATATTTGCACCAAAACCTGCAAACCAAACATCTTTTGAGGCATTTGTTGTTCCTGTTTTACCTCCAATATCTTTTCTTCCTAACGATTTGGTCCGCCAAGCGGTACCACTCCATAAACCATTTGGATCCCCCCATACAGTCGATTTTAGCGCATCTTTTATAATAAAGGCTATTTCGCTACTAATAACATGAGGGGCATAAATGACGCCACTATTTTTATCTAATGGGCGGACATTACTGCCATTTTGATTAATTAATCCTTCAAACGAAATGCTCGGATCGGGTAATAATATGTTGTCATCAGCTTTTAGTTTAGATTGTTCTGGTTCATCTGTTCCGGATGAGTCTAGCGCATTTTCAACATTATCCAAATTAGCGACTTTGTTACTTGGTTTTTCATTTCTGTCATCAAGACAATTAGAACAAGCAATTTCTGGCGAATGTTGATAGATAATACCACCTTCGCTATATTCTATTCTATCAATTAAATAGGGTGTTATTAAATAGCCACCATTCGCCAAGACGGAGTAGGCTCTAGCAACTTGCAATGGCGTAAATGAAGCAGAGCCTAAAGCTAGCGATTCATGGCGTGAAATATTTTCTCTAGGAAAACCAAAACGTTCGAGATAATCTGCGGCATAGTCGACACCTATGGCCCTTAATGTTCTAACCATCATGACGTTTTTAGATGTGCTAAGTCCAACACGCAAGCGCAGTGGTCCTTGATAAACCGCTGGGGAGTTTTTCGGTCGCCAAACATCACTACCTGCATTGCTGCGCATAATTGGCGCATCATTGAGTATGGTTGACATTGTGAGACCCTTATCTAATGCTGCTGTATAAATAAAAGGCTTGATTGTCGAACCAATTTGCCTAATCGCTTGCGTCGCACGGTTAAATTTACTTATATTGTAATTGAATCCACCTACCAACGCTTTTATTTGGCCGTTATCAGCATTAATAGATATTAATGAACCATTAATGATTGGTATTTGACTTAATTCCCATTGTTCGTTTTGTTTCTTAACCCAGATTTGTTGACCTGCACTAATTACAGAAGATACCGTAGTCGGTAGTTTGCCTTGAAGGTTATCATTAATGTATGGTCTTGCCCATTTTACACCATCAAAATTGATAGTAATTTTATTACCATTTGACAATATAGCAGTAGCTTCATCTTGGTTTGATTTTATGACCACAGCAGGGCAGATCTCGCTATAACACATATAACGATTTAGAGCGGATAGGATTTGCGTTTCGTCCCAGGCTTTTTCATTAGATTTCCATAATATTTTTTCAGGGCCGTGGTAGCCGTGACGCATATCATATTTGAGAATATTATCTCGAATGGCATCAGTTGCCGCGATTTGATCAAGCTTTGAAATAGTGGTATAGACCTTGTAGCCATCTGTATAAGCTTTTTCGCCAAACTTATCATACATAAACTGTCTTGCCATTTCTGCAACATAAGGTGCCGAAAACGCAATCTTAGGTACATAATATTTGACACCTAATGGTTCAATGGTGGCATTTTTATATTGTTCATCAGTGATAAGACCTTGCTCAAACATTCTATGAAGTACCCAATTTCGTCTAGATAATGCTCTTTCTGGATAGGAGATAGGGTTATAAGCAGATGGCGCGTTCGGCAAGCCAGCTAAAAGTGCCGCCTCGCTTAGTGTCAGTTCGCTCGCATCTTTACCAAAGAATGTGTAAGCCGCGGAGCCAATACCATAAGCTCTAGAGCCAAAATTAATCATATTTAGGTACAGCACAATGATTTCTTCTTTCGATAGTTCTTTTTCTATACGAATAGCTAGAATCATCTCTCTAATTTTTCGACCAAGGCTTTTTTCTGGGGTTAGGAAGAAATTTTTTGCGACTTGTTGGGTAATGGTACTGCCGCCTTGTGAAAATCCGCCCTGTTTAAGTCCAATATATACCGAGCGCAAAATGCCGATAGGATCTATACCATAGTGTTCATAAAAGCGAGAATCTTCAGTGGCAATGACAGCATTGAGCACAACAGGGGGAATATCATCATATTTTAATGGCATCCTGCGCCGTTCACCAAATGTAGCAATCAGTTCTCCATCACTACTTAAAATTTGCATTGGTGTTTGCAACCGAACATCTTTCAATTGTAATACATCAGGCAGGTCTTTTGAATAATAAAAGTAACCTACCATAACAATGACCATACCAGACAGAATACAACCAGTACTAAATTTTAGTATAAATTTAAGAACTTTTAAAAACTTCACAGGGCTTCCCAATTAAATCATTGCAATTTGCTACATTATAAAAATATTTTCATAAAAAGTTTAGAAAATAGTGCAGTAGCAAATTAAGGTCACTATACTGTTTTTATTATATAACAACTTACGCGCTGAATAACCTAATTTTTTGCCTATGATAATTTTTTATTTTTTAATAAAATAGGGAACAGCATGATCAACCGAGTTGAATTTGTATCTGACTCAACGGTAATTTCACCTTTATGTGCTTCTACAATTGATTTTACAATCGCAAGCCCAATCCCTGTTCCCGTTGTTCCTTCATTATTACGTTGACGCGATTCGTCAGTTCGATAGAAACGGTCAAAAAGTAATGGTAAATGCTTTGCTTCAATTACTTTCCCTGGGTTTGAGGTGACTACTTTTACAAATTTATTGTTTATTCTGCTTAGTGTAACGGTAATTGTTCCGCCATTTTGTGTATGTCTAATTGCATTTGATAGTAGATTGCTGATTGCCCGTCTTATCATTAAATGATCGCCAAGAATTGGCGGACAATGACCTTCAAGCTTAAGTGTGATATTTTTCTCTTCACTTAAATATTCATAATAGTCAAACATGGTTATATAGACACTTGCTAGATTAATTTCAGTTAGTTGTGGGATGAGTTGTTTATTGTCTGCTTGAGCTAAAAATAGCATGTCAGTAATAATTTGCGACAAACGTTCAAACTCTTCTAAATTAGAGTAGAGGATTTCTTTATATTCTACCGCTGTTCTTGCACTGCTTAGCGCAATTTGGGTTTGCGTCGTCAAGTTAGTAATTGGTGTACGCATTTCATGCGCAATATCTGCGGTGAAGTCATGCTGTCGTTGAAAAATTGAATCCATTCTTGAGATCATTTCATTAAATGCATCAACTAAGCTACTATACTTATTTGGTACGAAAGATCTAGGGATACGCTCATTTAGGCTTTTGGCGTTAATTGAACTAATTTTTTTGATTAATCGGTTAATTGGCTTTTGTGTTAAGTAGGTAGTATAAAGAGTACCTAATGGAACGATGATGCAAGCAATCATAATCAGCATTAACAAGCCATTATGTAATCGCTGATTAAATTCTAATTGTAAATTTCGACTGATAGCAACGATTATTCGATATTCCTTATTATCGGCAGTCACCGCTTTTGCCGCACCTATTTGATATGAGTGATGACCTGAGTTCCAAACGGTTGTACTATCGTTTGTAATAATCTCATCTATATTTATTTTCTTAATTATTTGCGGTAAATCAGGTCCGCGTGTTTTGTATACCGTATTATTTTTTTCATCAGAGATATCAATAAATAGCTGAGAGTGGCTAGTTAAAATCAGTAAGATATTTGGAATTAATTCGTTACGCCCTTTATTTGAATCATAATAGGATAATTCTCGTTCAACAGAATCGATCACTGAGTTTAGCTCTACGATATTTTGAGAGACAGTATACTTTTCGAATGAGTTTTCTATAAAATAGCTTAGCGTATAAAGTAATGCACATGTGGATAAACACACAATAAGCGGCATTTTAATTACGGTTAGGGAAGAAAGCTTAGAGCTATAATTCTTCTTCTGCGATAACATCAAGTTTATAACCCATTCCACGGATTGTATGAATTAGTTTTGGTTCAAAATTAGCATCAATTTTATTTCTCAATCGGCGTATGGCCACATCAATAACGTTAGTATCGCTATCGAAATTCATGTCCCAAACTTGTGAAGCAATAAGTGAACGAGGTAACACTTCTCCTTGATAACGTAAAAAGTATTCTAAAAGTAAGAATTCTTTATTGGTTAAATCGATTCGTTTCTTATTACGCATTACCGTTCGTTTAGGTAAATCCATTACGAGATCTACAATGCTTAATTGATGCATATTGACTTGTGGGACATTTCGCCTTAATAAGGATTTAATTCGAGCAAGTAATTCTGCAAATGAAAATGGTTTTACTAAATAATCATCCGCCCCAAGATTGAAGCCTCGGACTTTATCTTCAACACTACCCATAGCGCTGAGTAGAATGATTTGGGTGTCTTTACCCGCTTCTCGTAAAGATTGAACTATTTTCCAACCACTAATATCTGGTAGCATGACATCTAATACAATTAGATCATATTCTTCGGTCATTGCTCGATGGTAACCATCTAATCCGTTGTTAGTAAGATCAACAATAAAGCCTGACTCGACTAATCCTTGCCGAAGGTATTCTCCTGTTTTTACTTCATCCTCAACAACGAGTAATTTCATTTTCACTCCATTTTACGATGGTTTATTTTATTGTTTCGGTACCATATATAATACATTAATCAAACGAAAATTATTCATTAAATAATAATGACTGATTTGTCATTTTAATGTCATCTTTTCGTCGAAGAGAAGCGGTTATTCTTGCGTTACTGTTTTACCATTTCCTTTTCATCTATTCCTTGCAATTTACTGCAGGCCTAGCTTCGGTTAGGTCTTTTTTATTTAAATTTTGTAATTTCAATTTAACGTACCATTATCACTCGTCTTTTTTAGATAGAACTAAACCTATTTCTAGGTGGTCTGTATAAGGGAATTGATCGAAAATAGCGAGTTGGCCGATTTTATGTGTTTTACAAATAAAGGATAAATTATCTTTTAACGTCAGCGGATTACAAGAAATGTAAATAATTGTTTGATATTTTATTATCATCTCGAGAGTATTCTTATCGAGACCGCTGCGAGGAGGATCAACTAAAATAGTACTAAATTGATAGTCCGCTAAATCGATACCATCTAACCGCTTGAATTTTCGAACACCCTTCATTGCATCGGTAAGCTCTTCTGCGGACAATCTTGCAATCTTAACATTATTAATAGTATTCACAGTTATATTGTATTGAGCGGCTTTAACCGATGCTTTAGCTATCTCGGTAGCTAAAACTTTATTAAAATTTTGTGCTAAAGCAATCGAAAAATTACCATTACCACAGTAAAGTTCTAACAAGTCACCAGATATTTCTTTAGTTACATTTATTGCCCAAGATAGCATATCGATATTAATTTTAGCATTTGGTTGAGTGAAGCTATTTTCGACTTGGCGATACGTATAAATATGATTGAGTATATTGAGCCGTTCATCGATGTAATCTTGGTCTAAGCAAATTTTTTGATTTGATGCTCTGCCAACAATATGAACATCGATGCCTTGATTAGTTAAGTTTTGTTTTAAATTTTTTGCCGCGATAAGCCAATCTTCATTTAATTTACGATGATAAATTAGCGTAATAAGCAATTGATTACTCAATGTTGACAAGTAATCAATTTGAAATAATTTATCTCGTAATATTTCGCTTGATTTTAGTAATGGAACAATTGCTTGCATTGCTAAATTAATAAGCTTTGATGCGATAGGAAAACTATCAACTCGAATTCGTTTTTGCGTATAAGGATCATACATCACATGGTATAACTCTTCCTTATTATGCCAGATCCTAAATTCAGCGCGCATACGATAATGGCGGCTAGGTGATGGGAAGATGTCCAATGGTGGTAATGAAAATTCACCAAATAGAGTGGTAATGTGTTGTACTTTTTTATCAAGTAAAAATTGATATTCATTTTCGGGTAAAGGTGTTGTCATATTATTTATTATAATTTGAATATTGTCATATAAGTATTTTATCGTCTAGTCAGATGTTTATAACTATATCGGTTAACTAGACGATGATTGATTATTTTTGCTCATCGTTCAAATCAAAGCAGTGCATTATCTTCTTGCTATTTGGTCAAAATACCGTTTACTTTTATTAAATATTTTCGCGACTCTTGTGAGGCATGCGAAGAGGTTAACTTATTATACACTTGCTCTGGTGTTAACGAGTTAATAATATTTACTGCTTGCTTTCTGTCCTTTGAAAAAGTCATAAGCACGCTACCCGCGCCACCATTATAAGCAGTAATAATTGCATATCGCATCGAAATAGGGTTATTAATTCCGGCTAGGTAGTTATCACGAATAAGTGCTAAATACGCACTGCCTAAATTAATATTGTTACGAGGTTCAAGTAAGAATGTTCGGCTTGGCTCACCATGTTTACCCCAACGTTTATAAAGATCTCTTCCAGCTGTATGCTGTTGTACTTGCATTAGGCCTAACGCATCGCTACGACTAACCGCATATGGGTTAAAATTAGATTCTACTTCCATAATCGCTAAAATTAATCTTTCGTCTAGATGATATTTAGCTGCCCATTCTTGCACTAATGGCATAAATTTATGTGCGCGTTCGTTTACATGATCAGGGACTAAATTAAGAGTCAGGTAATTGATCTGTTTATTGCCCGACATTCGAATTTTTAACTGATTATCAATAAGATATTGTGCAAAATGAACAGCTCGCCATTGCCAACGAATAGGTTGACCCGCTTCGTCAACAATTTGTTGGTACAGAAAAGGTTCTTTTGTAACATCAATATTCGATTGTGATTGCTTAATAATATCTTCCGGTTCCGACATTAAAATTGTCGTTACAACAGCTTGCGTTAATTGCGTTATAGGATCGTCTGATAGTGTCTCGACCGTAATTTTACCTGAGACAAAGTTAATATGGACCCGAGTTTGCAAATCATCGCTATATTGAACATAATCTTTTGGTCCAGCGATTAGTATCTCTTGTGATCCCCAAATTTGCTCAATATTATTAGCGTATTGGTTAATAAGTATATTAAATGCATTGGTATCTTTTACATAGACCGGAGGGGATTGATAATAATCTCCTGACCCACCAGAACATGCACTTAGCAGGCTAACTGCCGTACATAAACTTAATATTTTGAAATAAACTATTTTTGTTGTCATCAAATTAAACATCCATAATTAGAGCTAATTTTGGGGAGTGTAGCCTGCAATAGTTATATCTTGTCCTTCAAATAAAAATTTGACCATCTCATCTTCAATTTGTTTTCGATGCGCTAGGTTCATCATGTTTAGCTTGTGTTCATTGATAAACATAGTCTGTTTCTTCATCCATTGCGACCATGCTTCTTTTGATATTTCATTAAAAATTTGTTTACCAAGTTCTCCTGGGTAGAGTTGAAAATCGAGGCCAGGCGCTTCTTTTTTTAAAAAATGACAGTAAATCATTCTACTCATATCTTTTTCCCTTCGTTTTGGTACTCAAAATTATAGCTGAAAAAACGTTCGCTAAAAAGCGTTCATTATACTTCGAGTGCTAATTGTCTTAATAAATTACTAACTGGAGCGGCAAGTCCGATCTTAGGCGGAGATGATAAGTTATACCAACAACCATCTGACTGATCTAAACACGCGTTATTTTGCTCAATTTGAGTATAGATAGGCACCATATCTAGATGAAAATGGCTAAAAGTATGTTTTAAAGCAATGAGTTGAGAGCGCACTTGGGCGATAATCCCCACTTTTTTTAGCCAAACATCAATATCATCATCCGATGAAAATTGGGGGAAACAGTATAGTCCTCCCCAAATTCCTGCCGGTGGGCGTTTTTCTAACCAAACGGTTCCATTATTTGCTAGTACAAGAAAATAAGCTGTTTTGGTTGGTAACTCTTTTTTGGGTTTCTTAGTCGGGTAAGCTTGCCAGCTATCTGTTGCAAAAACGATACAGTCTTGTTTGAGGGGGCATAGCGTACATTTTGGTTTGCTGCGAGTGCAAATCATCGCACCGATATCCATCATTGCTTGGTTAAATTTATCGACTTGCTGTTGTGGGGTAACGAGTTCTGATAATTGCCATAGTTGATTTTCAATCACTTTATTACCTGGCCAACCATCGATGGCAAAATAACGCGCTAATACCCGTTTGACATTACCATCTAAGATCGGAAAATGCTGATTTTGCGATAAGGATAAGATTGCTCCCGCCGTTGAACGGCCGATTCCCGGTAAGTCTAATACATCATCAAATTTGGTTGGAAAGATACCCACAAATTTTTCTGCAATTATTTTTGCTGTTTTATGTAAGTTACGAGCTCGTGCATAATAGCCGAGTCCCGTCCACAAATGGAGAACCTCATCCATAGAGGCGTTTGCAAGATCGGTTATGGTTGGAAAGCGGGTAATAAAGCGATTAAAATATGGAATAACCGTTACAACTTGGGTTTGTTGTAACATGATCTCAGATAGCCAAACATGATAAGGTGTTTTTTCAATTTGCCAAGGTAATGTTTTACGCCCGTATTTGTCGTACCACTCTAAAATATAATCAGAAAATGATATTGTCATAATATTATTAACGGGCTAATTCAAAATATGCTATCGCTAGGATAACAACCCAAAACTTTTAAAAATAGAGTAATGGATGATAGCTCTTTCAAGGCTTGTTGTATTTTTATTGTTTGAAGATTGCCGTGCAAATCAATATAAAACATCTCTTCCCATGGATTGCCATGAATTGGGCGAGACTCGAGTTTATTCATTACAATACCATGGTTGCGCAAAACCAATAAGGCGTCTACAAGTGCCCCTGCTTGCTGACCTGTTTTCATTATTATGGTTGTTTTTGCAGGGATCTGATCGGAAACTTCAATCGGTTTACGAGCTAATACAATAAAGCGGGTAATATTTTCTTGTTGGTTGGCAAAATTATGTTCTAAGGCTTTTAAACCATAAAGTTCTCCACCATCTTTATTACCGATTGCTGCGACATTGGGTTGGTTTATCTCTGCAACTTTTTCCATTGCTGATGAGGTACTGTCACAATAAACAATTTTCCAATTTGGGTAGTTTTCTAAAAAATTACTACATTGTTGGAATGGTTGAGGATGGCTATAAATTGTATCAATTTTCTCCAATGTGGTTTGTTTATTTGCTAAAATACAGTGATCAATGGGTAAAGATAGCTCACCAATAATATGCAAATTTGTTTTTTGTAATAAATCGTATACTTCATTAATTGAGCCAGAGCTACTATTTTCAATCGGCAATATACCGTAATCAACTAACCCATTTTCGACTTGTTCAAAAATGTCTTTAAAGCTTGAACAACTAGACTCGGTGATTTGATCAAAATAGTGACTTGCATAACGACGAGTTGCTGAATGAGAGTAGGAGCCTTTCGGTCCTAAGAACGCAATTTTAGCCGATTTTATCGTGTTTTTATTGATTTTTTCTTGCAAAATTCGTTGCTGTAACAAAACAGAATCTTCAATAATTAATTGATAAAGCCGCTTAATAAACATTTCATCAAGGTGGAGTTTTTTACCCTGTTCAATTAAAGTTCTGACAAGAACTTGTTCGCGTTCAATATCTCTTACTGGAATATTTGCTTTAATTTTAGTATTCACAACTTCGGTAGAGAGTTCTCTACGCTGTGCAATAAGTTCTAATAATTGTTTATCTAACGCAGTGATTTTATGTCGTAATGGTAGCAGTGGATTATCTGTCATAATATTGAGTATTGGAGTAAAAATTATTCTTTATTATATACCAATAATCTCAAAGCAGTTAAAAACTTTGGCCAAATACTTTTTAATTGATAGCTCATTTTAGTGCTGTAACATAACGATTAAGTCTGAGTATGAATATTCGTCCTGAGGAGTAGATGGGTGATCTGTTGCTATTTGTTAAGCTGTGTTAGGATAACTTATTATGTACACATTGAGCCATTATTATGCCAGAGCTTCCAGAGGTCGAAACTACTCGGTTAGGTATTGTACCCTACCTAAAAAAACAAATTATTGCTGATATTATTATTCGTCAGCCTAAGTTACGTTGGCCGATTGATCCTGATATTTCAATGGCAATAGGGCAAGAAATTATCGATGTAAAGCGTCGAGCTAAATATCTATTGTTACAATTGCAGCAAGGTTGGATTGTTATTCATCTGGGTATGTCAGGTAGTCTGCGTATTTTGCAAGAGGACAAACCAGTAGAAAAGCATGATCACGTTGATTTGGTGTTAACAAATAAAGTGGTATTACGTTACACTGATCCTCGACGGTTTGGCGCTTGGTTATGGACGCCATTTTTAGAGTGGTTACCACAGTTAAAAAAACTTGGTCCCGAACCACTCAGCGATGATTTCGATGCAAATTATTTTTATAACATAGCAAAAAATAAAAAAATACCAATTAAGACATTAATTATGGATAATCATATGGTTGTTGGTGTCGGTAATATTTATGCTTCAGAGTCGCTTTTTATGGCTAAAATACTACCAATGCGTTTGGCCAATACACTTAACCTAAAAGAAATAACGTTATTGGTTAGAGCAATCAAAGATGTGTTAGCAAAATCAATACAGCAGGGCGGAACAACACTAAAAGATTTTTTGCAGTCAGACGGTAAACCCGGTTACTTCGTTCAACAACTACACGTTTACGGGCGTGCAGAAAAAAACTGTTTGGTTTGCAATACACCAATTAAAGCGAAAAAAATTGCCCAGAGAAATACATTCTATTGTGAACATTGTCAAAAATAATTTATCAATATTAGCTAAATATTCACTAAATAAAGCTAGCTTGTACAAATTAGCTTTATTTAAGTATCAATAAGTTGGCTCAGGTTCAATGACTGATAATACTAGCATTAAACAACATAAAGAGCCAATTGCTAACGTTATAAATACTGCACCCCAGCTAAAATAGTCAAGAATAATCCCAACAAAAAGCGGTACACACATGCCACCTAATTGTCCTCCCATATTGATTATGGCAAATGCAGTTGGATAACTGGCTTTATCTGCTCTGGCCATTGGATAAACAATAAATGCAGAGTATCCCAGCGATAAGAGGAATCCTGTTATAAACAGCAAACTACCTAATAAGTATATATTTTCAGGCGCGTAGACTAAACTATACATGGTTAAGCTGGTTGATGCCGCGCTAACTATCATTAATGGTTTGCGCCGTTTCTTAAAGAGATTATCGGATAGAAAACCACCTAAAAAGTTACCAAATATCGTTCCTAAAAAAGGCGAAGCAGAAAGTAATGCCGAGCTCATAATAGCAAAATGCCTTTCTTGCAGTAAGTATTTAGGTAGCCAAGCCATTAGAACACTTACAGTTCCAACCATAAAAAAATAGCCAATAGCTACGCCATAAATATCCCAACATCTAAATACTTGCCTTGTCGAGGTCAGTGTTCTTGCTGGCTTTGTTCGAATGATACTATCAATCCACGTGCGTTTAAATGGCATTATGGGGGCGATTAATTTTTGCGTTTTAGGTGCTTCTTTTTTATCATCTTGGTGAATATAATCAATTTCGGCTTGAGACACAAATGGGCTCTCTTGCGGCTTATTGTGTACCATTATGTACCAAAAGATTGCCCCTATTAGTCCAGGGAAGGCAAAAAATAGAAAAATGTAGTGCCAACTAAAATGCATTATAATCCAAGCGCAAAGTGGAGGAACAATTAAAGGACCAACTTTTGAGCTCGCTAAATAGATACCTGCAGCGGTACCTTTTTCTTTACTAGGAAACCAGTTGTTGATTGTTACGCTGCAGCCGACTGCGACAGGGGCCTCTGCTACACCGACCAGTAAACGGCAGATTTTTATTGCCCAAATAGAGTCGAGGATCCCCATAAAAAAAGTAAAAATAGAGGTAAAAAACATTCCTCCTGCATAAACTTTCCTCACGCCCATTTTACTGATTAACATCCCTGATGGAATTTGATTGAGTGAATATCCCAAAAAAAATAAGCTGACTAATACTCCTGCCATGGTATTGCTGAGTTCGAATTCTTCTTGAATATAGGGTAGCGCAAAACCAATATTTGCGCGATCTGCATTTGCAATAGTATAAATGACAAAAATAAATGACATTACCCACCAACGGTAATATGTTTTTTTGGGGGAAGCGTTAAACATGATCAATCCATTCTAATTATTTTAACAAAAATTATAAAGTGTAATTAGCGATTAAGCGATCATTTTGTGTATATTTACTTTCAATTTGAATGATTAACTAGCTCAAATTATTCTCATCTCAATATTAAGATCAGGTTCAAAAATTCATCAGTTTGATTTATAATAGCGCTCTACTTTATGTGTTCCTAAATGTTATCTTGCCTAAAAGAGAATTTTTTATGGAAATTTTGTGTGGTTCACCTGCATTATCTGCATTTCGCACCAATAAACTACTCGCTACTTGCCTTGAAAAACAGATCCCGATTAAATCTATTTATGCCGAATACGTTCATTTTATTGATTTAACTTCGCCATTATCTTTAGATGAGCAAGCAACGTTAAAAAAATTATTACAATATGGTCCTCAAGCGACTCGGCAAGACGTAAAAGGGCAACTGTTTTTAGTTACTCCCCGGGTAGGGACAATTTCACCTTGGTCATCGAAAGCGACGGATATCGCGCATAATTGTGGTTTAGCGCAAATTCGACGCATAGAGCGCGGCATTGCTTACTATATACAAAGCAAGCCATTAACAGCCGCTGAGCAAGCTGATTTTATCGCACTAATTCATGATCGAATGATGGAGTGTATATTGACGGAATTAGTTGAAGCCAAACACCTATTTACCGTGCAGCAACCTGCAACATTAACTATTATTGATATATTGAGCCAAGGTCGGCGAGCGCTAGATGATGCGAATATTAAATTAGGCCTAGCGCTAGCATCTGATGAAATTGACTATCTTCTCGATAACTTTAAGCGATTGGGGCGCAATCCTAGCGATGTTGAATTGTATATGTTTGCTCAGGCAAATTCAGAACATTGTCGCCACAAAATTTTTAATGCAGACTGGATTATTGATGATCAAACTCAGCCAAAATCATTGTTTAAAATGATCAAAAATACCTTTGAATGCACACCTAATTATGTTTCATCTGCTTATAAAGATAACGCTGCGGTCATGGATGGCTCATTTATCGGTCGTTTTTTCCCTGATCATAGCGATCGCCATTATAGTTTTCATCAAGAGTTTGCCGATATTTTGATGAAGGTCGAAACACATAATCATCCCACTGCTATTTCGCCTTGGCCAGGCGCGGCAACCGGAAGTGGGGGGGAAATTAGAGATGAAGGTGCAACGGGTAGAGGAGCTAAGCCTAAAGCCGGTTTAGTCGGTTTTTCGGTATCTAATCTGCGAATCCCTAGCTTCATTCAGCCGTGGGAGCAAGATTTTGGCAAGCCAGGCCGTATTGTGTCCGCACTTGATATTATGATCGATGGACCACTTGGCGGGGCTGCATTTAATAATGAGTTTGGGCGGCCGGTGATCTTAGGTTATTTTCGCACTTACGAAGAACAGGTTAATAGCCATAATGGTCAAGAATTACGCGGTTATCACAAACCAATAATGCTTGCAGGGGGGATTGGTAATATCCGTCGTGAACATGTGAAAAAAGGAGCATTTCCTGCAGGTTCAAAGTTAGTTGTACTAGGTGGACCGTCGATGAATATAGGCCTTGGAGGTGGAGCTGCATCGTCGATGACTTCAGGCCAGTCTGATGCTGATTTAGATTTTGCCTCCGTGCAGCGAGATAACCCAGAGATGGAAAGACGTTGTCAAGAGGTCATCGATAGATGTTGGCAATTAGGAGATGATAATCCGATTTTATTTATTCATGATGTTGGCGCCGGTGGACTATCTAATGCAATGCCTGAACTCGTTAGCGATGGTGGCTGTGGTGGCCAGTTTGAATTACGTAATATTCTTAACGATGAACCAGGAATGTCACCGTTAGAAATTTGGTGCAATGAGTCACAAGAACGTTATGTGCTTGCTATCGCACCAGAAAGTGTACCATTATTTGATGCACTTTGTCGGCGAGAGCGAGCGCCTTATGCCATCGTTGGTTATGCCACTGAAGAACAAAATTTAGCATTATATGACGCATATTTTGATAACAATCCCATTGATTTGCCACTTGAGCTACTATTAGGCAAAACACCGAAAATGCAACGAGATGTTAAATCACTTAAAGCTGTCGGGGAGCCATTTGATTTCTCCACAATTAATCTAGAAGACGCGATTAAACGGGTTTTACATCTACCCGTTGTCGCTGAAAAAACGTTTCTCATTACTATTGGTGATAGAAGTGTGACCGGGATGGTCAGTCGCGATCAAATGGTGGGTCCTTGGCAAATCCCCGTTGCCGATTGTGCAGTGACTACGGCAAGTTTGGATAGTTATTATGGTGAAGCGATGTCCCTTGGCGAGCGGGCACCGGTCGCTTTACTCGATTTTGCCGCATCTGCGAAGCTTGCCGTTGGTGAGGCACTCACTAACATTGCAGCTAATAATATTGGCGATATTGAGCGAATTAAATTATCGGCAAATTGGATGGCTGCGGCCGGTCATGCCGGCGAGGATGCAGGTCTATATCAAGCGGTTAAAGCGATCGGAGAAGAACTTTGCCCACAATTAGGGCTAGCTATTCCTGTTGGTAAGGATTCAATGTCGATGAAAACGTGTTGGCAACAAGATGGCGAACAAAAAGAAATGATTGCCCCGCTCTCATTAGTTATCTCTGCATTTGCTCGTGTTGAAGATGTACGCAAAACGGTTACACCAGAGCTAAAAATAACCGCTAACCGATTGCTCTTTATTGACTTAGGGTGTGGTGAACAGACTCTTGGTGCAACAGCACTTGCGCAGGTTTATCGCCAATTGGGAACGGAAGCTGCAGATGTGCGTGACGTTCAAGTATTGGCTAACTTTTATAAGGCAATGCAGCAACTGGTCGAAAAAAAGCAGATTATGGCTTATCACGATCGCTCTGATGGTGGATTGATTGTTACTTTACTTGAAATGGCGTTTGCTGGGCACTGTGGGTGGGATATTGAGTTATCAGCATTAGGGCCGTCCACTTTAACTAGTTTATTTACTGAGGAACTGGGCGTTGTAATTCAAGTTAGCGAATTTGAAAAAACTAATGTTGAAAAATGTTTAAAATCATTTGGTTTGGGCGATTATGTTTATGATTTAGGTTGCGCTATAAATGGTAATGAGATCATAATTCGCCGCGATAATGAGGTAATTTATCGCCAGAACCGTAGTAGTTTAAGAACTTGGTGGGCACAGACGACTTGGCAGATGCAAAGAATACGTGATAATCCTGATTGTGCAGATCAAGAACACCAAGCGAAACAAATTGAAGCAGATCCTGGATTAAATGTAAAACTGACCTTTGATACTAATTGTGATGTAGCAGCTCCATATATTGCTAAAGGCATTAAACCTAAGATCGCTATTTTACGTGAACAAGGCGTTAACTCACATGTTGAAATGGCTGCAGCATTTTACCGCGCAGGTTTTGATGCATTTGATGTTCACATGACTGATTTATTGGCGGGCAATACAAAATTAGCACGATTTAATGCCTTAGTTGCGTGTGGCGGGTTTTCTTATGGCGATGTGCTTGGTGCAGGTGAGGGCTGGGCAAAATCGATTTTATTTAATCAGCCCGTTCGCGAGGAATTTGAAACATTTTTTAATCGCCAAGATACGTTGTCATTGGGCGTCTGTAATGGCTGTCAGATGATGTCTAATTTAAAAGAGCTTATTCCTGGTGCTGAGCTATGGCCTCGTTTTGTACGTAATTTATCAGAGCGGTTCGAGGCAAGGTTTAGTTTAGTTAAAATAGAAAAAAGCCCTTCATTACTATTTGATGAAATGGTTGGCTCACATATGCCAATTGCTGTTTCACACGGAGAAGGCTATGTTGAAGTTAAAAATAGTGAACATTTAGCTATGCTTGAAGCATCTAAATTAGTATCAATACGTTATATCGATAACTTTGGTTCAGTGACGGAAAATTATCCTGCAAATCCGAATGGTTCCCCTAATGGAATTACTGCGGTGACATCTAAAGATGGCCGAGCGACCATTATGATGCCTCATCCTGAGCGCGTATTTAGAACAATAAGTAACTCATGGCACCCAGATAGTTGGGGGGAAGATAGCCCATGGATGAGAATGTTCCGTAATGCACGTAAACAATTAGGTTAATCAACTAATTGCGGTTTGAACCCTGCATAAATCTTGATAACAATGCTTTCTGCTATAATTTCGTTTATACCATAGAGGAGCTATTGCCGCTTTTTTGATGGAATCTAATTACGCTTCTCTAATGGCATCAGGAATTGAAATAGGTGATTTATATTGGTTTAGATTATTTATCTTCGTCAAACAGTAAAATCATTTCTGCTAATTTATCGTTGTCCGCATAAAAATAAGCAAGGGGTACCGCTAGGGCTTGAGCGAGTTTTCCTGCAGTTTCAATATCAGCTTCGTGGATCCCTTGCTCATAACGATTAATTCGAGTACTTGCCACAAATTCATCAATCCCTGCAAGTTTACCTAGTTCTTTTTGTGATAAACCACGTTCCAGCCTGATATTTTTTAGTCTCTTACAAAATGTATCACGGTATTTATGGGGCGTTGACATCTTTGATTTCTCTACAATATGCTCTCAAAGATTACGATAATCGTAGATTTTACTTGCCATGAATACTACGTTTATCGTAGTATGGTGATAGAGAAAAACTAAGGTCAATGATTGGTCCTTAAAAGTATGACTAACACATGCTGCTTTAATTATAATCATAAATGTTAGAATATATCGTTATATGCCATCTCAGTTTTGCTGTGATGGCATTTTTAATTTCCTTAAAACTTTGTTTTAACACTTATTACAGTATTAAATAGCAATCCAAATATAGCAATTATTGCATTGGCTTGCTCAGCTAAGTATGATTTTAGTTTATTATATTTAGCTCAATATTTATGGCTCATTGTTAAAAAACCTTATAGCACTAGCAAACTTTATAATAGGTTATAATATTTTATTTATCTATTTATGAGCTAATCATAAGTAATATTAAATACCATTTTTGCTTCAACCTCTCCCCCTGTAATATTCTTTGCATACCGATAGTAGCTAACAGTATAATTTGATGTAATAAGGTTGTGATTAGCAGTATTTGCTAGAGGTCCAATTTTTTGTTTTTTATTAAATTCTAGAGGCTTTTTATTATTGCCTAATATTTGTATACCTATACCTTGAGCAGCATCAGATGATGTTTTAGTATTTGCGAGCACACCATCTGAGTTTTTCATTCCTGTTGGTGGCGAGCCTGAAAATGTTAAATTAATATTGTTATATCCTGTATTGGTTGAAGAGCCACCACTACATTTTAGCTGAATAGATAAAGGTATTTCACCCGCCGTTGAGCCGACTGACTTAAGTTGATTGTAATTAATCGAAGCCAAATTAATATCTTGAGTGGTTCTGCTATCGACAACACAAGAAGGAGACACAATAGTCGTTCCATTCTGGCTCATGTAGGTATTTAAAATAGAGCCGTTAACATCAGACTTAATACCATATTTTGTGTATAACCCTGGCGCAATCGCTCCTGAACCAACATATTCTGCTGTTTTATAGAGGGTTACAATAATATTTTCGGCAGTAACTGACACATAAGTATTGTTATTTTTTATTGAAAAAGTATAAGGATAAATTCTATCTGCACGCATAAACTGTATTCCTATACCAGGAATATTAGTCTGAAAAATAGTACCGTTGTAAGCAGAAAGGTTTGTCATAACAACTTCGCCATCCAAGTTATCATCTATTGATTGGCACAGGAATGCACGATTTATCCTAGAAAAATGCCATGATTGCTGAGCAATAATATCACCGACTTTCAAATTGGGACTCACAATGACGCGGCCCATATCTGTATAAATATTGGTACTAGGTACATTTTGTTTTATACAACTGGCGTAAGCTTGGCTGATAAAAAATATGCTAAAAATTAGCGCAAATGTTATTAATTTTCTCACATAAATGCCTTATATTTTGCTTTATCATTTTCAAATGAGAAACTATATTGTCCGCTTTGTAGCTTAATATTGACGGTATTTTTTCCGTGAGTTACTCCATGCTCATGCTCAAATTTTTTATTTATAGTGAATCTATTTGAACTAGAGTTTGAATGACTTAATAAGTTATTTGATAATAATGTTGATTTTTTCTTGAACCAGTCGAGAGGTAATAAAAAATTTACGCTAAATCTGCGTATAGATAGACCTTCAATCATTAAATTGAATATAGCAGTTGGACATATTATTAACATGCTCATCGCTGCTAATTGTCGTTTTTTTATAATCACTCTAGCCTCGCAAAACATTACTTAACAATAATTTTGCTAGCTATAGTTGAACCATAGTCGTTGATATTGCTAACTATCAGTGTCTCTCCAGATCTCAACGCTTTATTTAGTCGGATTGTTTCTGTTGATTTAGGAGCAAGCATAATAGCTTCGTTATTTAAATAGGCTTTTTTATTATTTTCAGTAATTTTAATAATCGTAATATAAAAAGGTGTTGAATTCTCTATGGTTAATTCTTTGTTATTAGCCTTAAATATTAATTGTTTTATTGCTAATTCTGGCTTTCCTAAATTAGTTGGTCGATAGATAAATTTAAATCGAGATTTAATCGCTAATTGCAGCGCATTGATTTCATCAGTATTCATAGGGGGAATGTCTAAAACATTAAGCCACCAGAGGCTTTCTCTATCTGTTGGAAGGTGCTCTTTATCAAGCATTTTGATACGCAATGCTTGCCCCCCCTTCGCTTCTATTTTTGCTACTGGAGGTGTGATTTGAAAAGGTATTGTTATCATCTCTGGAGAGTTTTGTTCATCGCCATTATCCAACCAAACTTGTGCAACAGCAGGCCTGTCAGCTGAATTCATCATGTTTATTGTGATTTCTTTTGCATTTTCATGAAAAATGAAGCGTGTACCATTAATAATAATATTGCCGGCTAATGAATAAAAACTAAAAAGTAGAGCAAAAATTAATGTAAACGCTTTCATAATTAATCCCATATAAAGCGGTAGCGATCCTATCGCTTTATATTTTGAGTATTTATATCTTTCTATACTTAATTACTGATAAGTAATCTCATAAGTTGCATAGCTTTTCACTTCACCAGCTGTTGCTGTTTGAGGTGCAGAAGAAACATAACCTACGTAGTAAGTAAATCGTGAACCACCCGCGACTGTTTTTGTATCAACAACTGCAGCTGGCTGCGTTTTACTACCTGGTACTATTTTATTTTTTAATGTTGCATCGCTATCAGTAGCTAAAGCAAATTGAACATTTTTGGCACCAGTTGATGCTTCAGTATTTGCTAAATAACCAGCAGAAACGCCTGTTGCACCAAATAGGACATTACCGCCCGTCCAAGTAACACCAATCGTTTTAGTTGCTCCTTCTTCCTCTTCAGTAGCAGCTTGGCAATTAGTTACATCAATAATGAAAGATTTTGGGCGTAATAACGTATCAGCCTTTGCAGCTTGTATTTCTTTTAAAGATACAGGCGGTAAATATACGCTGGCGTCACTACCTTGCCCATCGACAGAAATAGTACAAGAAACATCAGATACGGTACCAAAAAAGTTTATTTGTCCGCCAGTTGCATCAGGAGTGCTTGCATAAGAAAAGGGTACACAAAGCAAAGAAGTAAGTGTTGTTGTAAGTAATAATTTTTTCATAGTATGCCTTTAATAAAGTGATAATGAGTAATAAACAACTGATTGGTTGCTTATTAATTTTAATTAATATATTTAAAAGTTAAAATTAAGTGTAAATGAATTTTATATTCCTTTTTTATGCAAAAAAGCAAAGAATAAAAAAGACAAAGCAAGTATATTTAAAAATAGGATCATAGCAATTTTTTTTTTGTATATTTTTTGAAAAATGGTAACTATATGTTTTATATCAATTAATTATAAAAATATTTTTTAATTTATTAATTGCGTTAAAGAAATGTAATTTTTTTTACATCTTTTTTGCGAGGCTTTTGTTTTTTTTAAAGTGATCGTGATGTATGATGCAACAAAATTATGTTGTGCTATAAGCTTATTTATTATTGGAATAATTATGTCAAAAAATGAAAAAATACAATTTTTTAAGGATAGATTATTAGCGTCGATACAAGGTGAATCTGTTCCTTCTTTTGCAAGAAAGTGTGGCATGTCTGAGACGGTAATTCGAGATTATTTATCAGGAAAAACCTACCCTTCTTTGAGTCGTTTGGGGATCATCGCTGAAAACTGTGGGGCATCCTTTAATTGGCTTGCAACCGGATATTCTCTTGAAGAAATTGAGTCTAATTCTGATGAAACTGTTTATAATGAAAAAATACACCGCATACCAGTCTATAGCAAACAAATGCCAAGCGTTGAAGAAGCAAAAACTCAAAAATATGTTCGAGATTCACCCCCAGTGATGAATTATCCCGTTTTAGCAGGGTGGCTAGCTTATCGAGGATTAAATCCTGCAGATATGATTATTTATTGGGCTAAAGGTAATTTAATGGAGCCTGAAATTAAAAATAATAATGGTTTAATTATCGATACCAGCACTCGAAATATAGTTGATGGTGGCATTTATCTAGTTGAATATGGCGATATGACACTATTAAGGCGCATTCATTTAACCATCAATGGCTGGTTACTACAGAACAATAATAGTGCTCAAACGTTAGAGGTTCACAAAAATGATTTTGGACAATACGACGTTATTGGTATTGTCGTACAAGTCATTAATGATATTTAATTGTCTTATTCAATCGGTTGGTTGATTAATCTATAAAATTAAATCTAATAATTAACATACCTGTCATTTATACTTTATCAGGGAAGTACAAATATTTTTGTACTTCCCTAATCATATTTACATGCCGCAATAATTAATAACAGCCAACCTAATATGAATGAACAGCCTCCGATCGGTGCTGTGCCAATATTAGGTAAGTCAAAATAAGTAATGCAATACATTGTACCGCTAAAAAAGAGAATACCAAACGCAAATAACCAACCCGCGATGGTCAAAAATAGGTTTTTCTGGTGATTAAGCCAAACAGCAACCGCAAATAAAGCAAGCGTATGGTACATTTGATATTGTATGCCAAGTCTAAAAATATCGAGTTGATCATTTGTCAATACATGAGTGAGAGCATGCGATGATAACGAGCCAAAGATGATTCCCGTTAAGCCGAAAAAACCAGCGAATGCTAAAAAAAATCGATTCATAATTAGTCAAATTAAATTAGATAGAAAAGGATAATATCATAACAGTGATTAGCGATAAAATATCTACGGATTTCTCATTTTAACGAAGGTTAGATATCAATTTAACCTTCGTTAGATAAAAAATTTATTTATATTATTTATAATTCAAATGAGCAGTGGAACACGCGACCAATAATATCAACATGGTTTAAGTCTGCAATTTCATCAGGGTGCTCGTCTGAGTTAAATGAATTGATGCGAATTTGATGATGTGGGATCAAGTACAATCGCTTTAAACGGCATAAACCATCTTGGCAAATGGCATAAATATCGCCATCGATGATCTCTTTTTTAGCTGTATCAACCGCAACAGTAGCTCCATTTGGGATAATGGGTTCCATTGAGTTGCCTCTAGCGGGAAAGCAGATCACATTCTCTTTTTGGACGCCTTTGCGACGGAAAAAACGCTTACCAAATCGCAATTTATAACCATTATAATCAACTTCGGCTGTTGCGCCAGCGCCAGCGGCTAATTCTATTGATTTATAATAAGGTACCTCAACTTCATCACTATGAAGTGGCGTTGTATCATCCCATTCATCAACCTGCATTGTTTTCATTTCATTCAACCTAATGTCTTGCACTAACATCTCGCCTTTACCCGTTCTAAGCCAGTGCAGATTAACGCGTAATAGTTTTGCCAGAAGGTCAAGTTCTTTCGGTATATTTTCGCCTTTTTCCCACTTAGACACGGCCGCTTTCGAAATCGATAGCTTTTGGGCTATATCGGGTTGGGTTAATCCCGCAGCAAGCCTTGCTTGCTTAATTCTGTTGCCTAACATGACTTACTCTCCATTATTAGTGTTAACTTATATTAACTCATTCAAGGTAAATATAAATTGACTTGAAAGTTAACTTTAATTATTATTAAGTTAACTAAAGTCTTGCTTTTAACTTTATTAGCATGACACAATCAATAATATGAGGATGTTATAGACAATGAATGAACAATATTATGAATTAATTACCCCTGCAAATAATAGTTCTATCGAGCTTTCTAATATTGAGGGAAATTTCACAAAACCACCTACTTATATTATTGATTTACTCGCCATGTGGGGTGACTATCATCGTTATATTAGCCGTTGTGGATTTAAGCGTCATAGCGCTTTTGTTACTAACTTTAAAACTGATAAAAATACTATTTTTATTGAGCAAGATATTGATTTGATTGATACTATTATATTGAAAATGAAAAATTCATTATCCCCAAAACAACAACAGCAATATGCTATTATCGAAGCTTATTATAAGGGCATTGATTTAGTTATTGATGGTTATGATTGGAGTCAAAAGTTAACCATTCGAGAAATTAGTGAGCTACTAAATTTACCTAAATCAACGGTATCCAACCGAAAAAAGCAAGCCGAGCAATATATTACAGAGAGTATATTAAAACAAAAGTTAACTTTAATTACCTTTTAATTAAATAAAAGTTGACTTTTGGGACGGCGCATGATATTATTATCCCATAGTGACAAATTGTATATAACCACCTTAACAGTGGTTTTTTATTAGCCCCGATCATATTATCGGGGCTTTTTTATTACTGAAATACAGGAGTTCGCGGATAAATAATAGATATGTGTACTTTTATACATAAGAGCCGCGTTAACTCCTTTCTATTAACTTCTATTTATGGCTTTATTATGGACAAATATTCATCTCCAATCTCTTATTTTTGGGGGGCATTGTGTACTCTCTTGGGAGCCTTAAGCCTTAATGATATCGCTGTAATTATTGGCATATTACTATCAATTGTAACATTCATAATTAACTGGCTATATAGAAGACGAGATTTTTTACACAAAAAGAAGCTAAGGGAAGATTACTATGCCAAATATAGCCAAGATCGCAACCGGCGCGATTTGTAGTGTCTCAGTCATAATTGGCATCGTGTTAAATGATTATACCAATGATATTCGAATTAGTCGTGCAGGGCTTGAGCTTATTGGCGATGCAGAATCATGTATCAATCAACCTTATCACTGTCCAGCAGGTATTTTAACGATAGGTATTGGTTCCACAACTGGGGAAATACAGCCGCGTAAATACTCTGATGATGAAATTGCACGGCGCTGGGTGAACGATATTAAAAGCGCGGAGCAGTGCGTTAATCAATATGCTAATGGTAAAAAACTGTCACAATCTATTTTTGATGCTGCTGTATCAATTACCTTTAATGTCGGCTGTTCCAAAATGAGAGTTTCAACGATGTATGGATATCTTAATCGCGCTGAATATCAAAAAGCATGTAACGAATTACCTCGTTGGAATAAATCAAATGGCAAACTATTAAATGGTTTAATCATTCGAAGAGAAAAGGAACGACTATTATGTCTAATCGATTTAAGTTAATTTTTGCTAGTGCAGCAGTCTTCATTTTACTCTTTTTAGGGTTTATTTGGGTTGATATTCGCAATACTTATATTGAGCTTGGTGGCATCAAAACTGAATTATCACAAATAAAAGCAGAATTTAAGCGATATCAACTATTAGCACAAAAAGTACGTGATATTGATGATAAATTTACTCAGGAGCTAACTCATGCAAAAGCTGAAAATAATAAGCTATATAATAATGTTATCAATGGTCTTGGCCGGTTGCAGTTCAACATCAATAAAACCGCCACCACCAACGTGGATGATGCAAAAGCCAGCGAACTCTCTGGAGAAGCTCGACAAAATTATTATTTACTCCGAGACGACATAATTACCAAAGATACTATGATTATTGCATTACAGAAATATATCACCGCTATCTGCTTAGCAAATTAAACCTTTCATTTACTTAAGCCGGCTTATGTCGGCTTTTTTTATTGCTTAACTTTACAAAAGGATCCTTATTATGATCGAAACTGACATTGAATTCGCGCTTATATCGCTTTGTGATGGACGAATAAGCCCATTAGTTGCTAAACCTGGTACCGAAACTCCTTATATTTGCTATCGTAAAAAATTGGAATCATCGATTGATGTATTAGATGGGCCTATTGGTACCGCCTACTGTTTTCAAGTCAATATTTTTGCTGACGATATGAAACAAGCTGAGACGATTAAAAACCAAGCCTATGAAAATTTAAAATCTTTGCAACCTTATAATATTAAAGGTATGCAGCGTTATGATAAAGACAAAGCACTATTTTGTGCGACGTTGGAGTTTTCATTATAAATTCTCAATATTGTTAAAATCTACATTTTGTCATCAATTCATAAGATGAAATACCCTCAAAACTAATCAGTTTACCAACTTGAAACTAGCCTTTAGTCACTTAAAGTCTCGTTTTTTACTCTATGCTATGGATAGTTTTTCGTTCGTTATACGTACATTGAATGTACTACCACTAACCTATATTTCATGGAAATATAGATTTCATAAAGTAACTTTAAAAGGTAAAACCGATATGAAAACGATAAATGATATTTCTAAAATTAACGATCAATTGGCTGACTCAGCCGCGCTAGCGGTTGATCAACAACTATTAGCCGCAGCCGAAGCAGAAAAATGTGCCTTAATAAGAACATTATTGTGTTTAGTTGGCATAGAAAGCGGCTCAACCGATAAAGCCGGCATCGAGGAAATGAACTATCAAATAGAGCAAGAGTTAAACGATTTAGGTTTTAGCGTTACTCGCCATCCAAGCAAAGGATCTAGTGAAGGGCGCGTGAGTCTTGGTGATAATATTGTTGGTGTATTGAAAGGTAATGGCGGTAAAAATATTATGTTACAAGCCCATCAAGACACTGTTTATCAAAGAGGGACGCTAGAAAAATCACCTTTCTATATAGATGGTGATTTTGCTTATGGTCCAGGGATCGCCGATGATAAAGGTGGGATTGCGGTAATATTACATAGCCTCAAATTACTAAAAGATAGAGGTTTCAAAGATTTTGGTTCAATCACGGTACTATTTAATACCGATGAGGAACAAAGTTCAGTGGGTTCAAAAGAGTTAATTACTTCAACGGCACAGCTCAATGATTATATTTTATCGTTTGAGCCGACAATTATTAATCCTGAAGGCTTGATTTCAGGCACCTCTGGTATTGGTACCGCGACGGTTACAATCACTGGTAAAGCCGCGCATGCTGGTGCCGAACCTGAAAAAGGCGTTAATGCACTTGTTGAAGCGGCAGATTTAATATTGCGCACTGCTGATTTAGATCAAGGTCCTAATGGGGTGCGCTTTAACTGGACTATGGCAGAGGCTGGCGAAGTAAGAAATGCCATACCAGCTCATGCAAGTTTACTCGCTGATATTCGTTTCCCAACTAATGAAATGTTTGAAGCCTTCAAACCTGAATTAGAAGCGAGAGTCGCTAATCAAAAACTTGTTGATGCAAAAATCGAACTTGTGATTGATACAACTCGCCCAGCCTTCGATGTAACCGAAGAGGGTAAACAGCTAATGGATAAAGCCGTTGCAATTTATAAATCGATTGGTCACCAGTTGATTATTTTCCCTAAAACCGGCGGAGGTTCAGATGCCGCTTTTGCCGCCCTATCAGGTAAACCTGTTATTGAAGCGCTAGGTTTACCCGGCGCAGGATATCATACCAGTAACGCTGAATACGTTAATCTAGAAGCAATACCGCGCAGACTTTATTTAACATCGAAACTAATTATGTTACTTGCGCAAGGTGAGTAATACTAATCAACCGGCATATTTAATATGCCTTAACTAGCCTCAAGTTGTTACTTTGAGCAAGAACCGAGTTCTTATTGAACAATCAACTACAACCACCAAATAGGTGGTTTTTTTATATATGGAGAAAATTAATGGCGAGTAAATATGAATTAACTCAAGGAACTAAACTGAGCGTATCAAAAGCTGCTGCAACGGAAGCAAACGCAGCAAGCGCAGTATGGCTTGATCTTGGTGGCACGGTAACAGAGTTTAGCTATAACGGTGGACAAAAATCAGATATTGAGGTTACAACGCTAGCATCGACTGAACAAGAGATGACCAACGGTTTACCTGCACCTGGTGAAATTACCTTCTCGGGTAACTGGGTTATTGATGATGAAGCGCAAAAATCGTTACGTGCTGCGTACGATACTGATGCCACTCATGCGTTTAAAATTACCTTTCCATCAGGCAAAGGCTACGCTTTTATGGCTGAAGTGCGTCAAAACAGCTTCTCAGTGGCTAAAGGTGCGGTGGTAACAGCGTCTTATACATTACGCATGAAAGGTAAATTAGTTGAAATCTAATTAATAAGGAAGCGACATGACAAATTTAAAAAAATTAATTTCTGCTAAAAATGCCGGCTTCCGAACGACCACACTGACCGTCCCTGAATGGGGCGGTATTACTGTGGTACTAAGGGAACCATCGGTTGGTGCATGGTCAATTTGGGCCGAAACACTACGCCAAATTGAAGATAACAATGATGCTGATGATAAACATAGTAAACGCATTGAAGCAGAAGCAATCTTATTTGCCTCAACCTTATGCGATGAAAAAGGCAATATTATTTTTGATGGTGAATACGATGATCTTATTGCTAATTATGGCCCTGTTCATTCCCGTTTACTTAATCAAGCATTAGAACTGTCTGGAATTGGTAAAACGCCGATCGAGGATGCTAAAAAAAAGTAGCCGATAATGCCGATCTATTTTTTAAAATGAAGCTTGCCTTACGACTCGGTATGACACTTTCGCATCTTGAAGATTCAATGACTGCGCGTGAGTTTTATTTATGGATTGGCTTTGATCAAATAAACCCTATTGGTGATGAGCGCGCCGATATTCAAGCCGCCCAAGTAGCTGCTGCTATTTACCAATCTAAGGGTGCGAAGGTGGCGTTACAAGACATTGTGCTTGATTGGGGGAAGAAGACGGCTGAACACGAAACTGATAGTAATCTGGAAGATCTTTTTACCCAATTAGCCGGTAAATAGCAAATCAGATATTATTATAAGGGAATGACATGGCATCAGACTTAAAAACAAATGTTGAAAACAAGCAAGGCGATATAGATAAGCAGCTTAAAAATACACTTGAGTTATTAGCTAAAATGCAAAATACTTCAGGTCAAATACTTGGTGAAACCAATAAAACAAGCAAACAATTTGGCGACGCACAAAATAAAATTACTGCATTAAATAAATTGCTCACATCGCCGAAAATTCCTAATGCAATCGGTTATCTTGAAAAATTTGCGGCTAGTTTAAATAAACTTAAAGATCGTGAGGTAGAACTTATTAAATCTAATGATAAGAATGATGCTCAATTTAATAAAGCGCTTCATTCTTTAGCATCATTAGATGATTTAGTGCCATTGTTAAGTAAACAATCACAATCAAATTTTAGTTATTTATCATCGAAAAATCAGTTAGATAAAGATACTCTTACTAAAAAATTAAATTTTTATCAAAAAATCACATCATCAGGAACTAAAGAACTTGGCAAACATATTTCCCAAGATAGTGATGTGTATAAATCAGTTGCGGCAACGTCTGATATCACAGCTGCCGCAGCTAATTTCATGCCTGATTTTTTATATAACAATACCGATTTAGGTATTAAAAAACAAAAATTAATTAGCGAATTAGAAATTACTTTAGCTGATTTAGAAGTTAGGCGAAGAAAAGGATTTGAATCGACTAAAAAACTCAATGACCTAGAAATAAAAGCAACAGAGAAATTTAATAACGAAGTTTATCAACTAGAGCAACAAAAATTAAAATTTCAGTTATCTTCAGGTACTATTGCTACCGCACAATTAGCAGCCATTTCAACCAAATATTTATCAGCTGAGCACAATATTACTAAAAGTTTATCGGCGATGTCTAAAGCGTTTGACTTGAGCAATAATATTGTCCCTAGCATGAATGATGGTTTAAAAGGTTTTGATGAAAAACGAGCACAACTTGAAAGCATCCATCAGCAAAAACAACTCGAATATGCTAAAAATGCAAAAAAATATTCAGGACTTGCTGGGTTATGGCAATATGAAAGTAAACTTGAGGATAAGCAATATGGCCGTGATGTAAGAGATGTTAATAGTGAAAAAGATGTTTATCAATATGATCAAATGTCATCACTATTTTCTGGTTATGCAGGCATTGCTGGCGATGCTTTTGGTAAAAATAATTTAGCCTCAACAGTATTAGGTGATGTTTCAAAAGGTTTTTCTATTGCTGGACAACTAACATCAGGCTCTAATCGATTAGATCAAATTAATGATCAAAAAGACGATCTTCAGAAAAAATATAATGATGATTTACTTTATCAAAAAGAAGCATTAGAACAAAAACAAATTAATCAACAACAGTATGCCGATAACGTAACCGCTATTGAGCAGGATATGAATGACAAATTGAGTGCTCTAAATCAAGAGCATACAATGACGTCAATTGATATGTTTAGCACGATGGCGGGGGGCATTGCTGATTTGTTAAAGCAGACTGCGGGTGAAAGTTCTGCTGCTTATAAAGTGATGTTTTTAGCTAGCAAAGCAAGTGCACTGGCACAAGCTGTTGTTAATACCGAAGTAGCTGCAACTAAAGCTTTGGAACTCGGTGGAACATTTGGAACGATTATGTCTGGTGTAGTTCGAGGTATGGGCTATGCTTCTATTGGAATTATTGCGGCACAAAGCATATCAGGTATGGCACACTCAGGAATCGATTCTATTCCTAGTGAAGGAACATGGTTATTAGATAAAGGTGAACGTGTGGTTGATGCGCGTACTAATGCCGATTTGAAAAACTTTTTACAATCCTCAAATCAAAGCCAATCAGGTTTTAGTGTTAACGTACCTGTATCGATTAGTGGTGGCGATGTGTCTGAAGAAGATGGTAAGCAGCTTGGTAGTATGATTAAACAATCGGTAATGAGTATTATTCAAGAGCAACAACGTCCAGGTGGCGTCTTAAACCGGTATTGATTTTTATCTACCATTGTTTTGAAGAATAAGATATTATTTATGGAACGTAAATCAAGAAAATAAAATGATATGAAAAAAATTATTATTATTATTTCGATCCTTATTCTTACTGGGTGCGGCGTTTATCTTCCTTTTAATGATCGCTTATCTTATCAATCTCTAAAACAAATAAAATCTGATATAAATTTAAAGGATAAGCCGACAATAAATATTATTTGGGATCCAAATGATTTCCCTCAAAGAGTCGATGTTCAGGGAGCATCAGGATTTATTAATGCGGGGTCTAGATTTAGAATTCCAACTGGAGTCGGACTATCTTCTCGAATTGAAGAGGCTGTTGCTACATATGCTAATATCAGTGATAAAGGTAAATCATTAATTATCATTGTTGATTCAGCTAAAACTAAGTTTACAACTAGTTTTACTAATATTGACACCGCTCAGGTTAATCTTAGTTTAACGTTTAATTTAGATGGTAAGAGCTGGTCAAAAGATTTTTTTGCTCAGACGCATGAAGGCGGTATAAGAGATGCGACTAAAGTATCCGTTCTTGAGTCAGCTTGGGATCTAGTTGCTTTGGATGTGGCTAAAAATATCGCAAATTATTTATAATCTTTCTTCCAGTTTAAAAACCCCGCAACTGCGGGGTTTTTTATTGCATAAAATTTAAGGTAACCATATTTGGGGAAAATTATGGAACAATTTCATTGGCATGTTATGCCAAACATGACAGAGCGCACTCAACCGAGGGTCAAAACTATTAAATTTGGTGATGGCTATGAGCAGCGGCAGCAAGATGGCATTAATAGTGATTTAAGAACTTATGAAGTGACATTAAAAGTCCTGAGGCAAGAATCGCAGTATATTGATAATTTTTTGAGTGAGCATAAAGGGGTTAAAGCCTTCCTGTGGCGGGAGCCTAATCGCCATCGCGTTATCACGGTAAAATGCCCGACGTGGTCAACCTCAGTTGAAAATACCGTAACCACGATCACCGCTAGTTTTGAAGAGGTCGTCGCATGATCTTAAAAAATAGCTTATTAGAACTCAATAAAATCGAACAAGATGCCATAATTGAGCTATTTGAAGTTGATTTAAGCAAGATTATTGGTGATAAAACGGTATTTCGTTTCCATAACGGTATGAACGAAATGCGCCAAGCGATTATTTGGCAGGGTAATATTTATGAACCTTACCCCATTAAGGCGCAAGGATTTGAAAAAAGTGGCCAAGGTACCAGTAATCGGCCAACCTTAACGGTGGCTAATATTTCCGGGCTAATTACTGGATTAAGTCAAGATTACGACGATTTACTTGGCGCAGTAGTAACGCGGCATCAGGTAATCGTTAAGTTTTTAGATAGTGGTAATTTTACCGCGGGCAATCCTGCTGCTGACCCTACTCAAGAAGTGATATCCAATTATGTTATCGAGCGATTAACTAGCTTAAATTCTGAAACGGCAAGTTTTGAGCTAGCGCTACCATGTGAATCTGATGGAGCATTAATTCCGGCTAGGGTAATTATTGCTCATACTTGTGCTTGGCAATATCGTTCATCAGAGTGTGGTTATACTGGCAAGGCGGTTGCTGATGAATTTGATAAACCAACTGATGACCTAACCAAAGATAAATGCAGTCGCTGCTTAAAAGGGTGCAAGTTACGTTTTGGTGAGCATGGTATTTTACCGTTTGGTGGTTTTCCATCCGCGGCAAAACTCTCTTAACTCGTGTAATGGATGATGAAAAAACAAATCTTAAAGCATGCAAAAGCGTGCGGTGATAATGAATGCTGCGGACTTATTATTAATAATAAACAGTATATTGCGTGTAATAATATTGCCCTCGATCCACAAAATAATTTCGAAATTTCACCCGACGATTGGATCAAGGCTGAAAACCAAGGTGAAATTACCACAATCGTTCATTCGCACCCTAATGGTTTGCCTATTTTAAGCGAGGCAGATCAGCTATTTCAGTTGCAAACTAAACTTGACTGGTGGTTGGTTTGTAATAATAAAATTTACCAATTTAACGCGATTAAGCCACTACTTGGACGTGAATTTGAACATGGTGTTGATGACTGTTTTACTATGATGATTGATGCTTATATGCTAACCGGTATTTTGCTGCCTAATTATGGGCGGCAAGACAATTGGTGGAATAATGGTCAAAATCTCTACCTCGACTTATTACCGGTTAATGAATTTTATCAAGTTGATAACGTTCAAGAGGGCGATATTATTTTGGTCTGCTTAGGCGCTAAGGTACCTAATCATGCGGCAATTTATATCGGTGATCAGATGATTTTACATCACTGCCCAAAACGTTTATCAACCCGTGACTTATATAACGGTTATTGGCTTAAATATACACACTCAATTTGGAGGCATAACGCATGGCAACCATCCGCTTTTACGGCGATCTTAAACAATATGGCACTAAATTTAAACTAAATGCCGAAACAGCAGCCGAAGCGCTTAACGGCTTATATCTGCAAATAAAAGGTTTACGGCAAAATATTATGAATGGTTATTTTCGCATCCGCATTAATGGCCACGATATGACAGAGGATAGCTTGAAATTTGGTATGCATACTAAGTTAACCGACGATGCGGTGATCCATTTAGTTCCTCAAGTTGCTGGGGCAAAAAATGGTGGACTCTTTAGTATCATTGCAGGAGCCGCGATGGTTGTTGTTGGTATCATTGGATGTGTTTTAGGTGGTTGGGGAGCGCCATTTATTGCGGCTGGAATTGGTATGATGATTGGCGGTGTATCAATGATGTTAACTAAGTTACCTACAACGAATACTACAGATGAAAGTACTAGTAAAAACACCTCTTTTTCCAGTTTAGATAACACCATCGCGCAAGGTGCGCCAGTGCCGCTTTGTTATGGCACGATGAAAATTGGATCGAAAGTTCTTTCACAAGGTTTGGAGACAATATAATGGGTAAAGGTGGTGGTAAACAAAAAACGCCTAAAGAGGCGGTTGATAACTTAAAATCCAAGCAGCAGCTTAATATTATTGATCTACTGTGCGAAGGGCAAATTGAAGGGCCGGTAAATGGTTTACAAAGTATTTTCCTGAATGATACGCCGGTACAAAGTAGCGATGGCGAATATAATTTTAAAGGTTTAGAAGTCGAATGGACAGCAGGGACACAAGCGCAAGAGCCCTTATCTGGTTTTGACTATACTGAAAATGAAGTACCCGTTAATCTAGAAGTTAAGCAAACAACCCCAATTGTTAGAACCGTTACCGATCCGAATGTTGACCGGGTGCGCGTTACCGTTGGCGTATCGGCAATGTACGCACAAGATAATGACGGCAATATTAATCCAACCACCGTTAGCATGCTGGTACAAGTTGGTTCTGGCAACTCTTGGCGCACCGTTGAAACGGTTGAGTTAAAAGATAAAAAAACCCGTAGCAAATATTTACAATCAGTGATTTTAGACCATTTACCTGAAACGCCATTCAATATTCGAATTGTGCGCGAAACAGCCGATAGCACATCGTCAAAAATGGTAAACAGCACCTTATGGTCATCATACACCGAGATTTATGATATTAAACTTGCTTACCCAAATACGGCAATTACTGGGCTTAAATTCGACTCTGAACAATTTAATGGCATACCAAGGCGCAATTATCTTATTAAAGGCATGATTGTTAAAGTGCCTGATAATTATGATCCGGAGAATCGTGGCTATAATGGTTTATGGTTAGGCAATTTTAAACTGGCATGGACTGATAATCCAGCTTGGATTTTTTATGATCTATTGACCAATGGGCGCTATGGACTTGGCGAGCGTTTAGGTAATTTTGGTGTTGATAAGTTTATGCTCTACTCAATTGCTCAGTATTGTGACCAATTGGTGGATGATGGATTTGGCAATCAAGAGCCACGTTTTACCTGTAACTGTTTTATTACTAGCCAACGTCAAGCCTATGATGTGATTAATGATCTTTGCTCGGTATTTAGAGCGATGCCAGTATGGAATGGTACCCAGCTAACTGCCATCATGGATCGCCCTAGCGATATGGTTGCGGTTTATACCAATGCCAATGTGGTAAAAGGGCAATTCAATTATTCATCTTCCGCGCAAAAGCAGCGTCATTCGGCAGTGCATGTACGCTATGTTGATCCAGATAATGGCTGGAAAACAGCGACAGAATATGTTGCTGATGACGATCTTATTCGCCGTTTTGGCTTAAATGTTGCCAAAATTGAAGCGTTTGGTTGTACCTCGCGCGGGCAGGCACATCGCATTGGTAAGTGGCTAGTTCAAACGGAAAAGCTTGAAAAACAAACCGTTACATTTGCCATTGGTCGTGAAGGGCTTCGGCATTTACCTGGTGATATTATTGGCATTGCTGATAATGATTACGCCGGCGCTAAAATTGGCGGACGCATTGTTGAGGTTAATGGCAATACCGTGACACTTGATCGCGACGTTGAGCTTAGTAACATCAGTAGTGCCTATTTAACCTATACCAATTCGCAGGTTGAGTTAGTTAAAGTAGCCGTTCAAGCGCAGCCAAATCCAAATCAGTTAGTTTTAGTTGATGACGTGTTTGCCGATAAATGGTCAGTTTGGATGCTAATCGATCCAGCATTAAAACCACGCTTATTTAAAGCACTCAAAATAGGTGAAAATGATGATGGATCGTATTCAATTACCGCGCTCGAACATCAACCAAATAAAGAGGCAATTGTTGATGCTGGCGCTATATTTGAAAATGAGACTAGCAGTGCATTTGGTCTCGCGGTTCCGCCGGTTGAACAGCTGCAAATTGAAGTAATGCCTGAATCAGATCGTTATCAGGGGCGTTTAAGCTGGTCAACGCCACGTAGCGTAAATAATTTACAGTTTGAGGTTAAAATATTACGTGATGATCTATTGATAAGCCGGCAAGTGATTAATAGCACCGAATATTATATTACTGACTTACAACAAGGTCACTTTAATGCTAGCGTGCGCGGTGTAAGTGAGCAGGGAAAACTTGGCGATGAAACGGTGATCGCCTTTTCAATAGCAGCACCCGCTAAACCAGCACAAATTTTACTCACTCCAAGTTTATCAAGCGTTGCGATCCGTCCGATCACAACTACAATAAGTAGCTTAGGTACTCAGTATGAATTTTATAAAGGGCGAACTCAGGAGGAAGTAATAGCTCGCAGTTATTACCTCGGCCGTGGAATGACAATGGTCGACCAAGACTGTTTGCCTGATAGCGAATATTGGTATGGGGTTAATGCCATTAATGTGGTTGGCCGTTCAGAGATGCTGATTGCCAATACAAAAACGCTAATTGCTGAAAATGGTGCTGGCGGTATGTTCCGTCTACAAACTGACGATGGCATATTCCCAGCCAATGACGAGGCTAATAAGCTCTTCTTAGCTAATTTTGGCTTTTACCCAGCACGAGATGCGGTATTGATGGTTTATGCCTTAGACCCAAAAGGTCAAATCAGCCATAAAGAAGCCAAAATGTACGATGGCGGTAAATGGGTTGAACCTAAACTATTCCTTGATGGTGATCTCATTGCCGAAGGCACGATTAGAGGCGATCGTATTACCGCTGGGACGGAGATTAATGCGCCGATTATCAATGGTGGAGAAGTTAATGCGGGTAAATTTTATGGAGGAGAAATTAATATTAATAACTG
This sequence comes from Orbaceae bacterium lpD02, assembly GCA_036251875.1. Taxonomy (NCBI): domain Bacteria; kingdom Pseudomonadati; phylum Pseudomonadota; class Gammaproteobacteria; order Orbales; family Orbaceae; genus Orbus; species Orbus sturtevantii. The sequence goes on along the minus strand of CP133960.1, from coordinate 1,504,137 downwards.
TTTTAAGGTTGATCAATATGGTTTAGTTAATATTTCTGCATCTCGTAGTGGTGGTAGAATGGATATTAATAGTGAAACTATAACTGTATATGATGAAAAGGGTTATATCAAAGTCAAATTAGGGAAACTATCATAAATAAGCTAACTTAAGTGGTGTATTATGTCAAATTATGGAATTATGAACTATTTTAGAAATCAGCCAATGGAAGAAATAAGTAACCTTGATTTTAGCTATATTTTGGATATTACGTATGTAAAAGATAATGGCTCGAAAAGGTATCCTTTAGAAGATGGCTATGAATTAAAATATATTGCTTGTAATTATCAAGATTTTTATGGCGGAGGAGAAATAAATACACGAATAGTTGTTAGAAATAATGAAATTTATTGGAATGAAATCCCTGTTTCAATTTGTTTAATTGTTTATATGGAGTCTGTAAAATGAATTTTGGATTATTGTTGAATAATACCAATGGAACCGTCATATCACCTAATATTACTCCAATTTCTCTATATTTAATTAATTGTTTTAACTTGGATTGTAATGAAAAAAAACTTATAGAAACTAATATTGAGTCAGACAACTCAATTATTGCATTTGTCAGAACCGCAAATGGCCAAGGTTGCCAAGGGTTATTATTTGATTATGTTATTTTAAATGGGAAATGGTCAATTAAGGTATTTAGCGCAATAAATAGAGCAGATTTCATTCTTTATATCTTTAGTAACAAAACACCTGATATTCCTAAGTACGGTTTTTGTATATATAACAAAAATAATCAACCTATTTTTCATAATGAGTGTTTACCCTTAAAAATAGATATTTTTGATACTAATATTGAGTCTCAAAGCTTTACTCAAAATGTTGCTGTCCAAGCTTGTATGTGTGAGGTTGATGGAAATTATTCAACAACACCTATACGTAAATATTATGGACCAGAACATGGTTATATAACAAATAAAATTTGGGTTCCTTCAGAAACAGTTAGAGTTCCAGGTAAATATGTTTCAATTCCTGGGAAATATATTTGGGAAAACGGTAAGTATGTATGGAAAGATGGTTATACAGAGTGGCAGGATGGATATTATGAAGTGAAACCTGGTTATTGGAAAACCGAACAGGTATGGGGAGAAACTAGACCAGGAAGATGGGAACATGAGGGGTACGATATAACAACCTCTCAATGGTCAAAGTTTATTTGTGCTGGAGATAAAAAAATTTCCATTAACGTTCTATCATCTACAACTAGGTATTCAACAGAAACGAGCCTTTTCCCTCCTTTTCCTACATGGTATGGTAAATTCACAAGAATAAGAAAAATTGCCTATATAAAATGCGATTTTTATGATAAATATTTTCAATAATTAGAATTTCTAAATGATAACCGCCTCGGCGGTTTTTTTATGCCTAAAAAGAGGAAAAATAAAATGGCAAAAATATCGGGTAAGCTTACTGACGGTGCAAGTCAAATTATTGCAGATGCAGTAATTGAACTGAGATCGTTAAAAAATACCAATACAGTATTAAATAAAGTGGTTTCAACCACCACAACTAAAGAGGGTTTTTATTCAATTGACGCTCAAGTCGGTAAATATGAGGTGGTGATTGTAAGGCCAGGTTTTTCGCCTGCTAGTGTCGGCATTATTGATATTTATGCTGATTCATTAGACGGTTCATTAAATGATTACCTACTTAATCCTAATGAAAATGAGATCACGCCTGAAATTTTAGCACAAGTTACCGCACTTCGCGACGATAGTAAAAAATTTGCAGCGACAGCTGAGGACGTCGCGAAAAGTATTCAAGATGTTAAAATTGGTGTTGATGATACGGCGATAGACGTAAAACAAGTAGCGCAGCAAGTTAATGATGCTTTAACTCTAACACTCAAGGCAAAAGGTGAAACAGACGTTAACAGTGGTTTGGCAATTGATAGCGCTAAAACCGCTCAACTAGTAGCACAAGATATAACGGATCAAATTTCGACAGTGAAACAATTAGCGGTTGAAGTTGAAACTGCTGTTCAGACAGCTAGCGAAGCAGAAGAAAACGCTAACCTTAGCGCCCTAAATGCTAAAAATAGTAAAGATGAAGCAGCCAAATTTGCCCAACAAGCTGAGCAGAGTGCGAGTAATGTCGACTTATCAAATACTTTAAAACTAACTGGTGGAACGTTAACAGGTAATCTATTTATTAATGATAAAAAGGTACTTGTTGATGGTGATGTTAATCAATTTAACGGCGGAATTATAACGGGTGATACAAACTTTACTGGAAAGCTGCAAACGTCGAACATTGATGTTGTGAATTCAATAAATATTGGTAAGGCCGCTATCAGTAACAACGATAACAATCTTTTTATTAATGATAAAAAGGTACTTGTTGATGGTGATGTTAATCAATTTAACGGCGGAATTATAACGGGTGATACAAACTTTACTGGAAAGCTGCAAACGTCGAACATTGATGTTGTGAATTCAATAAATATTGGTAAGGCAGCTATCAGTAACAACGATAACAATCTTTTTATTAATGATAAAAAAGTACTTGTTGATGGCGATATTAGTGTTAGTCAATTTAACGGCGGAACGGTAACGGGCGATACCAACTTTACTGCAAAGTTACAGCAAGGTGGTAACGATATCTTAACTCAAGGAATGGGGGGACTATATTCTAGTTCACCACTACTTGAAGTGGGAACTCCATTGGTCTCGACCCATGTGATTTGTGCTAATCAATCGTTTACTTTAGCTGGAAATTACCAATACACCCCTGATGATTCTAAGGTTTGGTCTGGTATATTAAGGGTTGAACGCAGATTATATGACGTTAATGGCGTAGTGCTAACCTTATATCAAGATAATACAACATATCAGCGTTTTGGTGGATATCGGAATTCTGGCAGTGGGTGGCAATGGGAATGGGAATCTTGGAAAGAGGTTATAACAACTTCAAACATATCTAATTATCAGTACGGTGTTGGTATTAACCAACGGTGGTACGATGTTACAGCATCAAGATCACTAAACACAACATATACAAATACGACTGGAACCCCAATATTTCTATCTGTTGCTTCTAACGATTATGGTGCAGGTAAGCGTGTTGTTATTCTCAATGTGTGGGTGAATGATGTGCCTGTAACAAAATATGGGAGTGGCTTTAATTCTAATGGTTCATACGTTTCGGCATCACTCGATATAATCATTCCGGTTGGTGAGACATATAAAGTAGCATCAGCATCTAATAATATAGCATCATGGTTTGAATTACGGTAAATAAGGAGAATAGCTACTATGAAATATTTTAAAAATAGTAATAATGAAGTTTATGCTTATGAAAGCGATGGTTCTCAAGATAGCTATATTACTGGTGATTTAATCGCAATATCGAATTTAGAAGCTAACGAGTTAGTAAAAAAAGCGCAAGACTTAATTAGGGCAAAAATTGAAGCTCAAATTCCACAGTTATTAAACCGCTTCCAAATGCTAACTATTTTAAGATTGACAAAATTAGATGATGGTTCATCACTTTATCAATCTGCTGATAATTATATCAATGCGCTTGCTGATGATACAATTGAACGTGTTACGGTTAAAACGGCATGGGAAACCGCGCAGGAATTTTGTCGTGATTCAACATTTATAGGCATGATTCAAACGGAATTTAAATTGACAGATGTGCAGGTTGATAACCTATTTAAGCAGGGCATAGATATCAAAGCCTAAGCAAAGCAGCTTGGTAAGTCAATAAATTTAATCGTTAACTTAACTCGTTTAAAAATATCATTGTCAATTTACGCGATCTCCTCATTCAAATAATCACCTATAATACAAAAGTTTAGTTAGCTGTTCGCTATTATTACTTTTACCTCAAATAAAAGAGTAAAACGCTATTTTATGCTTTTTTAATTACGCAATCGGTGTAAACTCATCGGTAGATAATCTAAACAATATATTGGTGGGGTTTATGCGTAAAAACAAGCTATTATTAATATTAACTGCGATTATTTTGATATTGATGTCTGTAATATTGATCATCGCTGGCGGTTGGCTTATTAGCCTTGGTGGCTCTTGGTATTATTTGTTATGTGGGATCGCGATTTTATTTACTGCGTTATTGTTACTTAAGCGTAGTGCATCAGCATTAACGCTCTTTGCTTTTGTTTTAGCTATTTCGACGATTTGGGCTTTATGGGAAGTCGGACTTAACTGGTGGCAATTAGTACCAAGATTATGGGTGTGGTTTATTGTTGGTATTTTACTTTTATTACCTTGGTGGCGAAAACCGTTAATTAATGGATCTGTAAGTTTGGCGCCAAAACTCTTATCAACCAGTGTTATCATCACTTTTATTGCTGGTTTTGCTTCATTGTTTACCTCACCAGGTGTCATAACCGGTCAAATCGTACCGAAAGAGTTAGTAACCGTTAACCCACAGCAAGCCGCGGGTGATAACTGGACTGCTTATGGTGGGACTAATGCCGGTTTACATTATTCAAAATTGAATCAAATTACAGCTGATAATATTGGTAATTTGCAAGAAGTGTGGCGTATTCAAACCGGTGACTTACCAACCGATAATGATCCGGTTGAGTTAACCAACGAAAATACTCCGTTAAAAGTCAATGATAGGCTTTATACTTGTACCGCGCACGGCTGGGTACTTGCACTTGAGCCAGAAACCGGTAAAACGCTATGGAAATATAACCCCGCTATTAGTAATGAGGGCGCGGGAACCTTTAAGGGCTGGGCGCATATGACCTGTAGAGGGTTATCTTATTATGATGCACAGCATTATCTTCAGCAATCAACTTATTCAGCTATTGCAAAAAAAGTCAGCACAAGTGAGTGCCCACGTCGTATCTATTTACCGACTGCCGATGCTAGGCTTATTGCATTAAATGCTGATAATGGTGAGCTTTGCGATAGTTTTGGTGAGCATGGTCAAGTTGACCTAAGGCAAGGTATTGGTCCATTTACTCCTGGTGGCTATTATTCAACCTCACCGGGGCTAGTAACAGAAAATCTTATTATTGTGGGTGGACATGTGACGGATGATGAGTCAACGAATGAACCGTCCGGTGTTGTGCGTGCATTTGATATTTATGATGGCCATTTAGTATGGAACTGGGATAGTGGCGATCCTGATGCGACAGATCCTCTTCCAGCAGGGAAAGTGTATACGCGTAATTCGCCTAATGTATGGTCAATTACTAGCGCCGATGAGCAATTAGGTTTAGCCTATTTACCGCTAGGTAATCAAACCCCTGATCAATATGGTGCAGATCGTACTGTTGCAGCTGAAAAGTATTCTGCCGGCTTAGTGGCATTAGACATCGCAACGGGCAAAGTTGCTTGGAATTATCAATTTATTCATCATGATTTATGGGATATGGATGTACCTGCGCAGCCGATACTAGTTGATCTAAAAACAGATAAGGGAATTTTACCTGCGGTTATTCAGCCAACTAAGCAGGGTAGTTTATATGTTTTAAATCGTAAAACAGGTGAGCCAATTGTTCCTATCGATGAGATCCCTGCTCCTCAAGGTGCTATTGCTGGCGATTGGACGGCTAAAACGCAGGCTCGTTCTCAGTTAAATTTATTACCGCCTCCTTTACAAGAAAAAGATATGTGGGGGGCAACGCTATTTGATCAGCTTAGTTGCCGAATACAATTTAAATCATTACGTTATGATGGACAATATACGCCACCTTCTTTGCAAGGTAGTTTAATTTATCCAGGTAATGTTGGGGTGATGAATTGGGGCGGCGTTGCTATTGATCCTGCAAGGCAACTAATATTTGCAAGTCCAAATTATATGGCATTTGTATCAAAGCTAATTCCACAAAATGAAGTCGTATCGAATGCTCAAAAAGCATCCGAAGGGGCAGGGTTACAGCCAAATAAAGGCGCACCTTATGCCGTTATTTTAAAACCATTTTTATCTTTGGTTGGATTTCCATGTCAAGCACCTTCTTGGGGCGATGTTGCCGGTATTAATTTGAGTGATGACAAGGTGACGTGGAAACATCCTAATGGCACGTCGCGTGATAGTACACCGATTATTCCTTTACCATTCCCCGTTGGTGTACCTGCGATGGGTGGACCAATGACTACGGCAAGTGGTATCGCTTTTTTAAGTGGTACGCTTGATCAATATCTTCGTGGCTATGACGCGACTAATGGCAAAGAGATTTGGTCGGCAAGGCTGCCTGCTGGTGGGCAAGCAACGCCAATGACATTTATGGGTAAAGATGGTCGTCAATATGTTGTTTTAGTGGTCGGTGGACATGGTTCATTTGGCTCTAAGATGGGTGATTATATTATTGCCTATGCTTTAGTTGATCATAATAAATAATCATAAAATTAGACGATTTTATTTATCTAAAAGGATGTTAAGTTTGTTCTTAACCTCCTTTTAAATATCAGCACCAAAACTTTTAAGGTGTTACTGCGGGTGTATTTTCTGTTGGTTGGTTTGGCTGTGCCACTTCTGTTGTTGTCGATAACTCAGCTTTTTCTGCCACGTCGTCTACCTTATTAAAATAACCGCTATACCAAAGCCAGCCCGCCGTAGCACCAATACCAATAATTAACGCGAATAAAAATAGAACCCAATAGTTATGTCGTTTTTTACGCATTGGGTCAATTAAGTTACGTGAAGCATTTTTCGGCAATTTCGCTTTAGATGTTAATTGGCTACCTAAGAAGTAGTTAATTTTTAGCTTACCATTAATTGCCCAACCAGACGCTTCAAGTAAGGGGCCAATGGTGCGTTGACGTAGTTTGAGCCACGCTAAAATAACCGAAGGTCCAGAAATAATAATAAATAAACCTAAAAAGACGAAAGGTAGCTGCCACCAATGCAATTGAAACAAGGAACTGGCAATCGTTGCTATCGCTGTTCCGAGCGCACCAAGCGCCAGGCCGATCGCGGCGAAAATCCCCATACTTTTGGCTAGATCAAATTTAGGTGGTTCGGTTGATTGAGCCGCTTTATTGGCTGAGTCTACCATGGCCGATTCTTTGGACGTAGCCCATTTATTGATCTGTTCGGTAATAAAACGGCCAATACGTTTATAAGGATCCCAAATTGCTTGGCTAAGACTAATTGGCTTAGTAATAATTTTAACGACTTTTGCATCCCAGTCATGTCCGCTATTATCAATAAATACGCCATTACGACCTTCAAGCAAGAAATCAGCATCACCAGCAGTCATCGCGGCAACAATTGTTCTTTTTTCTGGTTCGCCATTTTCGGGTGGATTTTTTCGTGTACACTCACAATAGATTAAAAATAGCTCCGAATAGTTAGCAAGCGTTGTATGTTTTGCAATATCAGTTACTGAGATACATAAGGTGCAGCAACGGCCATCAATAAATAGTCGGCCGGCTTGGAACGCAGCGGTGCGATTGTCTAAATCAAAAAAGTCGTGAAATGAGACAAAATTCATTAATAGTCGATAAAGATATTTATGGTAAAGGACTAATTTTTCAACATCGGCAATATCAGCTGAGGCAGCGGGTGTTGTGCTATCTTTTTGCGCTAAAGCGGAAAATTTATCGAAAATATCGCTATTGAGTATGGCATGTACTCTCTGTTCACCTAATTTGTCGATGGTGACTTTAGGTGGAATAGTTATATCGACTTTAATTAGTGACGGTTTTGATGCGATTGTGGTGGCATAAGGTGACAGCATAGCTTGAATATTTTGCCAATCAGTTTGGGATAATTGCTCTGGGCTAGTCATAAAGGGTTTCACTAGGTCAACTAAACGCAAAACTTTTTCTCGCCAAATCGGATTTAAACCGGATGTCAGGAACAAATTTTGCTTGGTCGACACTTTAGATAAAGGTAATTCTGCTAACGCGTGATCCTCTAATAATCCATTATCAGTGGGGACAATATATTTTTCATCGACATTTAAAGCACTTTGAGCTTGGGGAGCATAGCTTGCCAGTTCAGTACGTAAAAAATAGTCATTAATTTTATTTTTTAGTTCTTGCACTAGTTGCCAAGCTTCCGCGGTATCATCGCCTAATGGCGTTGTGGTTCCACTAACGTTATCATTCCAGTTTAGCCAATCTTGCAGTGACTGTTTAAATGCTTCGGCAATTTTATTATTAATTCCATCCAACCCACTGGCATCTTTAACGCCCCCCATCACATCCAGGGCATCTTTAATAAATGCCTGCAAATCACTATCAATTTTATCCGTTGGCGGAATAATTCCATCACCATTAAATAAATTTTTACCATTAATAATCGCTGATTGATTTAAATCATCGATGCCGATTGTATCTTTGTCTTGTTGTTCAATATTGGCAAGAATCGCTTTGGCAGTGACCTGTAGACGCAGACCTTCATCGGTGTTGCTTTTGATTATACTTAGCGGTATATGGTCGCTTCCCTCTATTATACTATCGAGTTTGCTCAAGCGCGATTTTAGCCATTTTACAGCACTAATCACTTCTGGAATGCGAATTCGTCCATCTTTGTCGCTATCTAATAGTGATAATGTTTTATCGTTAAACTCTAGCCCTGAAGCAGGGCAGCTTAATGCCACCCAAAGTTTTGGGTCGAGCTGTTCTAAATTAGCAATATCTTGTGCATTTGCTAAGACAACTTGATCTAGCCCGCCAATTCGTTGAAATTTCCAAACATAGCCTAGCGTTTTATTCATCATCTCTTTTTTACCTTTAGCCCGCCAAATTTTACCTTCATTATTATGCTATATCTGTTTTTTTTATACCATATTGAGATACGTTTTACTCTATAATAGTGGATTACAATAAAAAAATAATCGAAATAGTATTAGTATTAGCTTATTATAATTATATTATTCTAAACAATTTTTATTGATTTATTATGTATTGTTGTCAATAACATGGCATAATTTGACTCTCAATAAATTATTTAGACAAAATGATTAATATTATATGGCTCTAATTACATTACACGATGCTTATCTCTCTTTTAGTGATGCTCCGCTACTTGACCATGCGAGTTTGTCGATCGAGCAAGGCGAGCGAGTCTGTTTAGTCGGGCGAAATGGTGCAGGAAAATCAACACTACTAAAAATTCTAAATCGCGAAATTCCATTAGATGATGGGCAAATTATTTTTGAAAATGATATTGTTGTTTCGCGCCTACAACAAGATCCTCCTCGTAATGTTCAAGGCACAATATTTGAGTTTGTTGCAGAAGGCTTACAAGAAGAGGCGGAACTACTTAAAGGCTATCATGGACTACTGCGAACGATTGAACATGATCCTAGTGAAGAGAATTTAACTAAATTAGGTAAGTTGCAAGAACAACTTGATGCTCGAAATGGTTGGTTGATCACTAACCGTATTAATAATGTCTTATCTGAATTAGGACTAAACGCTGATACAGAACTATCATCGCTCTCTGGCGGGTGGCTACGTAAAGCTGCTTTTGCTAAAGCCTTAGTGTGCGGGCCGGATGTATTATTATTAGATGAGCCAACTAACCATTTAGATATTGATACCATTAAGTGGTTAGAAGGTTTTTTGAAAAATTTTTCAGGCAGCATTGTCTTTATTTCACATGACCGTTCATTTATTCGTCAGATGGCAACTCGAATTTTAGATTTAGATCGAGGCAATGTGACGGTTTGGCCAGGTGACTATGATCAATACTTATTAGGCAAAGAGGAAGCGCTTCGGGTCGAAGAGTTACAAAACGCGCTATTTGATAAAAAATTAGCACAAGAAGAGGTTTGGATAAGACAAGGGATTAAAGCCCGTCGTACACGTAATGAAGGTCGGGTTCGTGCATTGAAAAGCCTACGGCAGGAACACTCTAATCGTAGACAAGTAATGGGCACGGCAAAAATCCAAATTGAAGAGGCGCTTCGTTCTGGTAAAATTATTTTTGATATTGAAAATTTAAGCTATCAAATAGCCAATAAAACGTTGATTAATAATTTTACAACTCAAGTACTAAGAGGCGATAAAGTTGCCTTAATCGGACCAAATGGTGTAGGTAAAACAACATTGATCAAGTTGATGCTAGAGCAAATACAACCAACATCCGGTAGCATTCATTGTGGAACTAAGCTTGAAATTGCCTATTTTGACCAATATCGCGCTGATTTGGATCCCGATAGAACGGTCATGGATAATTTAGCTTACGGCAAGCAGGAGGTTACGGTTAATGGACGAAATCGCCATGTGCTCGGTTATTTGCAAGATTTCTTATTCCATCCGAAAAGAGCACGCACGCCAGTTAGTGCATTATCGGGAGGGGAACGGAATCGTTTATTACTGGCGAAATTATTTTTAAAACCGAGTAATTTATTAATTCTCGATGAACCAACCAATGATCTGGATATTGAAACATTGGAATTGCTAGAAGAGCTGGTAAGTGAATATACCGGTACAGTTTTACTCGTTAGCCATGATCGCCAATTTGTTGATAATGTGGTCGATAGTTGTTGGTTCTTCGAAGGTAATGGGCAAATTAATGCTTATGCAGGGGGTTATTTTGATGCTTATCAGCAGCAACAAAATGCAAATTTACTTAATAATCGCCAGCCACGAGAGCAACCATCTACGCAGGTAAAAAAAGAGGCATTAACAGTAAGCAACCCCGCTGCCGCGACACAAAATAAGTCAAAAAAATTAACTTATCAGCAAACAAAAATGCTTGAATCATTGCCAGCTAAATTAGAGCTGCTTGAGCAGGAGATTGCTTTATTGCAGGAAAAAATTAGCAATAATGACTTCTTTAATCAGCCTCATGCAGCTTCTAATCAAGTATTACAGGATCTTGCGGTTAAGGAAAAAGAGTTTGAACAGTCATTTGAATTATGGGAGCAACTAGAAAATACCCGTAATAGTTAGGGTGCTTTATTTTGATGAATGGTGCTTAATCGGCTGAATTGACTTGCGTCATTATTAAAATTCATCAAAATAGTAAGCTGAATATTTTTTTATAGCCTAATAAGGTAATAGCTTTATATGCAGCAAAGTGATCATGCTAGCCATCAACATTATGCATTATGTCACCAGTGTGACATAATGTGTGAATTGCCGCCTATTGAGCAAGCACATCAAGCCGTCTGTCCAAGATGCCATACAAAGTTGGCTCGTGAATTGACTAATATGAGACGCGATACGGTTATTTATTCTAGTTGTGCTTTGATTATGTTATTGCTTTCTGCTAGTTTTGTTTTCATTCACATAAAAGTTATTGGCATTATTGATAATCTGCGGTTGCTGTCTATCCCGACTATTTTATATGAATATCAATATCCCTCGTTGATGGTACTTTTTTTACTATTTACCCTTATTTTGCCCATTTGTGTATTAATCATTCAGCTGATTCTTTGCAGTCCTATACGGTTATCAAAATACCATAAACGTAATTTGCTTATCGCCTACGGAAAATTAGAACATTGGTGTATGCCTGAAATTTTTATGGCAGGTGTGTTGGTGAGTTTTGTTAAGTTAACTAGCTATGGCGAAATAGGTGTGGATAAAGCCTTTTGGTCATTCGCATTATTTATCTTTTTCTATTTAAAATCGTCAATTGATTTTTCGCCTCGTAAGTTCTGGAATGAAATTGCGAGTAATAATTTTATTAAGACAAATTTGTTATCAGGCAAGACAGGGATGAGTCAAAATATTCGGTTATGTTTACATTGTCATGCCATGTTACCTGCAGAATTGACACATTGTCCGCGTTGTAAATGTAAGGGGACATTAAGGCAAAAAAATAGTATTCAATGGACGATTGCTCTACTAATGACATCTTTAATGTTTTATCTCCCAGCTAATATTTATGGCATTATGAATACTGTATTTTTGAGCGCAGAATCGAGCTCGACGATTCTTGATGGCGTTATTTATATGTGGCAGGAAGGTGACTACCCTGTGGCTTTAGTCATTTTTTCGGCAAGTGTGACTATCCCAATCTTAAAAATTCTTGCTCTAAGCTGGCTTTGCTATTTTGTGTTAGTCACAAGAAAGAAAAATAAAGATGACTGCCTGCAAATGAATCGATTATATAATATTGTTGAATTTATTGGTCGATGGTCGATGATTGATATTTTTGTTGTATCAGTAATTTCAGCGTTAATTCGTAATAAAGAAATGATGTCGGTATATCCCGATATTGGTGCAATTTTCTTTGCATCGGTCGTGGTGATTACAATGATTGCATCCCAAAAATATGACCCTAGGCTCATTTGGGATAAAAACTGATTTTATTTAATAAAAGGTGTGGTATGGCGTCAAATAAACTGGCAAAGAAATTGAAGATTAACCGTATTTCTGCAGTGTGGATAATCCCGATTATCACGTTAATAATTGGCATTTGGATGGTGTATACCCATTTTGCTGACCAAGGTATTGGTATTACTTTACTGGCTAATGATGCCAATGGTATTACCGCAGGCAAAACAGTGATTAAGAGTCGCAATGTTGATGTCGGAATCATCGAAAGTGTAACGTTAAGTAAAGATTATCAACAAGTCATATTGAAAGGTCAAATTTACCAAAATATGGCGCCTTTATTGAAGAATGACTCTATATTTTGGGTGGTTAAACCACAAATCGGACGAGAAGGCGTTTCGGGGCTAGGGACTCTACTTTCAGGAGTGTATATTGAACTCATTCCAGGCAATGAAGATAATCATTTTGATGATAAGCCATTTGCTCTGTCTGATAATCCTCCATTAGCAGGGCCCAATGCGCAAGGTATCCGTATTAATTTGAATAGCCGCCAAAGTGATGTTATTCCGCGTGGCGCCCCTGTTATGTTTCGCGGTTTTACGGTCGGTAATGTTGAAACTTCTGATTTTGATATTAAGGATCGGCAGATGAAATACCAATTATTCATTCCTAAACCTTACGACGTTCTGGTCACTGACAATGTTCGTTTTTGGAAAGAAGGCGGAATTAATTTCTCTTTATCTCCTCGCGGTGCAAATTTAGAAATCCCTTCACTTGAAGTTTTATTGTCAGGAGGTATTAGCTTTGATGTGCCTACGGGGAGTAAATTTGGTCCGCCAGCGCAACCGCTGTCAACTTATCAATTATATGAAGATAAAAATGCAATACAAGATTCGCAATATACTAATTATCACGAGTTTCTACTATTTTTTACCGATTCAATATCTGGACTAGAGGCTGGTGCGCCTGTCGAGTATCGAGGTATTCGTTTAGGTACCGTTAGTGAAGTACCATTTTACACACCAGATATGCTTAAATCATTGTCGGTGTTAAGTTATAATATTCCAGTATTAATCCGCATAGAACCTGGACGCTTAACTCAGGTGAGCAAAGAGCCAATTGATTTGACATCGTTACTGATTAAAGAGCAGCAAGTTGGTTTAAGAGCCTCGTTAAAATCGATTAATTTTTTAACCGGTTCATTGTATATTGATCTTGATTTTTATTCAGAAGTTAAAGACGATAAAATAGACTCAGCAAAAAAGGAATTTGGCTATGATACTATCGCCACAATTTCGACTGGATTATCGCAAATTCAATTAAAATTAATTCAAACATTAGACAATTTTAATCAGTTACCGCTTAATAAGACGGTGAGTGAATTTAATCAATCATTAACTCAGATTAAGCAATTAGTTAATTCATTAAATAAAATGACAAGTAGTAAAGAGATGCAGAATTTACCACAAGATATAAAGAAAACACTCGCTTCAATTAACGCAACATTAGAAGGATTACAACCTGGCTCAAAATTTAATAATCAGCTGAATACTGATTTGAAGAAGTTTGAGTCATTGATGGATCAACTTACGCCATTACTAAATACCTTAAATGATAAGAGTAATGCATTAATTTTTGCTGCGCCAATAAAACCCGATCCGCAGCCCAAAGCAAAAGGAAATTAAACCATGAAAAAACTGATTATTGGTTCGTTATTATTACTGCTTATAGGCTGTTCATCAAATAGCCCAAATAAAGTCTATTATCAATTAATTAGTGATTTTAATTCTAGCACTGATACACAACAGGTGGTGAGTAAAACCATTGTAATTGAACCCGTTAGTGTGGCAAGTTATCTTGATACGACCGGTATTTTATATCAATCGAATCCGATTGAATTTAGTACGGCTAATAATAATCTATGGTTAACACCATTATCCAACCAAATTGAGCAACGAGTGGTGCAGGATTTATCAGCATTACTGCCAGGATACTTAGTTACAACGACCCCATCAAGTGACCCAGCAGTTAAAATTAAATTATTTATTGACGGTTTTCATGGCTGCTACACCGGTGACGCGATTATTAAAGGGTATTGGATGATAACGGATCTTGATAATAAAGTGACGTTAAAACATTTTGATTTCAAAATCCGCTTAGCTGAGGATGGTTACCCGACTTTAGTTAAAGCTTTATCTACTGGTTGGCAAAATGAAGAAATTGATTTAATAAGAAGCACCAAACTTTAACTTTGTTTCACGTTTATATTGGCAACCTAATTTGATCGCGATGATTAAGTTGCCATTATGACTATTTTACGACTTCGATTGTTACGCCATAGCGTGTTTTCTGCTTGCTGTTTGACGCTATTGGTTTATTTATTCTACTCGTTTCGACGCAGACAAAATGATGATAGCTTTCATCATCCAGATCGATAACGTTCTTAGCGCCATCCCAAGGCGTCCATGTAACAACGTCGCTGTGGTTATGATGAGTGATTTTAATAGTATGATCTTTATCTTTAATTAATGAGATAGAGGCGGGATGAGTATAAATGCGATCGACAGCCTGATCAAAGGTCATTTGGCCCACAATTTTCGGCTCATTGCGTGTAGTTAAACGTTCTTCATAGGTATCACCTAATCCGCTAACGGTGATCGCCGAGATATCACTGATACCAAAGTAGCTATGTAAAGCCCCAGTTGCATTAAAATCGCCTTGGTATGCGAGTTCTAGTTGGCAGGTTTTACCCAAATGTAGTTTTAGTTCGAGTTCAAAACTATGAGGCCAATACCGTCTTGTTCTTTCATTGTCTTTTAAGGATAAAAGAATATCGACGCCATGTTCGTTTTCTGTGCATGATGTTAATTGCCAATCAACAATACGTGCAAATCCATGTGCTGGCTCGGCTACCTTTCCAAACCATGGCCAACAAACGGGTATTCCACCACGAATAGCGGTGCCTTTTTTAAATATAGTTTTTTCACTTAGCCAAATTATTGGTCGTGATGATTGTTTGGGATGCCAATAAAGCAAATGTGCACCTTGTAGCGAAATAGCGGCGCAGCACTCGGGATGGCTAATAACCAGTAGTGTATGCTCACCGTAATTAGTCTGATAAACGCTTTTAGTTATTGTTTCTTGATGATCATGGGTATTTTTTATTATTTGAATAATCGACATCTCATTTTCTCCATAATAATGTTTACATTGATGTTATTGTACGCTTTTGAGCATGTCCGTAAAGTGTGAATAGATAAATGATTTATGATGCTAAATTTAGTTAATTACAGTTATTTTGAGACTTTTATCACGTTTTATAATTAAAATGTTATTAGATAAACATTTAATTGTTATTATTATAACAATATTAGTAAAACAACTCGACATTAGGAGATATTGCAACATGAATTATGAATCCATTAATTATGCAAAATATATCGATCACACTTTATTAAAAATGGATGCGACAGAAGCAGACATTAAAGCGATATGTAAGCAAGCTATTGAGTATAATTTTTTCTCGGTATGTGTTAATTCTTGTTATGTTCCGCTGGTATCAAAAGAGTTAGCTAGCTCTAATGTTAAAACGTGTTCGGTGATAGGCTTTCCTTTAGGAGCTTGTTTAACGAGTGTTAAAGCTTTTGAAACTAAAGCCGCGATTGAAGCTGGCGCAGATGAAATTGATATGGTCATTAATGTTGGTTTTTTAAAAAGCAAGAATATGGATAAGTTTATTGATGATATCCGCCAGGTCAAAGTCGTCACTGCTGGTGCGGGAGTGTTATTAAAAGTGATTCTTGAAACATGCTTATTGAGTAAAGATGAGATTAAAAAAGCCAGCGAAATCTGCCGCGATTTAGACGTTGAATTTGTTAAAACATCAACAGGTTTTAGCTCTGGTGGTGCAACCGTTGAAGATGTTGCTTTAATGCGTGAAACAGTAGGCAATAAATTAGGTGTTAAAGCATCGGGTGGCGTGCGAGATACAGCAACTGCTTTGGCAATGATTAAAGCTGGTGCGACGCGTTTAGGCAGTAGCTCGGGCGTCGCTATTGTGTCTGGTGAAAAAGATAACCACAATGGCTACTAGAATACAGCTTAATACTGAGATGCCTCAAAATGAGTAAACGGCAAGAACGGGTAAAGCAACTAATTGAATTATCGAATAAATATGATAATTTACATATTAAGGACGCGGCAAAATCACTTAACGTGTCTGAAATGACAATTCGACGCGATCTTAGTAATGTTGCTTCCTATCCTCTTTATTTACTTGGTGGATATATTGTATACAATAAAGAATACCATAGTATTTCTCAGTATTTTATGTCAGAGCAGCAGCAGCGCAATGTGAGTGAAAAAAAATATATTGCTCATTTAGCGGCGAGTTTAGTACAAAATAATGAGATGATTTTTTTTGATTGCGGAACGACCATCCCTTATATTATCGAGTATATTCCTGAGCATATCTATTTTACCGGCTTGTGTTATTCACTTAATGTGTTTCTTGCATTACAAAAACGAGGTAATTGTAAAATAATTTTATGTGGTGGCATTTTTGAAAGTGACAATGCTATATTTACGTCAATTAATGAGCTATCTCCTTTAGATATTATTTGTCCCTCAAAATCATTTATTTCGGCGGCGGGTATTTCACTTAAAGGTGTAACATGTTTTAATTTACCTGAGGTTATTTGGAAGACAAAGGCAATAGGTCGAGCAAATACTAATGTCTTAGTTGCCGATAGTAGCAAGTTTGATGGACTAAAATCAGCCTGCTTTGCTCAGTTGTCTGATTTTGATATCATCATTAGTGACCATATTAGTGATAAGTATTTAGCCTATTGTAAAAAAAGTAATATTACAATTTATCAATAAATTTTGAAGTGAGTTATATTGATATGGTCAAGAGTCAACTTTGATAAAAGAACAATAGAGAGAGACAAAAATGAAACGTGTTTTTATTATGGTACTCGATTCCTTTGGGATCGGAGCAACACAAGATGCTAACAAGTTTGGAGATGTTGGAGCTAACACTTTAGGGCATATTGCACAGTGGTGCGAAAAACATCGTAAAAATACCGATGGTAGCCCAAAAACATTGAATTTACCTAATCTAAATAAATTAGGTTTAGGCAAAGCCGCAAAAGAATCGAGTGGCGTTTTTCCTATTGGCTTAGATGAAAATGCTGACATTATTGCTTCTTATGGTTATGCCGCCGAGTTATCATCAGGTAAAGATACCCCTTCTGGGCATTGGGAAATAGCAGGTGTGCCGGTTTTATTTGATTGGGGCTATTTTGCCGATAAAGAAAACAGCTTTCCGCAGGAGCTATTAGATATTTTAGTCAAAAAAGCTGATTTACCGGGTTATTTAGGTAATTGCCATTCATCTGGTACCGTTGTTTTAGATGAACTAGGTGAAGAGCATATGAAAACAGGCAAGCCTATTTTTTATACTTCAGCCGATTCGGTTTTCCAAATTGCATGTCATGAGGACACTTTTGGTTTAGAAAGACTATATAAATTATGTGAGCTTGCTCGCCAAGAGCTAACTGATGGTGGTTATAATATCGGCAGAGTCATTGCTCGTCCGTTCATCGGTAATAAAGCAGGCGAGTTTGAACGTACAGGGAATCGGCACGATTATGCGGTTGAGCCGCCATCAGCAACTGTGCTGCAAAAATTAGTTGAAGAGAAGCAAGGAGAGGTTGTTTCAATTGGTAAAATTGCTGATATTTACGCTCACATTGGCATTACTAAAAAGATCAAAGCGACAGGAATTGATGAATTATTCAATGCAAGCTTAATTGAAATAGCGCAGTCTAAAGATAATACGATTGTATTTACTAATTTTGTCAATTTTGATTCAGATTTTGGGCATCGTCGAAATATTGAAGGCTACGCGCAGGCTCTTGAACTATTCGATCGCCGTTTACCTGAGATGCTAGCATTAGTAAAAGAAGATGATATGCTCATTATTACTGCCGACCATGGTTGTGATCCTTCATGGAGTGGCAGTGATCATACACGTGAGCATATTCCGGTATTGATTTATAGCCCCAATTTAGCTGTTAAAAATTTAGGACTTTGCCCAACATTTGCCGATATTGGCCAAACGATAGCTCATTATTTTGCAACTTCACCAATGGACTATGGCAAGCCTTTATTTACATTCAAATAGAGTGTAGTGATAAAACAATGCCCGTATTATTATGGGCATTGTTATTAGATGTTCTTAATATGAGCAATATTACTTTTCATGATTATTCTGCGTAACAGGGGGGTTGTGAGTATTTTAGCTTTAATTATTTTGCTTAATAACTTGATGCGTAATTTAATTGTCTTTTGGTAGTAGGCTTTATTAGGATTTTTGGTGTTGTCATTCAAAATTCGGCTTAGGATCTCGGCGCTGTCAAAAGCATAGCTAATCCCCTCTAATGAGCTGGCACTAATAAAGCCAGCTGCCTCACCAATTAAAAAAATACGTTCGTTACCAACATGAAAATCTCGCCAGCGTTGAGGATAAATAACATGACACTTTTCGGTTTTTATGGGCGCACCAAAAGTAAAGCCATTTTGTGCTAGCTTCTGTTTTAGTTGTTCGAATTTTTGATTAGCCTCTTTTTTAGGAAAGGCGCCACCAAAAATAAAATAGTCATCTTTAGAGATGCTCCAAGCATAGCAATTGGTAAGGGTGTTATCAAAAATACAAGAATAAAAGGGGACAGAGTGTGCTTCCGCAAACCATTGTTGAATAGCTATATATTGCCTGATGTTATGATTTGGGTAACGCATTCTTCTAACCATTGAATCAGCACCGTCAGCGCCGACCACATACTTGGCGGTGATGACTTTCTCTTGATTATTTTCGACAAAGGTAACTTGATAACCATCAATGATCCGTTCAATTTTTTTACAAAGCGTGTTGTGCCTAATATCAACATGCTTTGCAATAAGTGATTTTTGCCACAAGTCAAACTTATGCCGATCAAAATTAATATAAGTTCGTTGATAATTACGAATAAGATTGGTTTGTAAGTCTAGCGTTTTGACACTAAATATTTGCGGATTAGCTAAGATTTCCGTAGGAAGATTAAGATTAAACCGAATAAAAGCACGCTGTGAATCGGTAGCGAGTAAACCACCACACGGCTTATTAAATCCATCAGTTCCACAAGCGTGTTTTTTATCTAGAGCGATTACGTTAAGTTCAGGCTTCAGCAGACGTGCTAATGTTGCACCAGCAGGACCAAGGCCGATAATCGCAATATCATAATCCATTTTAACTATTTACTCCGGCTGTTTTGACCACTATTGTAGCTTATGCATTACATAAATTATAGTGAATCTTCTCTTGAATTTAGAAAATTTACGCCAATATAATACAAATGTCGCGACTCGATAAATAAGCATTTAATAAAGGTATTATAATGACAAACCCACTATTAGTTAAATCAGAGCTTCCTCTATTTGCAAAAATTAAGCCCGAGCATGTGTTACCAGCAGTTAAACAAACGATCGCTGATTGCCGTAATGTTATTGAAAACGTGGTAAAACAAGATAACTATACGTGGGAGAATTTAATTCAGCCAATCGATGAGGCTGATGAACGATTCAGTCGTGTTTGGTCACCGGTAAGCCATTTAAATTCTGTTAAAAATAGCAATGAGCTTAGGGAGGCTTATGAAGCCTGTTTGCCTTTATTATCCGAATACAGTACTTGGGTTGGGCAACATAAAGGGCTTTATTTAGCTTATAAGTCTCTAAAAGAAAGCAGCGAGTTTCTAAATTTGACTAAAGCAAAGCAAAAATCGATAACTAATGCATTACGTGATTTTGAATTATCAGGTATTGGGCTTGATGAGGATAAGCAAAAACGCTACGGTGAAATCGTGGCGAAGCTATCTGAATTATCGTCTAATTATAGTAACAATGTTTTAGATGCCACAATGGGTTGGAGTAAGCTTGTTAGTGATGTTGGCATTTTATCTGGTTTACCAGAAAGTGCGCTGGCTGCTGCAAAAGCTCAGGCTGAAGCTAAAAGCCAAGATGGTTGGTTATTAACGCTAGATATGCCAAGTTATATTCCTGTTATGATGTACAGTGATAATCGTGAATTGCGTTATGAAATGTATTATGCCTATTCAACTCGAGCATCAGATCAAGGACCAAACGCTGGTAAATGGGATAATACTGATAATATTAAACAAATATTAATGTTACGCCACGAACTTGCGCATATTCTTGGTTTTGACTCTTACGCGCATCGTTCTTTAGCAACCAAAATGGCTAAACAACCAGAGCAAGTTATTCACTTTTTAACTGATTTAGCCGATAAAGCCAAACCTCAAGGTGAAGAAGAGCTGGCGCAATTAAAGCGTTTTGCGTATGAACATTTTGGCGCCAGTGATATCCAACCATGGGATGTTAGCTACTATAGTGAAAAACAAAAACAATTTTTATATACCATTAATGATGAAGAACTCCGCCCCTATTTTCCCGAAAATCGCGTTATAAGCGGGTTATTTGAAGTGGTGAATAGAGTATTTGGCATTACAGTTAAAGAGCGTGAAGGTGTTGAAGTTTGGTCTCCAGAAGTGCGTTTCTTTGATCTTTATGACCAAAAAGGCGATTATAAAGCGAGTTTTTATCTTGACTTGTATGCAAGAGAGCATAAGCGTGGTGGGGCTTGGATGGATGATTGTATTGGCCAGATGCGATTTGCTGATGGTCATTTGCAACAGCCAGTTGCCTATTTAACGTGTAATTTTAATCGTCCAATAGGCGATAAACCTGCTTTATTTACTCATGATGAAGTTACAACACTATTTCATGAGTTTGGTCACGGATTACATCATATGCTCACTCAAATTGATATTGCTTCTGTTGCGGGTATTAACGGTGTGGCATGGGATGCAGTTGAACTACCGAGCCAGTTTTTAGAAAACTGGTGTTGGGAGCCCGAAGCGTTGGCCTTTATTTCCGGTCATTATCAAACAGGCGAACCGTTGCCTAAAGATATGCTCGATAAGATGCTTGATGCCAAAAATTATCAAGCGGCACTCTTTATTTTACGCCAGCTTGAGTTCGGTCTATTTGATTTTCGCCTTCATTATGAGTACTCGCCGGCTGAAGGTGCGAAAATTCTTGAAACCTTGCAGCAAGTAAGAGATAAAGTAGCCGTTACACCAACTGCTCAATGGGGGCGATTCCCTCACGCATTTAGCCATATTTTTGCGGGAGGCTACGCGGCGGGTTACTATAGCTATTTATGGGCGGAAGTTTTATCTGCAGATGCATTCTCTCGTTTTGAAGAAGAAGGTATTTTTAACATTAAAACGGGCAGTGACTTTTTAGACCATATTTTATCGCAAGGCGGTAGTGATGAACCCATGACATTATTTAAAAACTTTCGAGGACGCGAGCCTCAGCTCGATGCAATGTTACGTCATTACGGCATTAACTAATTATATTTATTATTAAAATCATAGGTGCATCAGTGTTATTGGTGCACTTTTTGGTTTGAATTACCAACAAATATTATCGATAACAGAATTGAAGAATCACCTTGTTATTGTCGTTTATCGCTATGGAAACAAAATGGATTTAATCGAACAGGCACATTATTGGCTCAATGAGCACGGTTTAGATACCGTATTTCGTTTATCAACCATTAATGGGTATTTACAGTTAGTTAAGCTAGATGAACCTAAGCTGGGCGGCATTTATGTAGACTTTGTTAGTGGAGCAATGGCTCATCGACGTCAGTTTGGTGGTGGGCGAGGAGAAGCTGTTGCAAAAGCGGTAGGTGTGAAAGGTGATTATTTACCTTATGTAATCGATGCTACTGCAGGGCTTGGACGAGACGCCTTTGTATTAGCAGCAATTGGTTGTCGCGTAAAGATGTTTGAACGCCATCCAGTGGTTGCAGCTTTACTTTATGATGGGTTAAATCGCGCTTATCAAGACGCAGAAATGGCAGGTTGGCTTCCTCAGCACTTATCATTAATGCATCATAATAGTTTAGACCAATTGCATTGTGTTATCGATAAGCCAGATGTTGTCTATCTGGACCCTATGTTCCCTCACAGACAAAAAAGTGCATTAGTTAAGAAAGAGATGCGTGTGTTTCAACAGCTTGTTGGCAGTGATAGTGATGCAGATCGCTTATTAGATCTGGCAAGAGGTGTGGCAAAAAAGCGAGTAGTAGTAAAACGCCCAGATTACGCTCCGTTTATGGCAGAACAACCGCCTATATCATCGATTAAAACGAAGAATCACCGCTTTGATATTTACGGGGCAATGGCTAAATAGGATTTATTTTAAAAATTGTTCTAAAACCATTGCTCCTGCGCCTTGTGACACAATATCATAAGATGCGGATGCTGGGTAAATTTTAGTACAAAGTTGTGGATAATGTTTTAGTTTGTCTTCGATATGTTTTTTTATTATTTTAAAAAATGATCCTTTAGGCACTAAGGTTCCGCCACAAATCAC
Source organism: Orbaceae bacterium lpD02 (assembly GCA_036251875.1). Taxonomy (NCBI): domain Bacteria; kingdom Pseudomonadati; phylum Pseudomonadota; class Gammaproteobacteria; order Orbales; family Orbaceae; genus Orbus; species Orbus sturtevantii. Next base: position 1,481,427 of record CP133960.1, on the reverse strand, counting down.
GGTATCAGGTTGAAAGCTTAAAATTAAATTAAATAGCCCTATGCTATAGTCATAAGCGGCTTCTTCGAGCACAGAGAGGGCGAGCGAGTCATTGTGCTCGAATGCTTTAAATATTGTATGGTAATCAATATCGGTTGGTAAACTAGCCCATTTATTTATTATTGAACTATCTCCATTGCTAATTTTTTTAATAATTTTTTCTTTTATTGCCGGTAATGCACTGTATTGTTGTAAGCAGCCTTTCGAACCACATGCACAAATACTACCATTTTTATCTATTGTCATATGACCAAAACTATCTGTCATACTAGCTTGAGTTAGTGGGATAGTGTGATTAATAATTGTACTACTACGAATTTCTATGTCGCAGCTAGTAAAGACAAAACGTTTGCTGCAATGAACATAGTGTAGTTTGTGTTCGGCAATCGCCGCAAAGTTTGTGCCACTTCCTAAGGTGAGGTAAATTGGCAGGCGACGATTGAGATAGCTTTTTATGTCTATAACCTCATTGGTCTCATTTTTTTTATCTAAATCGTATTGGTTGAGTAGGTCGTCACTTGATATTCCGATACCTAAAATATCATCCAGTATTATTTTATTGTTAGCTAAAATTTTATGAATATTATCAATGATAAGATCTAAAAGATGAGGATTAATTTTGCTGTCATTTGTTTTCAATTTAATCTTATCAATAATAGAGAGTTCAATATTCATTAAAAGGATTGTTGAAAATATTCCAGTAATTTCGATGCCAATTAAATAACCTATAGTCGGATTAACACTATATAAAATAGGGCGTCTTCCTCCCGTCGATTTACCAAGCTGATTTGCAAGTATTAAATTGCTTTGTACTAATTCATCCAATAATCTGGCACACGTAGCAGGCTTAATGTGTGTTTTGTCAATAATTTTATCTACAGATATTGAGCTTTCGCGCAAAATTTCTTTATAGATCTGCTTGAGGTTTTTAGCTTTAAAATTATTTGCTAAGAAAAATTCTTTTACGATCCGATTATGCAATTTAACCTCCAGATTATGAAGACAAATGACGGTATTCATTACCATTTTATCATCTAGTTACGACAATAAAGTCATTTTCAAAATCTTTTTCTCAAAATGAGAAAAAGATCACGTTTTTATCACGCCACTTTTGTCATACTCACGAACGCAAATTAATATTTTTTCAAATAGGAACATTCATTATGCATAAAACAATTGATATTCAATCTGCCGTTAATTACATCCAAAAGCTCACCAATAAAAAACCGACGGTAGGTATTATCTTAGGTTCAGGTTTAGGCGCATTTGCTGACACCTTACAAAATGCTGTACATATTGATTATGATGATATTCCATATTTTGCTAAGTCAGCCGCAGTTGGTCATGCAAACGAGTTAGTTATTGGCGATATTGCTGGAAAAACGGTTGTCGCAATGAAAGGGCGTTTTCATTATTATGAAGGATTTTCACTGGATCAAGTGACATTTCCTGTGCGCGTAATGAAAATGTTAGGTATTGAAAAACTTATTATTACTAATGCCTGTGGTGCGGTAAATACTAATTTTAAACCAGGTGATTTGATGTTAATCACTGACCATATTAATTTGACCGCTAATAATCCACTTATGGGGCCAAATAATTCCGAGTTAGGCGTTAGATTCCTTGATGTGAGTGAAGTATATAGTAAAAAATTAAGACGCATTGTGTTGGATGCGGCAGAGAAATTAGACATTACTCTACAACAAGGGGTTTATGCTTGGTGGACGGGTCCTACTTATGAGACACCTGCTGAAATTAGAATGATTCGTACATTAGGGGCGGATGCAGTCGGAATGTCAACAGTGCCAGAAGCGTTGATCGCTCGCCACTCAGGCATCGAGACCGTGGGTATTTCATGTTTAACTAATATGGCTTGTGGTATTTTAGATCAGCCGTTAAGCCATGATGAGGTGATCGAAACTGCTGCTAGAGTAAAATCGACGTTCTTGAAATTGATTACCGAAATAATTACCAAATTCTAATTAAAATTTTCGTACTTTGATATTTCCTCTATGAGGAAATATCTTTTCAAGAAGGGAAAATAATGAATATAAAACTTCGTTTGAAAACAATGCTATTTTTGCAATATTTTATTTGGGGCAGCTGGCTGATTACATTCGGTGCTTATATGATGGGAACATTAAAGTTTACCGGTATGGATGTCGGTTTCGTATATAGCTCTAAAGGGCTTGCCGCGCTTTTAATGCCAAGCATTATTGGTATTATTGCCGATAAGTTTGTTCCAGCAAAATACCTTTACATGTTATGTCATGCCGTTGGCTGTATTTCGTTTTTTTATGCTGCTTCGGTTAGTGACCCTACGGTAATGTTTTGGGTGATGTTGGTTAATATGTTTGCATTTATGCCGACATTATCTTTATCTAACTCGATTAGCTATTATTGTTTAGAAAAAAATAACTTAGACTCAGTTGCGAACTTTCCCAAGATTCGGGTTTTTGGTACCGTTGGTTTTGTTGCAGCAATGTGGGCGATTAGTCTGTTAAAGTACGAGTTAAGCAATATGCAACTTTATATTGCTTCGACCGTCTCTTTATTGTTAGTTGTGTATTCATCAACATTACCATATATACCCGTTGTAAAGAAGACAGCTCAGACGTGGGGTGCTCGATTAGGTTTAGATGCTTTTGTCCTATTTAAAAAGCCGACTATGTTAGTCTTTTTCTTATTTGCGATGTTACTTGGGGCGGTGCTGCAAATTACCAATACATTTGGTAGTCCATTTTTGCATGATTTTGCTAAGATTCCTGAATTCAAAAATAGTCTGGTTGTGCAATACCCTTCTATTTTACTTTCAGTATCTCAGTTAGCTGAAATTGGCTTTATTTTAGCTATTCCGTTTTTTTTAAGAAAGTTTGGTATAAAAACAGTAATGATCATGAGCATGGTAGCCTGGACTTTACGCTTCGGCCTATTTGCTTTTGGTGATCCATCCCCAATTGGCTTTACATTATTATTATTATCAATGATAGTTTATGGTTGTGCATTTGATTTCTTCAATATTTCTGGCTCTATTTTTATTGAGAAAGAAGTGAGTCCAAGTATTCGAGCAAGTGCTCAAGGGCTATTTATGACTGCAGTTAATGGACTTGGTGCATATATTGGTGCACTAACGAGTGGTAAAATCATCGATATCTTTACTTATGACGGTATGCGGAATTGGAACGCAATATGGTTAATTTTTGCTGCATATTCATTATTATTAGCGATTATTTTCTATTTTACATTTAATTATAACAGCACAGAAACATGTCATAAAAAGAGCATGATCTCATCAAATATAAGCAATTAGGTAGTTTTAACATACTCAATGAGCATAGAGATATTATATGAAAGAGCGGTTTATTGGTGGCCTTTTGGTTTTATTAGGCGCATGTAGTTTTGGTGTTTTGTCATCTATCGTTAAAACAGCTTACAAAGAAGGCTATTCACTCGGAGAGATTACAGGAGTTCAAAGTTTCTTTGGTATGCTGATCCTTTGGGGACTTTATTTAATCTATATATTTTTTAGCAAGAAAAAAACGACAACAAGCAAATACAAATCTAGCAGTAATAATCAAAAATGGCGAGTTTACTTAGCTGGATTTTGCCCTGGTTTAGTCGGTATTTTTTATTATCAATGTGTTCAGCTTATCCCCGCCTCAATTGCTATTATTTTGTTGATGCAATATCTTTGGATTAGTGTCATTATCGATTACGTTATTTTTAGAAACAAACCCACATTTTTTCAGGTATTAGTGGTTGTTGTGATTCTTATCGGTAGCAGCCTTGCTGCTGGTATTTTTAATCAAAATATTTCCTTAAATTTAAAAGGATGCTTTTTTGGTATTTTAGCTGCGATAACCTACTCTTTATTTATAACAACGAGTAGTAAAGTTGGCAATGATTTACCTAAATTGAAAAAGAGTGCCTTGATGATAACTGGCGCATGCTTTATCACATTTGTGATCTTTCCGCCGACATTTTTATTTGAGCTTAGTATCAGCGATAAACTCTATCAATGGGGATTAATTTTGGCTGTATTAGGTACGGTATTACCGCCATTACTCTTTTCAATTGGTATGCCAAAAGTTGGTATTTCATTTAGTGCAATTTTATCGGCGGCAGAATTGCCCGTCGCAGTTATTGCTTCCTATTTTTATTTAAAAGAACTCATTTATTATAATCAATGGATTGGAGTTTTTTTAATTTTACTGGCAATGATTGCGCCTAATCTTCAGCATCTTAGGCGAGAACTAAGGAATAAATAGATAATTTTTATGTTTGAAAAAAGTATTGATTAAGTGATTTTTCCTTTAGAATAAATAGCATTAATTACTTTTGAAGTTAGCTTTTATGCGATTAGACAAATTTCTTTCTCACCATCTAGGTATTAGCCGCACGCTTGTTGCTAGAGAGTTAAAAGCCTCTTATGTGACAATTGACGATCACGTGATTAAGTCGGGCGCTTACCAAATTAATAGTGGTCAGGTTATTAAATATCAAGATAATATTATAGAGCATATTGATTATAAGCGTTATTTTATGTTACATAAGCCAAAAGGTTATGTTTGTTCAACCGACGATCCTGATTACCCAACTATTGCTTACTTTATTGATGAGCCGATGGCTGAAAAGTTGCATGCAGCAGGGCGCTTAGATCTCGATACAACAGGCTTGGTTTTGCTAACTGATGATGGTCAGTGGTCGCATCGGATCACTTCACCAAAGCATCATTGTGAAAAGACATATTTAGTCACCTTAGCAGAACCATTATCTTGTGATTTAATTGATATTTTTGCAAAAGGTATTTTGCTTAAAGGTGAAAAAAATCTTACTAAACCCGCTAAACTTAATATCATTGCTCCAACGCATGCTAGCTTGACGATTAGCGAAGGGCGTTATCATCAAGTAAAAAGGATGTTTGCCGCTGTTGGCAATCACGTTGTTAGTTTGCACCGGCAACAAATAGGTTTAATTACTTTAGATATTGCTGAAGGGGAATATAGACCATTGACTGAAGCAGAGATTAACTCAATTAATTAGAGGTAGTAATAATGATTTATCGTTTAGGGGATAACGTTCCTGATATTCAAGCGGCAATTTACATTGCACCATCTGCGACCATCATTGGCGATGTTATATTAGCAAAAAATGTAACGATTTGGCCTTCTGCTGTGTTACGGGGGGATATTTGCGCAATTACTATAGGGGAAGATAGCAATGTACAAGATAATGTCACAATTCATACGGATTTTGAGTTGCCATGCAAAATAGGTCGTAATGTTTCAATTGGGCATAATGCCGTTCTACATAGCTGTTTGATTGATGATAGTGTTATCGTTGGAATGGGGAGCATTATTCTAAATAATAGTCGAATTGCTAAAAACTGCATTGTTGGAGCGGGGTCTTTAGTGACACAAAAATTATTGTGTGAAGAAGGTTCGCTGATAATGGGCTCACCAGCCAAAGTTGTACGTAAATTAACGGCCGATGAAATAAATCACATTCAAGTTAACGCAAAACATTACTGTGAAAATGGATTAAGGTATAAAAAAACCTTGCAGAGTATCGATGCTAAGGATCACTGACCATATCTAGTTAAAATAATATTCCTTCATCTCACATCATAACATTGTAATATCATCTCTATTATTTGCGTTACTATAAAATAACTCTCTAATTTTACAAAATCCTACTTTGCCCTTTACCTTATCAAATTCTGTAGATCAATAGCTAGTGTAAATAAATGGTGAAATAACTATCATTATTTCTATTTTTGTGGTAAAAAGTGGGGGAAAGTGGCATAAAAATAAAATATATAATAAGTTATTGATTTTGAACAATTTTAAATTTATAGCGAATAAGGTTTAATGATGTTTAGTGGTGCAATTTCGATCAATCTAGATAATAAAGGGCGTTTAGCGATCCCAACTCGCTACCGTGAACTATTGTCTGAAGGATTAGTTTGTACTATCGGTTTACATCACGCTTGCTTAATGCTTTACCCTATTGCTCAGTGGCATCTTATTGAAGAAAAATTGGCTAAATTATCTTCAATGATCGAGGTTGAAAGGCGTATTGCTAGATTACTACTAGGTCATGCGACGGAATGCCCAATGGATAATTCTGGTCGAATTTTGCTACCGATGACACTTAGGCAATATGCTAAATTGGATAAAAGCATTATGTTTATTGGTCAGTCAAATAAATTTGAAGTTTGGGATGAAACAATATGGCATGAACAGATTGCGGAAGATATTGCTGCAATTCCTCAGGATATTAGCGAACTATCTGATAATCTGAAAAATTTAACAATTTAGTGGTAAAAATGAGTTATCAACATAAAACCGTATTATTACATGAAGCAGTAAATGCGCTCGCTATAAAGAGTGATGGGATTTATGTTGATGGTACTTTTGGTCGTGGCGGTCACTCTCGATTAATTTTAGAAAAGCTTGGCCCGAATGGTCGGTTAATTGCGATTGATCGCGATACTAAAGCAAGGCAAGAAGCTAGTACTATTAATGATCCTCGTTTTACTTTTATCCATGGTGAATTTTCCAATATAAAATCATATATTGAAAAGCTAGGATTAATTGGCAAAATTGATGGTTTTTTATTAGATTTAGGCGTGTCCTCGCCGCAATTAGATGATCCAGAGCGCGGCTTTTCATTTATGCGCGATGGCCCGTTAGATATGAGAATGGATTTAACGAAAGGGATCTCTGCAAGTGAGTGGTTGATGCAAAGCAATGAAGACGATATCGCCTGGGTACTAAAAACGTTTGGCGAGGAGCGATTTGCTAAACGTATTGCTCGTGCAATTATTGCTCAGAATCAGCAGTCGCCTTTGACTCGAACACTAGAACTTGCGACATTAATTAGCAATGCAAGTCCAATAAAAGAACGGCATAAACACCCTGCAACTCGCAGTTTTCAAGCAATTCGTATATATATCAATAGCGAGCTTGAAGAGGTAGAACAAGCGCTCAAAAACAGCTTAGATATATTAGCTGATAGTGGCCGGTTAGCAATTATTAGTTTTCATTCTTTAGAAGATCGAATTGTTAAACAATTTATGGCTAAACAAAGTAAAGGGCCAGATATTCCTAAAGGCTTACCTTTAACACAAGAACAAATAAAGCAATATGGCGTTTGCTCGGTAAGGCTACTTGGTAAAATGAAACCTTCTAGGGAAGAAATTGAGGTGAATCCAAGATCCCGAAGTGCCATATTACGTATCGCTGAGCGTATAAAAAATGAGTAGCAGTGTTAAAAATCGTTTTAGTTTGGTTGAACTAATCGTTGGCGATTTATTTAAGAATCAAAAATTGTCGTTGCTGTTAGTCTGTTTAATTATTGCTTCCGCTGTAGCGATACTTTGGACAACGCAGCAAACAAGAAAACAGCTTTTTATTCAGGAACAGCTTATGTTAGAGCGTGACGTTTTTGAAAGTGAATGGCGAAATTTAATCATTGAAGAAAATGTATTAGCCGATCCTAAGCGAATAGAAAAAAGTGCAAATAAATTAGGTATGGAACATGTCTTACCTAAAAATGAGACAGTTATTGTTATAAAGAATCGATGATGAAAGTAGCGAAGAAAAAAATCATAGAAAATAGATTTTTTGCTAAGTGGCGATTCTATGTGGTTTATGGATTCATTTTTTCTGCCGTTTTAGGGCTGGTATTAAAGTTAGCATTATTGCAGTTAGTTGATTCTGAACGATTAATCACCGAAGGTGATAAACGTTCAATTCGCTATCAAAATGTTGGCGTACCAAGAGCAATGATTGTTGATCGTAATGGACGAGCATTAGCGGTAAGCGTCCCGATGTATGATGTTTGGGCTGATCCTAAAGTGATTCTTGAATCAGATGGGATTGATGTTAATGATTTAAAATGGCAAGAATTAGCAAAGAGCCTATCTATTCCAATAGCGACATTGGAACAGAAATTAACGCTAAAATCATTACGCTTCGTTTATTTAGCGAAGCAAATTACACCAACTAATGCCGATTATTTGAAAAAATTAAAGCTACCAGGTGTCTATTTTGAAAGAACGTCAAAAAGATATTATCCGGTAGGTGAAAGTACCGCGCAGTTAATTGGGTTAACCAATATTGATAAAAGCGTAGAAAGTGGTGCAGAAGGCATTGAAAAAAGTTATAACACTTGGTTAATCGGTGAATCAGGGCAGCGAGTTGTTAGACGTGATCGATTTGGTCGTGTGATTGAAGAATTAGAGCGGGTTGATAGCGAAATTGCTGCTGATTTAATATTAAGTATTGATGAGCGATTACAATCGTTGGTCTATAAAGAGCTGGCTCAAGCGGTTTATTTTAATAAAGCCGATAGCGGTACCGCTGTTTTAGTTGATGTTCGAACAGGGGAAATTTTGGCGATGGCAACGAATCCATCTTATAACCCAAATAATCGAGCACAAATTGATAGTAGTCTATTAAGAAACCGAGCGGTTACTGATGCATTTGAGCCCGGCTCAACAGTTAAGCCTTTAGTTGTAATGGCGGCACTGGAAAAGAAAGTTGCAGATTTAAATACGGTTATTGATACTAGACCATTTTATGTTAATCGGTATGAAGTAAAAGATGTTTCATACCAAAAATCACTTAATTTAGCTGGAATTTTAGAAAAATCGAGTAATGTTGGTGTGAGTAAATTAGCTCTACAAATGAAACCATCTGAATTAGTTGAATTTTATTCACGTTTTGGGCTAGGGCAATCAACAGAATTAGGGATTGGTGGTGAATCAAGCGGCAAAATAGGCGCGAATCGAACACGCTGGTCGGATATAGAAAGGGCAACATATTCATTTGGTTACGGTTTAATGGTAACGCCGTTACAGTTAGCAAGAGCCTATGCAACAATTGGTAGTTATGGCGTTTATAAGCCGGTTTCAATATTAAAAATCAATGAACCAGTCAAAGGTTTACGTGTTGTTGATGAAAAAACAGCGAAAACAGTCGTAAAATTAATGGAGGCTGTTGCTGTTAGTGGCGGAGGCACAAAAGCTTCTGTTCCAGGCTATAGTGTCGCGGTAAAGACAGGAACCGCTAAAAAATTAGGGTCTAACGGTAAATATATTAACCAGTATATTGCCTATACCGCAGGTATTGCGCCAGCAACTAAACCAAGGTACTCATTGGTGGTTATTGTCGATAACCCTAAATCTGGGCAATATTATGGTGGCACCGTCTCTGCCCCTATTTTTAGTCGTATTATGGGGGGAGTATTAAGAATTATGAATGTTGAACCAGATAAAGAACTAGATAATCAAATGATTATCTATTAGATAAAATTGATAGAAACTGACGCTCAAATTATTGAGGATAGGATGCGATGGCTAATTATAATGTAACAAAGCTAGTTAATTATTTCGGGGTATTACCACAATACACCGAAATGTTAGCCTCCTGTTCTTTTCTTGAGGAAAAGATTCAAAAACTTCAATTAGACAGTCGACAGGTTGCTCAAAATGATCTGTTTATTGCCTTAAAAGGGCGAGATTTAGACGGACGAGATTTTATTGAAGCAGCAATCAAAGCGGGTGCGATCGCAATTGTAGCTGACACCGAGTTTTCAAATGATAAGACATTAACTTGCCATATGGTTGATGGCAATAAAATATTGCAAATCAATATTTATCAGCTCGCTAACAAAATATCGGCATTTGCTAATCTATTTTATGATAATCCTTCCGAAAAAATGGATGTTATTGGTGTAACTGGCACCAATGGTAAAACCACTGTAACGCAGCTCATTGCTCAATGGGCAATGCTAATCGGTAAAAAAAGTGCCGTACTCGGTACCCTTGGTAATGGGCTATGTGGTCACCTTGTACCTTCAACAAATACAACGCCGTCATCTGTTGATATCCAATCTTATCTGGCTGATTTTCTGGCAAAAGACGTAACAATCGTAGCGATGGAAGTTTCATCTCATGGACTTGCTTTAGGTCGAGTCAGTGATGTTACATTCTCGGCAAGTTTATTCACTAATTTGAGCCGTGATCACTTAGATTTCCATAATACCATGGATGATTATAATAAGGCGAAATGGTCATTATTTTCGCCATCCGATGATGAACGCGCGGTGAAAAGTTCAGGTAAGCGAATTATCAATTTTGATGATGAAGTTGGTTGCTCGTGGATCAAACAATTGGATGAAGTAATGGTTGTATCGTCTTCGCCTAAGAATTTAAGTAACGTAATGGGTTTAGGTAAATCATATCTAGCTGTATCCTCGGTAAACTATCATGACCAAGGTGCCACTATTATTTTTGAAAGTAGCTTTGGTAATGGCGTGTTGCATAGTCGATTATTTGGTGACTTCAATGTCTCCAATTTACTATTAGCGTTTGCGGCACTATTGTCGCTAAATTATCCCTTGGCAGCTTTAGTTGATACTGCGGCATTACTACTTCCTGTTGATGGCCGAATGGAGATTTTTTCAGCACCAGAAAAACCAACGGTTATTATCGATTATGCCCATACGCCAGATGCACTCGATAAAGCATTATGTGCAGCGAAATCCCATTGCAATGGAGCGCTATGGGTTATTTTTGGTTGTGGGGGGGATCGAGACAAAGGTAAGCGTCCTTTAATGGCGAAAGTTGCCCAATTGCATGCTCGGCATATTATCGTGACTAATGATAACCCTAGAACTGAAAATGAAGATGCAATTATTAACGATATTCTTGTTGGGTTTGCTCAAATCGATGACGTCAAGGTCATTAAAGACCGAGCGAGTGCGATACTCTGGGCAATCAATCATGCTAGTAGTGAAAAAGATGTGATTTTGGTTGCAGGCAAAGGACATGAAGACTACCAAATTATAGGTAATATTAAGCATGATTATTCGGATCGAAAAACTGTCAGTCACTTTTTAGGGACAAGCATATGATCGTACTTTCAATTAAACAGTTACAACAAATTGTTGATGGCCAACTGATCGCGATTAAAGATGAAAATGCATTAATTGATGAGATTAGTACCGACTCAAGAAATATTATTATAAATTCATTATTCATTGCACTAATCGGCAGTATATTTGATGGTCATAGCTTTGCTAAAAAGGCCGTATCATTGGGTGCTATGGCGGTGCTCGTTAATCATAAAATTGACGATGAGATCCCGCAAATTATTGTTAAAGATACTCATCAAGCATTGGGACAAATCGCTGCTTGGGTGAGAGCACAATCAACAGCAAAAGTAGTCGCGTTAACGGGATCTTCCGGTAAAACATCAGTCAAAGAAATGACCGCAGCCATTTTATCTAAGTGTGGTAAAACGCTTTTCACAAAAGGAAACTTTAACAATGATATTGGTGTTCCCCTTACTTTATTAAGGCTGACAACTCAAGATGAGTTTGCTGTAATAGAGCTTGGTGCTAACCATATTGGTGAAATCGCCTATACTACGCAACTTGTTAAACCACAAAGTGCGTTGATTAATAATATATCAGAGGCTCATCTGGAAGGATTTGGTTCTTTGGCGGGCGTGGCTAAGGCCAAAAGTGAAATATTTTTAGGCTTACCAAAAGGCGGTACCGCCATTATTAATTTAGATAGCTACAGCCAAGATTGGCTAGAGAATTTAGCTGAGCAAAAAATATATACTTTTTCGTTGCAGCAAACAACCGCTGATTTTTACGCCAGCGCGATAACTCAAAGTTTTATAACTGCGTTCACACTACATACTCCAATCGGCGAGATAGCTATTCATTTGCCTCTATTAGGATTGCATAATATATCAAATGCTATTGCCGCTTCGATATTAGCAATATCGGTGGGTGCAAATTTGAATCAAGTTAAAAGTGGTCTTGAATCTATTTTACCTGTTAAAGGGCGGCTTTATCCCATTCCACTCAATGATCATCAGCTAATTTTAGACGACTCTTATAATGCAAATGTAGGCTCAATGACTGCTGCAATCAATGTTTTAGCTCAGCAACGAGGCTACCGAGTTTTTGTCGTAGGTGATATGGCTGAATTAGGTAAAGATTCTGAAAAACTTCATCAAAAAATTGGTGAAGCCGCTAAAATAGCCGACTTGGATTGCGTTATCAGTATTGGTAAGAACAGTGCTTTTATCAGTCATCTTAGTGGTGTTGGGCATCATTTTAGTGATAAAAACGCAATAGTCGTTTTTTTAAAACAAATATTAAAAGAAAAGAACCAAGTAACGATATTAGTTAAAGGTTCACGCAGTGCAAAAATGGAAGAAATCGTTAGTAATCTTAGTAATCATCAGGATTAAATTATGCTATTTTGGGCGTTTAGTTTATTAGTTAAGTATGAAACATTTTTTAGTGTATTTACGTCGCTTACCGTAAGGGCGATTTTGGCTTTATTTACGGCATTAATTATTTCATTAGCGATGGGACAAAAAGTCATTGATTGGTTGCAAAAATTGCAAATAGGACAAGTCATTCGTAATGATGGACCAGAAAGTCACCTAAGTAAGAAAGGCACCCCTACGATGGGAGGTGTACTAATCTTGTCATCTATTACCATTTCAATATTACTATGGGCAAACTTAACTAATCCTTATGTATGGGGCGCACTATTTGTATTAATTGGCTACGGTGTGATTGGCTTTATCGATGATTATTTAAAAGTTGTGCGTAAAAACACAGCTGGTTTGATCGCAAGATGGAAATATTTTTGGCAGTCTGTTATCGCATTAATTGTTGCTTTTGCCCTTTATATTTATGGTAAAGATACCGCGGTGACGGCTTTAGTTGTTCCTTTTTTTAAAGATGTTGTTCCACAGTTGGGATTATTTTTTATTTTATTAACTTACTTTGTGGTTGTCGGTGCTGGTAATGCTGTTAATTTAACGGATGGTTTAGATGGACTCGCTATCATGCCAACGGTATTTGTTGCTGGAGGTTTTGCCTTAGTTGCTTGGGCGACGGGTAATGTCGCTTTTGCGAAGGAATTAGATATTCCTTATATTCAATATAGTGGTGAACTAATGATTGTGTGCATGACAATTGTTGGCGCTGGACTCGGCTTCTTATGGTTTAATACTTATCCCGCAATGGTTTTCATGGGCGACGTTGGTTCGCTCGCGCTAGGTGGTGTACTTGGTGTTATTTCCATTTTACTGAGACAAGAGTTTTTACTGCTTATTATGGGCGGTATTTTTGTTATTGAAACCATATCGGTAATTTTGCAAGTCGGATCATTTAAATTACGCGGAAAACGCATATTCCGCATGGCGCCTATTCATCATCACTATGAGCTAAAAGGATGGCCCGAGCCAAGGGTGATAGTGAGATTTTGGATTATCTCTTTAATGTTAGTCTTAATTGGACTATTAACATTGAAGCTTAGATAAATAAAGGGATTAGCTATGTTTAATTATCAAGGAAAAAATATCGTTATCATGGGACTTGGCATCACAGGCTTGTCATGTGTCGATTATTTCCTTGCTAAAAATGTGATCCCCAAAGTTATTGATACTCGCACTGAGCCAAGCGGACTTGAACGACTCGACGCGCGAGTTTTATACCATGTCGGCAGTGTAAATGTAGAATGGATTTTAGCGGCCGATCTCATTGTGGTTAGTCCCGGTATTGCTTTATCTACTCCTGAACTGGTAAAAGCACAGCAACGCGGTATCCAAATCGTTGGGGATATAGAATTATTTTGCCGCGAGGTTAATCTGCTTGATAATAAAAAAATAGCCGCCATAACTGGTGCAAATGGCAAAACAACGGTGACGACTTTGGTTGGTGATATAGCGAAGTCTTCAGGCCTAAGAGTCGGTGTTGGTGGCAATATTGGCAAGCCTGCATTAGCGCTTTTAGATGATGATTATGATATTTTTGTTTTAGAGTTGTCTAGTTTTCAACTAGAAACAACCTATAGCTTACAAGCGACAGCAGCAACGATCTTAAATATTTCAGAAGATCATATGGATCGTTATCCGGATGGTATTAGGCAATATACCGCAGCTAAACAACGAATTTATACCAATGCTCAAAACTGTATCATCAACCATGATGACAAATTAACTTATCCTCAATTCACGAGCCATAATACTCGGTGCATTGAATTTGGTTTACAAAATGGGATGTACCATTTAGATCAGGATTACCAACACTTAGTTGTAAATGATAATATTGTTTTAGATAGTGCAAAAATGCAGCTATTTGGTGTTCATAACTATCTAAATGTTTTAGCGGCTTTAGCGATCAGCGATGCATTAGGTATTGATAATAAAATAAGCCTACAGACTATTAAAAATTTTAAGGGATTACCACATCGCTTTGAACTTGTTTTTGAACATAATGGCGTCAAATGGATTAATGATTCTAAGGCTACCAATATCGGTAGCACCGTAGCAGCGTTAAAAAGTGTTATTTGTCAAGGCTCTCTTTATCTTTTGTTAGGTGGAGATGGTAAGTCAGCAGATTTTTCGTCTTTAGTTCCTTATTTGTCAAAACAGAAAGATATTCAAATTTATTGCTTTGGTCGTGATAGAGAGCAGCTTGCACAATTAAAACCAGAAGTCACAACTACACTTGTAACAATGAAACAGGCAATGTTGGCTATTGCACAGAGAGTAAAACGTAATGATATAGTGTTGTTATCACCAGCTTGCGCAAGTTTAGATCAGTTTAAAAATTATGCTGAGCGCGGCAATGTATTTACAGCTTTAGCTAAGGAGCTTGGATAATGCGCTGGTTTTATATCAATCATCATGTCGATGCTCAAAGTATGCTATACGATCGTTCATTATTATGGACGGTCATTGGGCTTATGGTCTTCGGTGTATTGATGGTTACCTCAGCATCGATGACAATAAGTGAAAGCAGTCCTTTTTTCTATACACAACGTGAGCTTGCACAATTAGGGCTTGCTTTGTGTATTATGCTTGCTGTTTTATATATTCCAATCATTCGCTGGAAACAGGCGAGTACTGTTTTATTGTTGCTTACCATTACAATGTTAATTGTGGTTTTATTTGTGGGGTCGTCGATTAAAGGTGCATCGCGCTGGATCCCGCTAGGTATATTTAATTTTCAGCCCGCAGAATTAGCCAAGTTGGCGCTATTTTGTTATTTAGCAAGCTACTTAACTCGCAAATCGGATGAAGTACAAAATAAATTTTGGGGATTTTTTAAACCGATGACCGTAATGCTAGTATTATCATTACTACTTTTAAAACAGCCCGATCTAGGTACGGTAATTGTTTTATTTTCGGTTACTTTAGGTATTTTATTTATTGCCGGAGCGAGATTATGGCAATTTCTTGCGATATTAGGGACAGGTGTTTTTTCAGTAATACTATTAATTTTGTTCGAACCTTATCGATTAGTCCGCTTTACGACTTTTCTTGACCCTTGGAAAGATCCAACTGGTTCAGGCTATCAATTAACGAGCTCTTTGATGGCGATTGGCAATGGCGGCTTTTGGGGGCAGGGTTTGGGTAATTCTGTTAGAAAATTAGGTTATTTACCCGAAGCCCATACTGATTTTATCTTTTCTATTATTGCTGAAGAACTTGGTTATGTCGGTGTGGTCGCAATTTTAGCATTATTATTCTTCTTAACTTTCAAAGCATTATCAATTGGTTATCGTTCGCTGAGTATTGGTTCACTTTTTTCGGGGTATTTGGCTTGTCAAATCGGTATTTGGTTTGGTTTTCAAACATTTGTAAATATTGGCGTTACGTCAGGGATGTTACCGACTAAAGGGTTAACATTACCGTTTGTTAGTTACGGGGGGTCGAGCCTTATTATTATGAGTACTGCTGTTGCATTATTACTCAGAATTGATTTTGAATTTCGTCAGGAACAAATTCAAGCAAGAGTGAGGATTAAAAAATGACCAAAAAATTACTCGTAATGGCAGGTGGCACAGGTGGTCATGTATTTCCAGGATTAGCGGTAGCTCATGAATTAATAAAACAAGGCTGGCAGGTTCGCTGGCTTGGCACCGCAGATCGGATGGAAGCTCAGTTAGTCCCCCAGCAAGGTATCGAAATCGATTTCATTAATATATCGGGAATTCGCGGTAAAGGTATATTAGCTAAGCTATTGTCACCATTACGAATTTTTAAGGCTGTTATACAAGCACGGAAAATAATAAAAGGGTATCAGCCTGATGTCGTGCTTGGAATGGGCGGGTACGTTTCCGGTCCTGGCGGAATTGCCGCTAAGCTATGCGGTGTCCCTGTCGTATTGCATGAACAAAATGGAATAGCAGGACTTACCAACCAATGGTTATCAAAGATAGCGACTGTAGTATTACAAGCTTTTCCTTCAGCATTTAAAAATGCCAAAGTAGTGGGAAATCCAGTGCGAGAAGATATTTTATCTCTACCATCACCAACAGAACGATTTAGCGTTCGAGATGGCAAGATGCGTATATTGGTTATGGGTGGCAGCCAAGGTGCTAAGGTACTAAATGACATAGTCCCGATAGCATTTAAACAAGTTTCAACGCAATGTTGTATTTGGCACCAAACGGGTAAAGGTGCTAGAGACTCGGTATTCGCAGCTTATGATGGCATTGATATGAGCGATAATCGTGTTACTGAGTTTATCGATGATGTCGCTGCTGCTTATAGTTGGGCTGATTTAGTGATTTGCCGTAGCGGGGCATTAACGGTGAGTGAAATACAGGTTGTTGGACTGGGTGCGATTTTTATTCCCTTTAGGCATAAAGACCGTCAACAATACTGGAATGCTAAGTCTTTACAAGATATTGGCGCGGCAAAAATTATTGAGCAAGATGATTTCACCGTAGCTAAACTGGTGAAAATATTGCAGCCTCTAGATCGTAGTACATTGCTTGATATGGCTAAAAAAGCAAATAGCCTTGCAGTGAGAGATTCAGCTTTGGAAGTTGCTGATGTTATTAATCAATGTAGCACTCAAAATTAAGAATATTAATAAGATAGAATATGAATACAAAGAAATTAACAGCATTAAGAACGATGATCCCTGAAATGAAGCGTGTAAAACATATTCATTTTGTTGGTATTGGCGGTGCTGGAATGGGTGGAATTGCTGAAGTTCTAGCGAATGAAGGTTATCAAATCAGCGGCTCAGATATTGCTGAAAATAGTGTTACTCAGCACTTGTCGGCTTTAGGGGCAACGATTACGATTGGCCATAGAGCAGAAAATATAATGGGAGCTAGTGTGGTAGTAATCTCATCGGCTATTGACGATGATAATATTGAAGTGATTGCTTCTATTGAAGCGCGAATTCCTGTTATTCAGCGAGCTCAAATGCTGGCAGAGTTAATGCGGTTTCGTTATGGGATTGCTATTGCAGGAACTCACGGAAAAACTACCACTACAGCAATGGTCACTGCGATTTATGCTGAAGCAAAACTTGATCCTACTTTTGTTAATGGCGGATTAGTTAAAGCAGCAGGAACACATGCGAGACTGGGCACTAGCCGTTATTTTATTGCAGAAGCAGATGAAAGTGACGCTTCATTTTTACACTTACAGCCGATGGTTTCAATTGTGACCAATATTGAACCTGATCATATGGATACTTATCAGGGTAATGTTGAAAATTTAAAACAGACATTTATTACTTTTTTACGCAATCTACCATTTTATGGATTAGCTATTATGTGTTATGACGATCCGATTAATCGTGAACTTTTACCGATTGTGGGTCGTAAAATTATTACTTATGGCTTTAATAGTGATGCCGATGTTGTTATAAAAAATTATAAGCAGGTATTAAATCGCAGTTATTTTACTGTTAACCGCCCAGGGCTACCAGCATTAGATATTGAGCTCAATGCACCTGGTCAACATAATGCGCTAAATGCAACTGCAGCCCTGATTTCTGCTACTGAAGATGGAATTGATGATGACGCTATTTTGACTGCATTAGCTAAATTTGCTGGAACAGGCCGGCGTTTCGACTTTTTAGGTAATTATCCTCATCCTAATGGCGGGGAAATTATGATGGTTGATGATTATGGTCACCATCCAAGTGAAGTTAATGCGACAATTAAAGCGGTAAAGAATGGTTGGTCAGATAAACGCTTAGTTATGATTTTTCAACCTCATCGTTATACGCGCACACGCGATCTCTTTGATGACTTTGCTAATGTTTTATCCCAAGTGGATGAGTTAATTATGCTAGACGTATACTCTGCTGGTGAGCAACCTATTACAGGGGCGGATAGCCGAGCCCTGTGTCGAACGATCCGTAATCGAGGTAAAGTCGATCCTATTTATGTTGCTGAGTCAGAATCATTACCCCAGATTTTAACGGAAGTGTTAAAAGGGGGGGATCTCCTATTAACACAAGGTGCCGGTAGTGTTGGTAAGATTGCTCGTCAGCTATCAGATAGTGGGTTATTTATAAAAGAATCGTTTTTAGAAGGTAATAAATAATGGCAGATAAAGTTGCAGTTTTATTTGGTGGAACATCAGCTGAACGTGACGTCTCGTTAAAATCAGGTAATGCGGTATTAAAAGCATTACTTGAAAAAGGTGTCGATGCTTACGCTATTGACACAAAAACATATTCGATAACACAGTTAAAAAATGATCAATTTACTAAGGCATTTATCGCTCTACATGGACGAGGTGGTGAAGATGGTATTGCTCAAGCTATTTTAAACTATCAAAATATTCCTTATACGGGTAGCGATGTTTTATCTTCTGCTTTGACGATGGATAAATTGAAAACCAAGCTTATCTGGAAGTCGTCTAATTTGCCTGTTGCTGACCATGTTACCCTCGAAAAAGGGCAATCTATTTCTGTTGAAAGTATTATTGAAAAATTAGGTTTACCACTATTTGTAAAACCAAGCCATGAAGGATCTAGTGTTGGCATGAGCCGAGTTAATGAACAAAGCGAGTTACAAGCCGCGCTTGAGCATGCATTTAAGTTTGACGATACCATTATGGTTGAAGCATTTCTATCTGGTGCAGAATATACCGTTGCCATTGTTGGGGAAGAGGTTTTACCGACAATAAAAATTCAACCAGCAACAACCTTTTATGATTATGATGCCAAGTATTTATCGGATAAAACTCAATATTTTTGCCCGAGCGGATTAGATGATAAACAAGAAATGGCATTACGAGAACTCGCATTTAAAGCATATCAGGCTGTTGGCTGTAGGGGCTGGGGGCGTGTTGATATAATGTTTGGTAGTGATGGTAACCCTTACCTGCTAGAAGTTAATACTGCTCCAGGGATGACAGATCATAGTTTGGTGCCAATGGCAGCAAAGCAGAGAGGATGGTCTTTTGCAGATTTAGTTTATAAAATTTTAAATTTAGCAAAAGTATAGATAAACAAATAATAGCCGAAAAGATTGTTGAATATGAAAAATGTACGGCAAGCTGCCCAAAGAAAAGAGACCAAAAAAAAGTTTTTTTTCTTACCTAAAAATATTGAGCAGTTTGTTGGTTTTGTGTTTTTTATTTCTGTTCTTTCATTAAGTATTTGGGTGGTGCTTACCGTTAAAAATTGGGTAGATAATCCAGAGCGGGTGGTGTTATCTCAATTAGTGTTAACGGGAGATAGCCGCTTTACGAATGAAGATGATATACGTAAAGCAATACTAGGATTGGGACTGCCCAATACTTATGTAGCTCAAGATGTTGATGATATTCAACAAGAAATTATGCGGTTACCGTGGGTTAAACAAGTAAGTGTTCGCAAAAAATGGCCAGATCGCCTAATTGTCAACATTGTAGAGTATCAACCAAGTTATGTTTGGAATGATATTTTTTTATTAGATGAAAATGCGATCATTTTTAGTGTGCCAAAAGATCGAGTTAATAGTGATTTATTGCCTAAATTATTTGGGCCAATAGGGAAAGAAAAGTTAATTTTGGAAGTATATCGTCAATTAGAGGATATTTCTAAAAAATCAAACGACCAACACCTAGCGTTGTCAATCAGTGACGCGATTGCTGATGAAAAAAATGCATGGCAATTGGTTGTTAAGCAGTGTATAAAAGGCTTTTGTATTGAAAATCAAACTATCCTATTAAAACTAGGGCGAGAAAAGATAATTGAGCGGTATATACGCTTTATTCGTCTTTTTGGGGATATTCAGGCTGATTTGCTTACAAATGAAAGATTGGCTGAAATTGATCTACGCTATGAAAATGGGATTTCAGTTAAAAAGCAAGAAATTGAGGAATAATTAGGATATCGAAGTATGAAAGCAACAGAGAAAAAGTTAGTCGTTGGACTTGAAGTTGGTACATCCAAGGTACTTGCACTTGTTGGTGAAATACTTCCCGACGGTATTATTAATATTATCGGAGTAGGTCATTGTCCATCGAAAGGTGTGGATAAAGGCGGTGTTAATGATCTCGAGTCGGTGGTAAAGTCATTGCAACGAGCGGTCGATCAAGCGGAACTAATGGCAGATTGTCAGATATCCTCAGTTTATTTAGCATTATCAGGAAAACATATCCGTTGCCAAAATGAGATTGGTATGGTGCCGATAGCAGAAGAAGAAGTGACCGTGGATGATGTTGAAAACGTGGTTCATACGGCTAAATCAGTACGAATTTTAGATGAGCATCGAATTTTGCACGTTATTGCTCAAGAATACTCTATTGATTTACAAGAGGGGATTAAAAATCCGATAGGTTTGTCTGGTGTAAGGATGAAATCGAAAGTCCACCTAATTACTTGCCATAATGATATGGCTAAGAATATTGTGAAAGCGGTTGAGCGGTGTGGGTTAAAAGTTGATCAACTTATTTTTTCTGGCCTTGCTTCAAGCTATGCGGTCCTTACTGATGACGAAAAGGAGCTAGGTGCCTGCGTGATTGACATGGGCGGAGGAACAATGGATATTTCTGTTTATACTGGGGGAGCCTTACGCCATTCAGTCGTTATTCCTTACGCGGGCAATGTTGTTACTAGTGATATTGCCTACGCTTTTGGTACGCCTCCAACGGATGCTGAAAGTATAAAAATCAAATATGGCTGTGCAGCAGGTGCAATGGTTCGCAAAGATGAAGTGATTGATGTGCCCAGTGTTGGAGGGAGACCATCGAGGACTTTACAACGCCAGACTCTTGCTGATGTGATAGAACCACGTTATACCGAATTATTATCATTAGTACAAAAAGAACTCGTTTTACTGCAAGATAATTTAAAACAACAAAACGTTAAACACCAGCTTGCTGCTGGGATTGTGTTAACTGGTGGTGCAGCTCAAATTAAAGGGCTAGTAGAGTGTGCTGAAAAAGTGTTTCAAAATCAGGTGAGGATTGGATACCCACTTAATATTTCTGGATTAACGGATTATGTGCAAAAGCCTTATTGCTCAACTGCTGTTGGACTTTTGCATTATGGAAAACAAAGTATATTAAACGATGATGGCAATATAAAAAATAAATCATCAATCAAGGGATTAGCTAAACGCGTAACTGGTTGGTTTAGAAAAGAGTTTTAGCTATTATTTATATAATAATAATGCATTAACTGCGTGACTTTATTAACGCTTATCTGTACAATATTCGCAAGGCGTTGTGTAAGTAGGCGCAAAGAATGTAAATTTGGAGAGTAATTATGTTTGAACCTATGGTTGCATCAAATGAACCAGTTATTAAAGTTATCGGTGTCGGCGGTGGCGGCGGAAATGCTGTTGAGCACATGGTTGCTGAACACATTGAAGGCGTAGAATTTTTTGCCGCAAATACAGATGCGCAGGCTTTGAGACGGATCAAAGTAGGTCAAACGATTCAAATTGGCGGAAATATTACGAAAGGATTAGGCGCAGGTGCTAATCCTGAAGTCGGTAAGACCTCTGCTCAAGAGGATCGCGATACCATTCGAACAGCGCTTGAAGGCGCTGATATGGTTTTTATTGCTGCTGGAATGGGTGGTGGTACCGGTACTGGTGCAGCTCCTGTTGTCGCTGAAATTGCGAAAGAACTTGGAATTTTGACGGTGGCTGTTGTAACTAAACCGTTTGGGTTTGAAGGTAAAAAACGAATGGCGTTTGCTGAACAAGGAATTTCAGAGTTAGCAAAACATGTCGACTCACTAATTACGATTCCAAATGATAAATTACTTAAGGTATTAGGCCGTGGTGTGACATTGCTTAATGCATTTTCTGCTGCTAATGGCGTGCTCATGGGTGCGGTACAAGGTATTGCCGAACTGATTACAAAACCAGGAATTATTAATGTCGACTTTGCCGACGTGCGTACAGTAATGTCAGAAATGGGCTATGCCATGATGGGGTCAGGCAAAGCGTCAGGTGATAATAGAGCAGAAGAAGCGGCGGAAATGGCAATTTCAAGCCCGTTGTTAGAAGATATTGATTTGTCAGGTGCACGAGGTGTGTTAGTCAATGTAACGGCTGGTTTTGATTTAAGCTTAGAAGAGTTTGATACAGTAGGTCGAACGGTTCAGGCATTTGCGTCAGATAATGCTACGGTAGTGGTTGGTTCGACTATTGATCCAGAAATGAGTGATGAGATTAGAGTAACGGTTGTTGCAACAGGTATTGGCATGGATAAACGACCTGAGATCAAAATAGCTCAACCTGTTGCTCATCGTCAAACTTATCAACAACCAAGCGCGCCAGTGCAGCAAGAAATTAAACCAGCTCAAGTTGTAAATGACCAGTCGGTTCCTACAGTGAGCAAAGAAGATTATTTAGATATCCCTGCTTTTTTACGTAAGCAGGCAGATTAATTTGAACTTATTGACTCTATTCGTGTCGAAATGAGTATGTGGTAAAGTCGTTATATTAAATAATGATAGGTGTAAAAGTGAAACAACGAACATTAAAAAATCAGATTCAGGCAACAGGCGTCGGCTTACATACAGGTAAGAAGGTTACGCTAACATTGCGCCCTGCAGCTGATAATACGGGAATTATTTATCGAAGAACAGATTTAGAACCAGCTGTTGATTTTCCAGTAGATGCTAAATCCGTACGCGATACGATGTTATGTACCTGCTTGGTTAATGAAAATAACGTTAGAATTTCAACTGTTGAGCATATTAACGCAGCACTTGCTGCTCTAGGTATTGATAATCTTATTATTGAAGTTGATGCGCCAGAGATCCCAATTATGGACGGCAGCGCAAGTCCGTTTATTTATTTATTACTAGATGCTGGAATTGCAGAACAGTCCGCTGCTAAAAAATTCTTACGTGTAAAAGAAATCGTACGAGTTGAAAATGGTGATAAGTGGGCTGAAATTAGACCTTATAATGGTTTTAAATTAGACTTTACTATTGATTTTAATCATCCAGCAATTAATGCGGGATCGCAGCGTTATCAAATGGATTTTTCATCGGAATCGTTTATACGGCAAATTAGCCGTGCAAGAACATTTGGTTTTATGCGTGATATTGAGATGTTACAATCAAAAGGACTTTGCTTAGGTGGGAGCCTTGATTGTGCAATCGTTGTTGATGATTATCGTGTATTAAATGAAGATGGTTTACGTTTTGAGGATGAATTTGTAAGGCATAAAATGCTTGATACTGTTGGTGATCTTTATATGTGTGGCTATAACATGTTAGCAGAAGTTGTTTGCTACAAGTCTGGTCATGCATTAAATAATCAACTGCTACAAGCTTTATTGGCTAAAGAAGAAGCATGGGAATTTGTGACATTTGATGAATCCGAAGCCGTTCCATTTGAACTGACTGAACAATCATTCGTTCTCGCTTAAATTGAGTTAATCTATCAAGAAACGCTTTCATTGGACAATGAAGGCGTTTTTTATTTTTCTTAAAACATAATTACTGAACATTATATTTATTATGAAACCAAGCCATTTTTTTGCACATCTCTCTCGATTAAAATTGATTAATCGTTGGCCTCTAATGCGCAACGTTAGAACTGAAAATGTATCAGAGCATAGCTTACAGGTCGCTTTTGTGGCTCATGCCCTTGCTATTATCAAAAACCGTAAATTTAATGGCCAAGTTAATCCAGAGCGTATTGCTTTAATGGCAATGTACCATGACGCATCTGAAGTGTTAACTGGCGATATGCCAACACCGACCAAATATTATAATCCACAGATTGCTATCGAATATAAGAAAATTGAGAAAATTGCTCAAAATAAGTTGATTGATATGTTGCCTGTCGATCTTAGAGAGGATTTTAGACCATTAATCGATGATGATTTTTATAGTGAGCAAGAAAAATCTATTGTAAAGCAAGCCGATGTTTTGTGTGCTTACCTTAAAACGATAGAAGAACTTAGCGCAGGTAATAATGAGTTTAAGCTTGCAGAGCAGCGGTTAAACAAAACGTTGTCAGAACGAGACAGTCCTGAAATGGATTATTTTATCGATGTATTTGTGCCAAGCTTTAATCTATCGCTTGACGAAATCACTTTAGACGAATAAATCTCGCATAGATTAAGCTAATAAAATAAATATGAAATTCAAATGAAAAAAATAGTTCAATTTTTACCGAATCAACAGGTAATACTTGGCGTTAAGCTCAGGAGTATAAGTTGTGAATCGTAAGCTTTTAACCGCAGAAGGATATCAGCGACTACAAGATGAGCTAAGGTATCTTTTAAAGATTGAACGGCCAAAAATTACCGAAATTGTTTCGTGGGCAGCGAGTCTTGGTGATAGATCGGAAAATGCAGATTACCATTATAATAAAAAAAAACTGCGTGAAATTGACCGCCGAATTAGATTTCTCACTAAGCTTTTCGACGTTGCCTATAAAGTCGAATACAGCCCCAAACAAGAAGGCAAAGTTTTTTTTGGTGCTTGGATAGAATTAAAGAATGACCATGATGAAACGTTAAAAGTAAAAATTGTGGGTGATGAAGAAATCTATCATAATAAACAGTACATTTCACTGCAATCCCCTGTAGCTAAAGCCTGCCTAGGCAAATCGGTAGATGATAGCATTGAAGTCAACACACCTAATGGAAAAAAAATATGGTATATCAATAATATAAATTATCTATAATCAGTAATATTTATGTTTATCGCAAAGTAAGCATTAATAACCAAAGATTAATCATTATAAATCACAACACTGAAAATAACCTCACTCCTTATCATGATCAAAATAGATCTTTATCCATTTTAGGCTACTTCTCAATGCTAAGTTCAAAAAAAATCATATTTTTCTCAAATTAAACTATTTCAAATAAGTATGCTTGTTTTTCAATTTTATTTATTCAGAAGTATGATTTAAAAAAAAACGTACTTAAAACCGATTAATTAAAATAATTATCGTTAATTGTAACGAATTGCTTTATTTTTAAGGAGGGTTTAACGTAATTTGTGATATTTTTTGTTGATATAAGTATATTTTTGTATATTATAGTCTGTTTAATTGGTTTTAATGTATATTTCAGGTATGCAAAAATGCGTATAATAAGCAAAATTTTATTAATATTACAAATAATTATTCCTTTATTTACAAGTGCTCAATCGGTTGCATCTGCCATTAATATGGATGCGGAAGCGATAAGTAACCGCGATGCATTATCAAAAGTAAAAAAAGGCTTACCTGAATTAACGAGCAAATTGGAATTTGATAGCGGTAAAAATTCTTCTGGTGAAGAGATACTCGCATCAGCATTATCACGGACGGGTCAAATCATATCGAGTGATAATAGCCGTGATGCGGCTAAGGGTTGGCTAGAGAGTTCAGCTTACGGGCATTTAAGTGGTCAAATGCAAACCTGGCTAAATCAGTATGGTAATAGCCGTGTTCAAATTAGTAAAAACACACTGAGTGCCGAGCTATTAATTCCTTTATTTGAAAATAGTAATCACCTTATTTTCTCTCAAACTAGATTCAACAAAGCAAGCGACGATAAAAAAGTAATGAACCTCGGGTTAGGTTATCGCCACTTCACAGACGATTGGATGTGGGGTGTTAACAGTTTTTATGATCGCGATTTAACTAATAATAATGCAAGATGGGGGGCCGGTTTAGAGCTTAGTGGCGACTATGTCAAACTTTCAACTAATGGCTATTGGCGTTTAACTGACTGGCGCCAGTCAAAACTAACTGACTTCACTGACTATGATGAAAGACCTGCCAATGGTTTTGATGTCCGATTGGAAGGGTTTTTGCCTAATTATCCAAATCTTGGTGCAAGTTTTGAATATGAAAAATACTTTGGTGAGAATATTAACCTGAAAGGTACCACCTCGCTGAGTGATTTAAAAGATAACCCTGAATCCTATCGTGTTGGTTTATCATATACCCCAGTATCGCTATTTACGTTTAAGTTAAGCAAAATAATGGGCGACGTAAACGAAACGATAGGCTCATTTGAAGTCAATTATCGTTTCGGTGTGCCATTAGAACAGCAGCTAGATACAGACTTTGTCTCACAAATGAGAACGCTTAAAGGTTCTCGCTATAATTTCGTTGATAGAAATAATGCCATAGTCATGCAATATCAAAGGCAGGCTTTACTCAGAATAGCATTGCCTAAGACATTGGAAATACTTGCAACGCAGCCTGCAACATTGATGGCGGTGATCACGCAAAATAAATATAAAATTGATCGTATTGAGTGGTCTGCACCGCTATTAATCGCTAAGGGCGGAACATTAATATCGAGCCCAGTTTATCCGTATGTCGCAACCATCAGGATGCCTTTCTACGACAAAATCTCAACGGTAGATGGTAACCGCTATGATGTTACCGCTGTTGCCGTTGATGTTAATGGCAATCGTTCAAACACGGCAACAACCAATGTTATTGTCTTGCCAGCACCTATAAATGAAGTTATTCCAAACTTTGCTATTTCACCGAACGCAAATATTGTTGCCGATGGCGAAGCAGCAGGGGTGGTTACTCTACGTGTAATAAATGATAATAACGAAGAAGAGTTAGCCGATGTCGCAGTGGATTTTGCTATCGTTAATGATAACGGCCAAGAAATTAGCGGTATAAAGCTCGATAATATTCAAGGTGCAACTTTAACGCGTAAAACTGACATTAAAGGCAATATATCTTTCCCAATTACCAGCATTAAAGCAGGCTATTATACATTAAATGCTGCAATTAACGGGCGTGAACTCCGTAGTGGTAGTATTTCATTTATTGGTGATAGTAGTAATGCACAAATTGATGAAGCAAGTATCACCGTTGAGCCTGATTCCGCTATAGCAAATAGCGGTGAAAAACTGACCGTAAAAGTCAAGGTGATTGATAAAAACGGCAATATTGTTGCGAGTAAAGATGTTACATTTACCGAAGAAAATGGCACGGTCACGACGGTTACCACCGATCAAGATGGTAACGCGCAGCTTCCTGTTGCAGGCTATAAGCCAGGTAAAAGTAGCGTAAATGTGAAAGTCGGTGACTCAGAAGGCGTCAATGTTGATCTCAACTTTAAAGCCGATATGGACACTGCCGCAATCGTAACCGATACCATTACGCTATTAACTGAGGATCAGATTAAATTCGCAAATGGCAAAGATATTCATAAAGTCAAAGTGGCCGTGAAAGATGGATATGGTAACGTTGTCGCGAACCAAAAAGTATTATTTACCGTCGATAATAAGGCAACCGTTACCCAAAATGTGATCACCAATGCAGAGGGTATTGCTTTTGCTGATGTGACAAATGAAACATTGGGAGACACCAAGATAGTTGCTTCGGTGACTAGTGCCAAAGCCGGTTATAGCAGTGCCGAAACACGTGCTTTCTTTACCACCACAGCAACAATTAGTAATACAGAAGATATTGAGGTAATCGGTGAACCAATCGTTAATGGTGAAGGCGTAACCGTTAAGGTCAAAATTGTCGATGAAAATGGCAAAGCGGTGATTGGCGAAAAAGTCACCTTTATCGATGAAGATGGCAACGAAACCATATCTACGACGGATAGCGAAGGTTTTGCTCATATTGTTATCGTAAGCCCAAGGCCAGGTCATAACGATGTGCTGGTCAGAGTCGGTGTTTCAGAGAAAAAAGTTGAGATCGATTTTGGTATCGATCGTAATTCGGCAAGAATTGCTGATGGTGCATTCACGATACTGACTAACGGTATTGATAAGGCTGCAAATGGTGTCGATGCACATAAAGTGCAAGTGATTGTGACTGATCGATATGGCAATTTGGTGCCAGATTATGAAGTGTCATTTACCGCGACTAATGATTTAGCTATCCCAAGAACGGTTCAAACTGATAAAGATGGGGTGGTCACATTAGATTTAACCAGCACCAAGATGGGCACTTACAATGTTAAAGCATCAATAACTAATAAGTTGGATCAAACAACCGGCGGCAATGGGGATATTACCTTTGTAGCGGATAAAAACACTGCAACAATCGCCAAAGATGCGCTGACGGTACTGACAAAAGATGAGACCAAGCGGGCTAACGGTGTTGATATTCACAAAGTCCAAGTGGAAGTGAAAGACAACTATGGCAATGCGATAGCAGACCAAAAAGTGATGTTTAGTGCGGATAATGGGGCCAATATGGTTCAATATGCGATCACCGATGAAAAAGGTCTGGCGGTTGTTAATATAACTAGCCTAACAGCAGGTAAGAGCAACATCGTTGCTACAATGAATAATGCCAAAGGCAGTACAAGTAGCGCTGAGGCGAAGGTTACTTTTATTGCCGATAACGACACTACAGCAATCACAAAAGACTCAATAACTGTACTCACAAAGGGAGAAGAAAAACTTGCCAATGGTGCAGATAGTCATAAAATCCAAGTAGATGTCAAAGATGTTTATGGTAATGCAATTGTCGGTCAAAAAGTGTCCTTTACGGCCAGTAATGGTGCCAGCATTGTCCAAGATGCGATCACAGATGAAAATGGCCGTGTTATTGTTGATGTAACGAGCCTCACTGCGGGTGAAAGTAATATCGTTGCCTCGATTGTAAATGCAAAAAATGTGGTTAGTAGTACCAACGCAAGTGTTACCTTTGTTGCCGATAACTCGACGATGAAGTTTACGGTAACGGCTGATGATAAAGCGGGCGTGGTAGCCGATGGTAAAGCGTCACATAGTGTCATGGTGACGGTTACTGATGCCAATAATAACCCGATTGCGGACCAAGTGGTTGGGGTGAAAGCGGATAATGGTGCGACACTGGTTAAGGTAGACAAAACCGATGCGGCCGGAAAGTTAGCGGTAACGGTAACCAATACTAAGGCGGGTGATAGTGTTGTCACGGTAACGGTGAATGAACTGGCTGCGCAAAGCGTAACGGTGGCCTTTATTGCTGATAGCAGCACCGTCCAATTTGTTGATAGCGACATGAACGTGACAATGGATAATGCCTTAGCCAATGGCGAAGCAACCAATAGCGTCACGGTGCTGGTAAAAGACGAGCATGGCAACCCAGTACCGAATTATGAGGTGGCATTTAGTGCCGCAGAAGGCGCGAAGGTCGCCAATAAAGTGGCGAGCACCAATAGTGATGGTATCGCAACGATGACGATAACAAGTACCATAGCAGGTAGCTATGATATTAGCGCGTCGATAACCAATAAGTCAGGACAAACCAGCTCCGGGAAAAAACCGGTCACCTTTATTGCCGATAGCTCGACGATGAAGTTTACGGTAACGGCTGATGATAAAACGGACGTGGTAGCCGATGGTAAAGCGTCACATAGTGTCATGGTGACGGTTACCGATGCCAATAATAACCCGATTGCGGACCAAGTGGTTGGGGTGAAAGCGGATAACGGCGCGACATTGGTTAAGGTAGACAAAACCGATGCGGCCGGAAAGTTAGCGGTAACGGTAACCAATACTAAGGCGGGTGACAGCGTTGTCACGGTAACGGTGAATGAACTGGCTGCGCAAAGCGTAACGGTAGCCTTTATTGCTGATAGCAGCACCGTCCAATTTGTTGATAGCGACATAAACGTAACAATGGATAATGCCTTAGCCAATGGCGAAGCAACCAATAGTGTCACGGTGCTGGTAAAAGACGAGCATGGCAACCCAGTACCGAATTATGAGGTGGCATTTAGTGCCGCAGAAGGCGCGAAGGTCGCCAATAAAGTGGCGAGCACCAATAGTGATGGTATCGCAACGATGACGATAACAAGTACCATAGCAGGTAGCTATGATATTAGCGCGTCGATAACCAATAAGTCAGGACAAACCAGCTCCGGGAAAAAACCGGTCACCTTTGTTTCCGATAGCTCGACGATGAAGTTTACGGTAACGGCTGATGATAAAGCGGGCGTAGTAGCCGATGGTAAAGCGTCACATAGTGTATTAGTGACAGTTACCGATGCCAATAATAACCCGATTGCGGACCAAGTGGTTGGGGTGAAAGCGGATAATGGTGCGACACTGGTTAAGGTAGACAAAACCGATGCGGCCGGTCAGTTAACGGTAACGGTAACCAACACTAAGGCAGGTGACAGCGTTGTCACGGTAACAGTGAATGAACTGGCTGAGCAAAGCGTAACGGTGGCCTTTATTGCTGATAGCAGCACCGTCCAATTTGTTGATAGCGACATGAACGTAACAATGGATAATGCCTTAGCCAATGGCGAAGCAACCAATAGCGTCACGGTGCTGGTAAAAGACGAGCATGGCAACCCAGTACCGAATTATGAGGTGGCATTTAGTGCCGCAGAAGGCGCGAAGGTCGCCAATAAAGTGGCGAGCACCAATAGTGATGGTATCGCAACGATGACGATAACAAGTACCATAGCAGGTAGCTATGATATTAGCGCGTCGATAACCAATAAGTCAGGACAAACCAGCTCCGGGAAAAAACCGGTCACCTTTGTTTCCGATAGCTCGACGATGAAGTTTACGGTAACGGCTGATGATAAAGCGGACGTGGTAGCCGATGGTAAAGCGTCACATAGTGTATTAGTGACAGTTACCGATGCCAATAATAACCCGATTGCGGACCAAGTGGTTGGGGTGAAAGCGGATAATGGCGCGACACTGGTTAAGGTAGACAAAACCGATGCGGCCGGAAAGTTAACGGTAACGGTAACCAACACTAAGGCGGGTGACAGCGTTGTCACGGTAACGGTGAATGAACTGGCTGCGCAAAGCGTAACGGTGGCCTTTATTGCTGATAGCAGCACCGTCCAATTTGTTGATAGCGACATGAACGTGACAATGGATAATGCCTTAGCCAATGGCGAAGCAACCAATAGCGTCACGGTGCTGGTAAAAGACGAGCATGGCAACCCAGTACCGAATTATGAGGTGGCATTTAGTGCCGCAGAAGGCGCGAAGGTCGCCAATAAAGTGGCGAGCACCAATAGTGATGGTATCGCAACGATGACGATAACAAGTACCATAGCAGGTAGCTATGATATTAGCGCGTCGATAACCAATAAGTCAGGACAAACCAGCTCCGGGAAAAAACCGGTCACCTTTGTTTCCGATAGCTCGACGATGAAGTTTACGGTAACGGCTGATGATAAAGCGGACGTGGTAGCCGATGGTAAAGCGTCACATAGTGTATTAGTGACAGTTACCGATGCCAATAATAACCCGATTGCGGACCAAGTGGTTGGGGTGAAAGCGGATAATGGCGCGACACTAGTTAAGCTAGACAAAACCGATGCGGCCGGAAAGTTAACGGTAACGGTAACCAACACTAAGGCGGGTGACAGCGTTGTCACGGTAACAGTGAATGAACTGGCTGAGCAAAGCGTAACGGTGGCCTTTATTGCTGATAGCAGCACCGTCCAATTTGTTGATAGCGACATAAACGTAACAATGGATAATGCCTTAGCCAATGGCGAAGCAACCAATAGTGTCACGGTGCTGGTAAAAGACGAGCATGGCAACCCAGTACCGAATTATGAGGTGGCATTTAGTGCCGCAGAAGGCGCGAAGGTCGCCAATAAAGTGGCGAGCACCAATAGTGATGGTATCGCAACGATGACGATAACAAGTACCATAGCAGGTAGCTATGATATTAGCGCGTCGATAACCAATAAGTCAGGACAAACCAGCTCCGGGAAAAAACCGGTCACCTTTGTTTCCGATAGCTCGACGATGAAGTTTACGGTAACGGCTGATGATAAAGCGGGCGTAGTAGCCGATGGTAAAGCGTCACATAGTGTATTAGTGACAGTTACCGATGCCAATAATAACCCGATTGCGGACCAAGTGGTTGGGGTGAAAGCGGATAATGGTGCGACGCTAGTTAAGGTAGACAAAACCGATGCGGCCGGAAAGTTAGCGGTAACGGTAACCAACACTAAATCAGGTGATAGTATTATCACGGTAACTGTTGGCGGTTTAGCGCCAAAAACTGTGATGGTGGTCTTTATTGCAGATCAGGATACAGCGGCAATTACCAAAAATGCGTTAACGGTACTTACCAAGGACAATAAAAAACTCGCTAATGGCGAGGATAGCCATCAAATCCAGGTGGAAGTGAAAGATGTAAATGGTAATGGCGTGCCAGAACAAGAGGTGTTCTTTACAGCGAGTAATGGCGCCACTATGGTTCAAAGCGGAATTACCGATAAAAATGGTCGTATTATTGTTGACGTAACCAGCTTGACTGCTGGTGAAAGCAATATTGTTGCCTCAATGACAAATGTGAAAAATAATGTAGTTAGTAGCACAAATGGAAAAGTTTCCTTTGTTGCCGATAATAGCACCGCCCACATAGATGAAGGCAGTGTTAAAGTCGAACCCGATTCTGCTATTGCTAATAGTGATGAAGAGGTAAAAGTCAAGGTTAAAGTTGTTGATAAAAACGGTAACGTTGTGGCGGGTGAAGACGTTACATTTACTGATCAAAATGGCAAAAAGACAACAGTTAAGACCGATGAAGATGGTAATGCCGAGCTGGTGATATCGGGTGATGAACCAGGTAAAGGAAAAGTTACTGTTGAAGTGGGTGATTCAAAAGTTGACGCCGATGTTAATTTCAAAGCCGATATGGATAGTGCAACAATCGCAAAAGATGCACTTATTGTTCTCACGTCGGGTGAGACGAAGCGTGCTAATGGCGAAGATATTCATAAAGTCCAAGTTGAAGTAAAAGATAAATACGGTAATGTTGTTAAGGGGCAAAAAGTCTCCTTTACCGCGGATAATGGCGCTTCCATTATTCAAAATGCAACCACGGGAGAAAATGGTCGAGTCATTGTTGATATGACAAGCAAAACAGCAGGTGATAGTCAAATTATCGCGTCTGTGGTAAATGCCAAAAATGTGACAAGCAAAGCCAATACGAGTGCGACTTTTATTGCCGATAGCTCGACGATGAAGTTTACGGTAACAGCGGATGATAAAGCGGACGTGGTAGCCGATGGTAAAGCGTCACATAGTGTATTAGTGACGGTTACTGATGCCAATAATAACCCGATTGCAGACCAAGTAGTTGGGGTGAAAGCGGATAACGGCGCGACATTGGTTAAGGTAGACAAAACCGATGCGGCCGGAAAGTTAGCGGTAACGGTAACCAATACTAAGGCGGGTGACAGCGTTGTCACGGTAACGGTGAATGAACTGGCTGCGCAAAGCGTAACGGTAGCCTTTATTGCTGATAGCAGCACCGTCCAATTTGTTGATAGCGACATAAACGTAACAATGGATAATGCCTTAGCCAATGGCGAAGCAACCAATAGTGTCACGGTGCTGGTAAAAGACGAGCATGGCAACCCAGTACCGAATTATGAGGTGGCATTTAGTGCCGCAGAAGGCGCGAAGGTCGCCAATAAAGTGGCGAGCACCAATAGTGATGGTATCGCAACGATGACGATAACAAGTACCATAGCAGGTAGCTATGATATTAGCGCGTCGATAACCAATAAGTCAGGACAAACCAGCTCCGGGAAAAAACCGGTCACCTTTGTTTCCGATAGCTCGACGATGAAGTTTACGGTAACGGCTGATGATAAAGCGGGCGTAGTAGCCGATGGTAAAGCGTCACATAGTGTATTAGTGACAGTTACCGATGCCAATAATAACCCGATTGCGGACCAAGTGGTTGGGGTGAAAGCGGATAATGGTGCGACACTGGTTAAGGTAGACAAAACCGATGCGGCCGGTCAGTTAACGGTAACGGTAACCAACACTAAGGCAGGTGACAGCGTTGTCACGGTAACAGTGAATGAACTGGCTGAGCAAAGCGTAACGGTGGCCTTTATTGCTGATAGCAGCACCGTCCAATTTGTTGATAGCGACATGAACGTAACAATGGATAATGCCTTAGCCAATGGCGAAGCAACCAATAGCGTCACGGTGCTGGTAAAAGACGAGCATGGCAACCCAGTACCGAATTATGAGGTGGCATTTAGTGCCGCAGAAGGCGCGAAGGTCGCCAATAAAGTGGCGAGCACCAATAGTGATGGTATCGCAACGATGACGATAACAAGTACCATAGCAGGTAGCTATGATATTAGCGCGTCGATAACCAATAAGTCAGGACAAACCAGCTCCGGGAAAAAACCGGTCACCTTTGTTTCCGATAGCTCGACGATGAAGTTTACGGTAACGGCTGATGATAAAGCGGACGTAGTAGCCGATGGTAAAGCGTCACATAGTGTATTAGTGACAGTTACCGATGCCAATAATAACCCGATTGCGGACCAAGTGGTTGGGGTGAAAGCGGATAATGGTGCGACACTGGTTAAGGTAGACAAAACCGATGCGGCCGGTCAGTTAACGGTAACGGTAACCAACACTAAGGCAGGTGACAGCGTTGTCACGGTAACAGTGAATGAACTGGCTGCGCAAAGCGTAACGGTGGCCTTTATTGCTGATAGCAGCACAGTCCAATTTGTTGATAGCGACATGAACGTGACAGCGGATAATGCCTTAGCCACTGGTGAGGCCACCAATAGTGTCACGGTGCTGGTAAAAGACGAGCATGGCAACCCAGTACCGAATTATGAGGTGGCATTTAGTGCCGCAGAAGGCGCGAAGGTCGCCAATAAAGTGGCGAGCACCAATAGTGATGGTATCGCAACGATGACGATAACAAGTACCATAGCAGGTAGCTATGATATTAGCGCGTCGATAACCAATAAGTCAGGACAAACCAGCTCCGGGAAAAAACCGGTCACCTTTATTGCCGATAACTCGACGATGAAGTTTACGGTAACGGCTGATGATAAAGCGGGCGTAGTAGCCGATGGTAAAGCGTCACATAGTGTATTAGTGACAGTTACCGATGCCAATAATAACCCGATTGCGGACCAAGTGGTTGGGGTGAAAGCGGATAATGGTGCGACACTGGTTAAGGTAGACAAAACCGATGCGGCCGGAAAGCTAACGGTAACGGTAACCAACATTAAGGCGGGTGATAGTGTTGTCACGGTAACGGTGAATGAACTGGCTGCGCAAAGCGTAACGGTGGACTTTATTGCTGATAGCAGCACAGGAAAAATTACAAACAGTGCACTGACAGTGCTAACAGCGAAGGATACCAAACTTGCTAATGGTGAGGATAGTCACCGAGTTCAAGTGTTAGTGGAAGATGCATACGGTAATGTGATAGCGGATCAAAAAGTAACCTTTGAAGCGGACAATGGTGCCAAAATTGAGGCAGACGCGACGACCGATAAAAATGGTCTGGTAGTTGTGACCATGACCAGTGAAACGGCGGGCGTGAGTAATATTGTTGCCACGATAACTAATGCGAAAAACCAGACCAGTGATGCGAAGGCAACAGCGGAGTTTATTGCCAATAAAGGTACAGCAACGATTGATAAGAGCAGTATTACGGTAGAAAATGATAATGCGCTGGCAGATGATAAAGATGAGTTGACCGTTAAGGTAGCGGTCAAGGATGCTAAGGGTAATCCTTTGGTTGGCCAGACAGTGTTATTTGGTGCAACGGGCGATCTAAGGATCCCACTATCAGAAAAAACTGATGAAAAAGGCATCGCGACCGTGGTATTAACCAGCACGAAAGCGGGTGAGTTCACTATTACCGCAACCGTTGAAAACAACAACGGCAAAGTGTCTGCTGACAAGGTTGTCACCTTTATACCAGATAATAAAAACATGGTGGTTACAGTCGTAGCAAACAGTAGCGAAAGTGTTATTGCCGATGGTAAAGCGACGCACAGTCTAATAGTGACCGTTACGGATACCAATAAGAATGCGATTGCAGGGCAAGTTGTTAGCGTGACAGCGAGTAATAGTGCGCAGGTGGGCGAAGTTGGTAAAACAAATGTTAAGGGGCAAGTGACGGTTACGGTAACGAATACCAAAGCGGGTGAAAGTACGGTTAAGGCAACCGCGGATGGCGCATCGGGAACGGATACCATTACCTTTATTGCCGATAAAAGCACTGGAATACTCACTGAGGGTGCACTGACAGTGCTAACCGCGAAGGAGACTAAGCTTGCTAATGGTAGTGATAAACATCAAGTACAAGTAACAGTTAAAGATGCCTATGGTAATGCGATAACGGGTCAAAAAGTGACCTTTACTGCGGATAATGGCGCCAAAATTGAGGCAGACGCGACGACCGATGAAAACGGGAGCGCGACTGTGACCATGACTAGTGAAACGGCGGGCGTGACTAATATTGTTGCCACGATAACCAATGCGAAAAACCAGACCAGTGATGCGAAGGCAACAGCGGAGTTTATTGCCAATAGCGGTACAGCAACGATTGATGAGAGTAGTATTACGGTAGAAAATGATAAGGCGCTGGCAAATGGTAAAGATGAGTTGACCGTTAAGGTATCGGTCAAGGATGCTAAGGGTAATCCTTTGGTTGGCCAGACAGTGTTATTTGGTGCAAATGGCGGGCTAATGATTCCGGCAGCAGAGAAAACTGATGAAAACGGCATTGCGACCGTGGTATTAACCAGCAAGAAAGCAGACGTTTTCAAAATTACTGCAACTGTGGTGAATAATAATGGTGCGGTATTTGCTGATAAAAATGTCACCTTTATTGCAGATAAGAGCACAGGAACCTTGAACGGTGATGGCGCATTAGTTGTCCTCACTAAGGGTGATACCAAGCTTGCCAATGGTGAAGATAAACATCAAGTACAAGTGACGGTCAAAGATGCCAATGGCAATGGAGTCGTTAATCAAAAAGTACTCTTTACAGCAGATAATGGAGCTAGCATTGATTTAGATGCTACCACGGATAAAGATGGTCAAGCAGTTGTTAACATGACCAGTAAAACGGCAGGTGTAAGTAAAATCACGGCATCGATAACTAACGATAACGGCGTGACCAGTAAAGCAGAGGCGACGGCGACCTTTACCGCAGATAAGAGCACAGGAACATTGAACGGTGACGGCGCATTAGTTGTCCTCACGAAGGATGTGACCAAGCTTGCCAATGGTGCAGATAAACATCAAGTGCAAGTGACAGTCAAAGATGCCAATGGCAATGGCGTTATTGGTCAAAAAGTGTTATTTACTGCGGACAATGGCGCGACCATTGAGCCAGAGGCGACCACCATTGAAAATGGTATTGCGGTTGTTACCCTGAGCAGTGTGACGGCGGGTGTAAGTAAAATCACGGCGTCGATAACTAATGATAAAGGCGTGACCAGTAAAGCGGACGCGACGGCGACCTTTACCGCAGATAAGAGCACAGGAACATTGAACGGTGACGGCGCATTAGTTGTCCTCACGAAGGATGTGACCAAGCGTGCCAATGGTGTGGATAAACATCAAGTACAAGTGACGGTCAAAGATGCGAAAGGCAATGGCGTTATTGGTCAAAAAGTGTTATTTACTGCGGACAATGGCGCGACCATTGAGCCAGAGGCGACCACCATTGAAAATGGTATTGCAGTTGTTACCCTGAGCAGTGTGACGGCGGGTGTAAGTAAAATCACGGCGTCGATAACTAATGATAAAGGCGTGACCAGTAAAGCGGACGCGACGGCGACCTTTACCGCAGATAAGGACACAGGAACCTTGAACGGTGACGGCGCATTAGTTGTCCTCACGAAGGATGAGACCAAGCGTGCCAATGGTGCAGATAAACATCAAGTGCAAGTGACGGTCAAAGATGCCAATGGCAATGGCGTTATTGGTCAAAAAGTGACCTTTACGGCAGACAATGGCGCGACCATTGAGCCAGAGGCGACCACCATTGAAAATGGTATTGCGGTTGTTACCCTGAGCAGTGTGACGGCGGGTGTAAGTAAAATCACGGCGTCGATAACTAATGATAAAGGCGTGACCAGTAAAGCGGACGCGACGGCGACCTTTACCGCAGATAAGGACACAGGAACCTTGAACGGTGACGGCGCATTAGTTGTCCTCACGAAGGATGAGACCAAGCGTGCCAATGGTGCAGATAAACATCAAGTGCAAGTGACGGTCAAAGATGCCAATGGCAATGGCGTTATTGGTCAAAAAGTGACCTTTACGGCAGACAATGGCGCGACCATTGAGCCAGAGGCGACCACCATTGAAAATGGTATTGCGGTTGTTACCCTGAGCAGTGTGACGGCGGGTGTAAGTAAAATCACGGCGTCGATAACTAATGATAAAGGCGTGACCAGTAAAGCGGACGCGACGGCGACCTTTACCGCAGATAAGGACACAGGAACCTTGAACGGTGACGGCGCATTAGTTGTCCTCACGAAGGATGAGACCAAGCGTGCCAATGGTTCAGATAAACATCAAGTGCAAGTGACGGTCAAAGATGCCAATGGCAATGGCGTTATTGGTCAAAAAGTGTTATTTACTGCCGACAATGGCGCGACCATTGAGCCAGAGGCGACCACCATTGAAAATGGTATTGCGGTTGTTACCCTGAGCAGTGTGACGGCGGGTGTAAGTAAAATCACGGCGTCGATAACTAACGATAACGGCGTGACCAGCAAAGCAGACGCGACGGCAACCTTTACGGCGGATAAGGGCACAGGAACCTTGAACGGTGACAGTGCATTAGTTGTCCTAACGAAGGAGAGTAAGAAGCTTGCCAATGGCGATGATAAACATCAAGTGCAAGTGACAGTCAAAGATGCGAAAGGCAATGGTGTCGTTGGTCAAAAAGTGACCTTTACGGCAGACAATGGGGCCAGCATTGAACCAGAGGCGACCACAAATGAAAATGGTATTGCGATTGTTAGCATGAGCAGTGTGACGGCGGGTGTAAGTAAAATCACGGCGTCGATAACGAATGATAACGGCGTGACCAGCAAAGCAGACGCGACGGCGACCTTTACGGCGGATAGTGGGACGGCAACGGTTGATGAGAGCAAGATTAAGATAGATAACGATAGCGCCCCTGCAGATGGTATCTCCAAGATAACGGTCGAGGTATCGGTGACGGATGCTAACGGTAATCCGTTGGTTGGTCAGACCGTGTCATTTAGTTCAAAAGATGGATTAACTATTCCTGCTCCTGCAACAGCTACAACGGGTGAAAATGGTATTGCGACTTTGGAACTAACAAGTACCAAGGCGGGCATTTTCCAAATTACGGCGTCAGTAGTGAATAATAGCGGCACCGTATCGGCGAATAAGGATGTGACGTTTATAGCAGATAATAAAAATATCATCGTTAAGGTTGTGGCAAATAATAGCAGCGACGTTATTGCCGATGGTAAAGCGACGCACAGTCTAACGGCAACCGTGACAGATAAAAATGGTAACGCGATTAGGAATCAAGCGGTTAGCGTGACGGCAAGTAATGGTGCGAGCGTGAGTAAAGTTGGCGACACTGACCTTAAGGGGCAAGTAACGTTTACGGTCACTAACACCAAAGCGGGTAAGAGCACGGTTAAGGCGACCTCAAATAGCGTATCAGGCGAGACGAACATTACCTTTATTGCCGATGAAGGTACGGCGAAGTTTACTGATAGCGACTTCACGGTGGTTGTTGATAATGCCTTAGCTAATGGTAAAGCGACCAATAGCGTAACGGTACTGGTGAAAGATGAGCAGGGCAACCCAGTACCAAACCATGTGGTCTCATTTAGTGGGGAAGAAGGTGCAACGGTTGCAAACAATACGGCTACCACCGGTAGTGATGGTATTGCGACGATGACGATAACGAGTACTACAGCCAAAAGCTATAGTGTGATGGCATCGATAACCAATAAGTCAAATCAGACCAGCTCAAAAAGCAAAACAGTGACCTTTATTGCCGATGAAGGTACGGCGAAGTTTACTGATAGCGACTTCACGGTGGTTGTTGATAATGCCTTAGCTAATGGTAAAGCGACCAATAGCGTAACGGTACTGGTGAAAGATGAGCAGGGCAACCCAGTACCAAACCATGTGGTCTCATTTAGTGGGGAAGAAGGTGCAACGGTTGCAAACAATACGGCTACCACCGGTAGTGATGGTATTGCGACGATGACGATAACGAGTACTACAGCCAAAAGCTATAGTGTGATGGCATCGATAACCAATAAGTCAAATCAGACCAGCTCAAAAAGCAAAACAGTGACCTTTATTGCCGATGAAGGTACGGCGAAGTTTACTGATAGCGACTTCACGGTGGTTGTTGATAATGCCTTAGCTAATGGTAAAGCGACCAATAGCGTAACGGTACTAGTGAAAGATGAGCAGGGCAACCCAGTACCAAACCATGTGGTCTCTTTTAGTGCGGGAGAAGGTGCAACGGTTGCAAGCAGTACGGCTACCACCGGTAGCGATGGTATTGCGACGATGACGATAACGAGCATGAAGGCAGGTAGCTATAGTGTGACGGCATCGATAACCAATAAGTCAAATCAGACCAGCTCAAAAAGCAAAACAGTGACCTTTATTGCCGATGAAGGTACGGCGAAGTTTACTGATAGCGACTTCACGGTGGTTGTTGATAATGCCTTAGCTAATGGTAAAGCGACCAATAGCGTAACGGTACTAGTGAAAGATGAACAGGGTAACCCAGTACCAAACCATGTTGTCTCTTTTAGTGCGGGAGAAGGTGCAACGGTTGCAAGCAGTACGGCTACCACAGGTAGCGATGGTATTGCGACGATGACGATAACGAGCATGAAGGCAGGTAGCTATAGTGTGACGGCATCGATAACCAATAAGTCAAATCAGATCAGCTCAAAAAGTAAAATAGTGACCTTTGTTGCTGATAGTGGGACTGCAACAGTTGATGAGAGCAAGATTAAGATAGATAACGATAGCGCGCCAGCAGATGGTATCTCGAAAATAACGGTCGAGGTATCGGTGACGGATGCTAACGGTAATCCGTTGGCTGGTCAAACAGTGTCATTTAGTTCAAAAGATGGATTAACTATTCCTGCAACAGCTACAACGGGTGAAAATGGTATTGCGACCTTGGAACTAACAAGTACTAAAGCTGGCGTTTTCCAAATTACGGCGTCAGTGGTGAATAATAGCGGCACCGTATCGGCGAATAAGGATGTGACGTTTACAGCAGATAATAAAAATATCATCGTTAAGGTTGTGGCAAATAATAGCAACGACGTTATTGCCGATGGTAAAGCGACGCACAGTCTAACGGCGACGGTGACAGATAAAAATGGTAACGCGATTAGGAATCAAGCGGTTAGCGTGACGGCAAGTAATGGTGCGAGCGTGAGTAAAGTAGGCGACACTGACCTTAATGGACAAGTAACGTTTACGGTAACGAACATCAAAGCTGGAGAAAGTACGGTTAAGGCGACCTCAAATAGCGTATCAGGCGAGGCGAAAATTACCTTTATTGCCGATGAAGGTACGGCGAAGTTTACTGATAGCGACTTCACGGTAACGGTGGATAAAGCCTTAGCTAATGGTAAAGCGACCAATAGCGTAACGGTACTGGTGAAAGATGAGCAGGGCAACCCAGTACCAAACCATGTGGTCTCATTTAGTGCGGGAGAAGGTGCAACGGTTGCAGGCAGTATGGCTACCACCGGTAGTGATGGTATTGCGACGATGACGATAACGAGCACGAAGGCAGGTAGCTATAGTGTGACGGCATCGATAACCAATAAGTCAAATCAGACCAGCTCAAAGAGCAAAACAGTGACCTTTATTGCCGATGAAGGTACGGCGAAGTTTACTGATAGCGACTTCACGGTAACGGTGGATAAAGCCTTAGCTAATGGTAAAGCGACCAATAGCGTAACGGTACTAGTGAAAGATGAACAGGGTAACCCAGTACCAAACTATGTGGTCTCATTTAGTGCGGGAGAAGGTGCAACGGTTGCAAGCAGTACGGCTACCACAGGTAGCGATGGTAT
The DNA here is from genome assembly GCA_036251875.1 of Orbaceae bacterium lpD02. Classification (NCBI taxonomy): domain Bacteria; kingdom Pseudomonadati; phylum Pseudomonadota; class Gammaproteobacteria; order Orbales; family Orbaceae; genus Orbus; species Orbus sturtevantii. The sequence continues at coordinate 1,439,314 of CP133960.1, read as the reverse complement.
TGCGACGATGACGATAACGAGCATGAAGGCAGGTAGCTATAGTGTGACGGCATCGATAACCAATAAGTCAAATCAGATCAGCTCAAAAAGTAAAACAGTGACCTTTGTTGCTGATAGTGGGACGGCAACGGTTGATGAGAGCAAGATTAAGATAGATAACGATAGCGCGCCAGCAGATGGTATCTCGAAAATAACGGTCGAGGTATCGGTGACAGATGCTAACGGTAATCCTTTGGTTGGTCAGACAGTGTCATTTAGTTCAAAAGATGGATTAACTATTCCTGCAACAGCTACAACGGGTGAAAACGGTATTGCGACCTTGGAACTAACAAGTACTAAAGCTGGCGTTTTCCAAATTACGGCGTCAGTGGTGAATAATAGCGGCACCGTATCGGCGAATAAGGATGTGACGTTTACAGCAGATAATAAAAATATCATCGTTAAGGTTGTGGCAAATAATAGCAACGACGTTATTGCCGATGGTAAAGCGACGCACAGTCTAACGGCGACGGTGACAGATAAAAATGGTAACGCGATTAGGAATCAAGCGGTTAGCGTGACGGCAAGTAATGGTGCGAGCGTGAGTAAAGTAGGCGACACTGACCTTAATGGACAAGTAACGTTTACGGTAACGAACATCAAAGCTGGAGAAAGTACGGTTAAGGCGACCTCGAATAGCGTATCTGGCGAGACGAACATTACCTTTATTGCAGATAAGGGCACAGGAACCTTGAACGGTGACAGTGCATTAGTTGTCCTAACCAAGGGTGACACCAAGCTTGCCAATGGTGTGGAAAAACATCAAGTGCAAGTGACGGTCAAAGATGCCAATGGCAATGGCGTTATTGGTCAAAAAGTACTCTTTACTGCCGACAATGGGGCCAGCATTGAACCAGAGGCGACCACCATTGAAAATGGTATTGCGATTGTTACCCTGAGCAGTGTGACGGCGGGTGTAAGTAAAATCACGGCGTCGATAACGAATGATAACGGCGTGACCAGTAAAGCGGACGCGACGGCAACCTTTATTGCGGATAAAGAGACGATGGTGTTCACGGTTAAAGCCGATGAACAAAATGGTGTGATTGCCGATGGTAAAGCTAAGCATAGTGTGGTTGTCACGGTCACCGATAAGAATGGTAATGCGATTGCCGGTCAAGCGGTTGGTGTGACGGCGACTAATAGTGCTAAGCTTGATAAGGCTTCTTATGCAACAGCTGAAAATGGTCAAGTGACCGTCACGTTAACCAATACCAAGGCGGGTAATAGTGACGTTAAGGTAACGGTTGCTGAATTAGCTGCGCAAACCAAAACGGTCAAGTTTATTGCCGATAACGCAACGATGGTATTCACGGTTAAAGCCGATGAGCAAAATGGTGTGATTGCCGATGGTAATGCTAAGCATAGTGTGGTTGTCACGGTCACCGATAAGAATGGTAATGCGATTGCAGGCCAAACGGTTGGCGTGACGGCCAGCAATAGTGCTAAGCTTGATAAGGCTTCTTATGCAACAGCTGCAAATGGCCAAGTGACCGTAACGTTAACCAATACCAAGGCGGGTAATAGTGACGTTAAAGTAACCGTTGCTGAATTAGCTGCGCAAACCAAAACGGTCAAGTTTATTGCCGATAACGCAACGATGGTGTTCACGGTTAAAGCCGATGAACAAAATGGTGTGATTGCCGATGGTAAAGCTAAGCATAGTGTGGTTGTCACGGTCACCGATAAGAATGGTAATGCGATTGCCGGTCAAGCGGTTGGTGTGACGGCGACTAATAGTGCTAAGCTTGATAAGGCTTCTTATGCAACAGCTGCAAATGGCCAAGTGACCGTAACGTTAACCAATACCAAGGCGGGTAATAGTGACGTTAAAGTAACCGTTGCTGAATTAGCTGCGCAAACCAAAACGGTCAAGTTTATTGCCGATAACGCAACGATGGTGTTCACGGTTAAAGCCGATGAACAAAATGGTGTGATTGCCGATGGTAAAGCTAAGCATAGTGTGGTTGTCACGGTCACCGATAAGAATGGTAATGCGATTGCCGGTCAAGCGGTTGGTGTGACGGCGACTAATAGTGCTAAGCTTGATAAGGCTTCTTATGCAACAGCTGAAAATGGTCAAGTGACCGTCACGTTAACCAATACCAAGGCGGGTAATAGTGACGTTAAGGTAACGGTTGCTGAATTAGCTGCGCAAACCAAAACGGTCAAGTTTATTGCCGATAACGCAACGATGGTATTCACGGTTAAAGCCGATGAGCAAAATGGTGTGATTGCCGATGGTAAAGCTAAGCATAGTGTGGTTGTCACGGTCACCGATAAGAATGGTAATGCGATTGCCGGTCAAGCGGTTGGCGTGACGGCGACTAATAGTGCTAAGCTTGATAAGGCTTCTTATGCAACAGCTGCAAATGGTCAAGTGACCGTCACGTTAACCAATACCAAGGCGGCTAATAGCGTTGTTAAGGTAACGGTTGCTGAATTAGCCGCGCAAACCAAAACGGTCAAGTTTATTGCCGATAACGCAACGATGGCGTTCACGGTTGAGGCAGTCAAGCAAGAAGGTGATATTATTGCCGATGGTAAAGCTAAGCATAGTGTGGTTGTTACGGTCACCGATGCCAATAGTAACGTGTTTGCCGGTCAAGCGGTTAGTGTGACGGCGACTAATGGCGCGAAACTTGATAAGACGTCTTATCAGACAGGCACAGATGGCAAAGTGACGATTGGGTTAACTAGTACCACGGCAGGTAACAGTGAAGTAGCGGTAACGGTTGGAAGCTTAACCGCTAAAAAAGTGACCGTTAAATTTATCACCGATACTCCTGAAGTTAATACAACTAAGTCAAGTGTGGCGTTAAGCACTGCTAGAATAGTGAATAACGGCGCTACTTCTAGTACCACAGGAGGGAGCTCTACAGTCACCGTTACACTTCAGGATACTAGTGGTAACGCGATTAGCGGCATAGCGGATAGCATTATGCTAACGTCAGATAAAGCGGGTTTAAATATGCCGACAAATAAAAACGATACAGCGAATCGATTAGTGTTTAAGGAAACGGGCACCAATACGGGTATTTATACTGCTGCGATTAAGACTGCTGCAGTTGATAATAAATCGGCGCTTGGTGCTCATAAGCTTACGCTTTCATTTAATAATGGTATCACTTATACCAAGCAGTTAACATTTACGGTGTATACTTATCAGTTAGTAATGAATTACCCTAGCAGAGAAATTGGTCCGGGGATGATTTACGAATATAAAGTTGATGCTATTGATTCTGATACAGGAACAGTGAATACGTCCATAGTGCCAGGGACATATACGTGGTCATCAAGTAATGCATCGGTAGTTAGCGTTAACTCTATGGGATGGGTTAAAGGGGAAAAACAATCAGATAATCAAATCACAGTGAAAGCAACACCAAGTAATGCTAAATTCAATGGAATTAGCTTAGGAGTTGCAACTGGATTGGTAAGTGTTACAGCTCTGGATTCGAGCCCTATTTATGGTGTTACTTCAAAATCGGATCCGTCTCCTGACTATCTGATTGCACCACCTGATTATCAATTGCTGGCTAGAACAGGTGCTATTGTTGATGCGATTGGCGAAACAGGAGGAACATTAGGCGATAAAAAATATATTACACAGACGGATAAAGTAACGAAGATTGAAGTTTTAATCTGCACGTATACAGTAAGAACGGGTTTAAGAAAATACGAAGATGTACCTGCTGTTGGCCAATTAATATTTCATTATAATTCTTCTAGTCCTATAGGAAAGATAGAAATAGGTAGAGGGGATTGTAAAGACAAGAAGGTAGTCGAAACTTTTACAATACCTGAAAAACAACAGTTTGTTGGATATCGGGCTTGGACGACCGGATTAATGAAAGTATATAATAGTGTGGAAACACGTTATATTGCTGGAGTTCAACTTTATAGAGCTAAAAAATAAGGTGTAATATAATGTACTAGCTCAAACCTAATCTGACAGTTACCCGTTTTTCATTAGGTATCTGTCAGGTGTGTCACTCAGAACCTAGGCTGACATTGTTAGTTTGAAAATTTAACTTCTGTTTTAACATTTCATAAGGTGTTTGTCCAGAATGAGCTGAATGGGGTCGGTGAAAATTATAAAAAGCTTCCCATTCAGCTAATTTTTGATGCAAATCGACATCATCAGTGTATTCAATTAATTGATAGAATTCTTGTTTATCAGTTAGATGAGAGCGCTCTACCTTACCATTTAATCGAGGTGTTCCTGGTTTTATATAAACATGTTCCATACCTAAATCATGAATATGTCAATTAAATTTTGATTGAAATTCATGCCCATTATCGGTTCGAATCGTTTTAATTCTAAAAGGAAACTTCTCAACCACATAGTTAATAAAATCAATGGCATTAAGTTGATTGTGTCGCTCATAAATTTTTAACGCTCTTATTCGTGTTGCATCATCTATGGCGGTATATTGGAAACGTTTAACTCGTTCACCTTGTGAATTTTTAAAAAATAGGAACTTTATATCGACTTGAACATGATGACCAGGAACTTGCTTTTGGTACCGTTTAAATGACGGTTTAGAGCGTTGGCGTTGGTTATTAGGGAGTCGATTGAGCTTGTTACGTAAAAGGACATAATAACAACCGGAACGTGATATTTTAATATTGTGAAATCGCATCAAATACCACGATATTTTTTGTGGTCCAAAATGGTAAGTTGTTCTTAAATAAATAATTTGCTCTTCAATCTCTTTAGCAATACGTAAAGACGGATTTTCTGGACAAGGTTTATTATTAATTAACCCTTTTTCACCATGCTTTTCATATGCCGCTCGCCACACATAATAAGTTTGTCTCGAAATAGAAAAATGACGACATGTTTTTGCAATATTCTTATGCTCTAGCCCATAATTTAATATTTTTAGTTTATGGGCTATCTCTTTCTTAGCTTTTATACTGATCATATTTAGACCTCCGACTATAGTTATAAAACACTAATTGTCTTCCTAGGTCTAGACTTTTATAGTTTATTTGACAATCAATATTTATAGGCTTATCTACAGAATAAAAAATCTTATGCTATTTCATACAAATAAAAATAATTTGTTTTTTTGTTAATATTTACACTATTTTAACGTAAATTTGTATCATTTAAGTAGATATAAAAATATATTTATGTATTATAGTTCGTTAAATTAATCTAATTGTATGTTTTGGTTTATAAAAATGCGTGTAATAAGTAGAATTTTGTTAACGGTACAAATTGTACTGCCTATCTTTACCAGTGCTCAGTCGATTGCGTCTGCCATTAATTTGGATGCAGAGGCGTTGAAAAATCACGAAGTACTATCAAAAGTAAAAAGTAGCTTACCGGAACTAACGAGCAAGTTAGCGTCTGATGGCAATAAAAATGTGTCAGGTGAGGAGCTGCTCGCCTCTGGGTTATCACGAACAGCGCAAATTGTATTAAGTGATAATAGCAATGACGCAGCCAAAGGCTGGTTAGAGAGTTCAGCTTATGGTTATTTAAGCGGTCAAATGCAGAGCTGGCTTAACCAGTATGGTAATGGCCGTATCCAAATTGGTAAAAGGACATTTAGTGCCGAGCTATTAATTCCATTGTTTGAAAATAGTAATCATCTTATTTTTTCGCAATCAAGGATCAACCGAGAAGATCAAAATAGAAAAATGGCAAATTTGGGACTCGGTTATCGCCACTTTTCTGACGATTGGATGTGGGGCGTTAACAGCTTTTACGATCGCGATTTAAAAAATGATAATGCCAGACTCGGAGCTGGATTAGAGCTTGGCGCCGATTATCTTCGCTTTTCAACCAATGGTTATTTCCGTCTAACCGATTGGCGTGAGTCAAAATTAAGTGATTTCGCTGATTATGATGAAAGACCCGCCAATGGGTTTGATGTTCGTGCGGAAGGGTATTTGCCAAGCTATCCAAACATTGGCGCCAATTTACAATATGAAAAATACTTTGGTGAGAATGTTAACCTGAAGGGATCTAGCTCGCTCAGTAACTTAAAAGATGACCCAGAAGCTTACCGCATTGGCTTATCATACACGCCCGTTCCGTTGTTTTCATTTAAAGTCGATCACGCGATGGGTGACGTCAATGAAACGACGGGTTTATTTGAGTTAAATTACCGCTTAGGTGTGCCATTAGATCAGCAGTTAGATAGTAACTTTGTCTCAGAAATGAGAACCCTTAAAGGCTCTCGCTATAACTTCGTTGATAGAAATAACTCAATTGTCATGCAGTACCAAAAGCAGGCGCTTTTAAGAATTGCCTTACCTAAAACGTTAGCGATACGAGCAACCGAGTCAGCAACCTTAACACCAACAATCACACAAAATAAAGGTAAGATCGATTATGTTGAGTGGTCAGCGCCATCGTTAATTGCGAAAGGGGGCACGTTAACAGCGAGTCCTTTCTATCCGTATATTGCAACCATTACAATGCCATTTTATGACAGCCTTTCAACATTAGATGGTAATAATTATGATGTTACAGCGGTCGCTGTTGATATCGACGGCAACCGTTCAAATATGGCCACAACGAGAGTGATTGTCTCGCCTGCGCCAATAGATGAAAAGATTTCAGCATTTACGATTTCACCGGATACCGATATTCTTGCCGATGGTAAAGCAACTGCTATTGTTAGCGTGCAGTTAATCGATGATATTGCCGCTAAACCATTGGCAAATATGGCGGTTGATTTTGCGATCATGAATGATAAGCGTGCATACCTTGACGGTTTTAAACTTGATGGTAATGAAGGGACAACCTTAACACAGATGACCGATAGTGAAGGGCATATTACCTTCCCAATTACCAGCACCACACCGGGTGATTATGCGCTAAGTGTCTCAGTTGATGGGCGTGAATTAGGCCGCGCTAGTATTTCATTTATGACAACTGCGAAAATTAGTGATGAAGAAATAGAAATAATTGGTGAGCCTATTGCAAATAGTGACGAAGGTGTGACCGTTAAGGTTAAAATTGTTGATGAAGATGGTCAGCCAGTCATTGGTGAGAAAGTTACCTTTACCGAAGCAGATGGCACCGTAACTATCGCAGAAACGGATTTTGAAGGCTTTGCGCATATTATTATTCTCAGCCCAAGACCGGGTAATAACGATTTACTGGTAAGAGTGGGTAATTCAGAGAAAAAAGTGCCTATTGATTTTAGCGCCGATCTCGGTACCGCAAAAATCGACAGTGACGCGCTGACAGTATTAACTAAAGATGACAAAAAGCGCGCTAATGGCACTGATACACATAAAGTGCAAGTGTTAGTTAAAGATGGTCGTAAAAATGTTGTGGCGGGTCAAAAAGTGACCTTTAGCGCAGATAATGGTGCAACGATCACTCAAGAAGTAACGACAGATGAAAACGGTCTAGCCGTTGCTGACGTTAAGAGTGATACTGTTGGAGAGAGCACTATTGTTGCAACGATGACCAACACCAAAAATAACTCTAGTCGTGCAGAGGCGAAGGTGTCCTTCGTTCAAGATAACAGTACGGCACACGTTGATGAGGGCAGTATTACGGTCACTGACGGTGTGGCTGGTGGTGAGGGCGCGACCGTCAAGGTTAAGGTGGTCGACAAAAATGGTGATATTATCGTGGGTGAAGATGTGAGCTTTACCGATGAAAACGGTAAAGTGACCACGGTTACCACCGATAAAGACGGTAATGCCGAGCTTGTTATTTCTAGTTCTAAGTCTGGGGCAAGCAAAGTCACGGTAAATGTCGGCGATTCAACACAAGAGATTGACATTAACTATGTGGCCGACAGCAGCACTGCGCACGTTGATGAAGGCAGTATTACCGTTACTGATGGCGTAGCCGGTGGTAAGGGTGCGACCGTTAAGGTTAAGGTAGTCGACAAAAACGGTAACGTTGTGGCTAACCAAGATGTGACCTTTACCGATGCCGATGGCGTCGTCAAGACCGTTAAAACCGATAAAGACGGTAATGCCGAGCTGACAGTTTCTAATCCAAAGGCTGGCGGAAGCAAAGTCACGGTAAACGTAGGTGATTCAACGCAAGAGATTGATATTAACTATGTGGCCGACAGCAGCACCGCGCACGTTGATGAAGGCAGTATTACGGTCACTGATGGCGTAGCCGGTGGTGAGGGCGCGACTGTTAAGGTTAAAGTGGTTGATAAAAACGGTAACGTGGTTGCTAACCAAGATGTGACCTTTACCGATGCCGATGGCGTCGTCAAAACGGTTAAAACTGATAAAGACGGTAATGCCGAGCTAACCGTATCTAATCCGAAGGCTGGCGGAAGCAAAGTCACAGTAAATGTCGGTGATTCAACGCAAGAGATTGACATTAACTATGTGGCCGACAGCAGCACCGCGCACGTTGATGAAGGTAGCATTACCGTCACTGATGGCGTAGCTGGCGGTGAGGGCGCGACTGTTAAGGTTAAAGTGGTTGACAAAAACGGTAACGTGGTGGCTAACCAAGATGTGACCTTTACCGATGCCGATGGCGTCATCAAGACAGTTAAAACCGATAAAGACGGTAATGCCGAGCTAACCGTCTCTAATCCGAAGGCTGGTGAAAGCAAAGTCACGGTAAATGTCGGTGATTCAACGCAAGAGATTGACATTAACTATGTGGCCGACAGCAGCACCGCGCACGTTGATGAAGGAAGTATTACCGTCACTGATGGCGTAGCCGGTGGTGAGGGCGCGACTGTTAAGGTTAAAGTGGTTGATAAAAACGGTAACGTGGTTGCTAACCAAGATGTGACCTTTACCGATGCCGATGGCGTTGTCAAAACGGTTAAAACTGATAAAGACGGTAATGCCGAGCTAATCGTATCTAATCCGAAGGCTGGCGGAAGCAAAGTCACGGTAAATGTCGGTGATTCAACGCAAGAGATTGACATTAACTATGTGGCCGACAGCAGCACCGCGCACGTTGATGAAGGTAGCATTACCGTTACTGATGGCGTAGCCGGTGGTAAGGGCGCGACCGTCAAGGTTAAAGTGGTTGATAAAAACGGTAACGTGGTCGCTAACCAAGATGTGACCTTTACCGATGCCGATGGCGTCGTCAAGACAGTTAAAACCGATAAAGACGGTAATGCCGAGTTGACAGTTTCTAATCCGAAGGCAGGCGGAAGCAAAGTCACGGTAAATGTGGGTGATGCAACGCAAGAGATTGACATTAACTATGTGGCCGACAGCAGCACCGCGCACGTTGATGAAGGCAGTATTACCGTCACTGATGGCGTAGCCGGTGGTAAGGGTGCGACCGTTAAGGTTAAGGTAGTCGACAAAAACGGTAACGTGGTGGCTAACCAAGATGTGACCTTTACCGATGCCGATGGCGTCGTCAAGACAGTTAAAACCGATAAAGACGGTAATGCCACACTGGTTGTAACAGGTAACAAACCTGGTAGTAACGCCGTGACCGTTAAAGTCGGTGATTCAACGCAAGAGATTGACATTAACTTTGTTGAAGATGATAGCGCCCATGTCGATGAAGGCAGTATTACGGTCACTGATGGCGTAGCCGGTGGTAAGGGGGCGACCGTCAAGGTTAAGGTAGTCGACAAAAACGGTAATATTATCGCGGGTGAAGATGTTTCATTTACGGATGAAAATGGTAAAGTGACCACGGTTACCACCGATAAAGACGGTAATGCCGAGCTTGTTGTTTCTAGTTCCAAGTCTGGGGCAAGTAAAGTTACAGTAAATGTCGGTGATTCAACGCAAGAGATTGATATTAACTTTGTGGCCGACAGCAGCACTGCGCACGTTGACGAAGGCAGTATTACCGTCACTGATGGCGTAGCCGGTGGTAAGGGCGCGACCGTTAAGGTTAAGGTGGTCGATAAAAACGGTAACGTGGTCGCTAACCAAGACGTGACCTTTACCGATGCCGATGGCGTCGTCAAGACCGTTAAAACTGATAAAGACGGTAACGCCGAGCTAACCGTATCTAATCCAAAGGCGGGTGAAAGCAAAGTCACGGTAAATGTCGGTGATTCAACGCAAGAGATTGACATTAACTATGTGGCCGACAGCAGCACCGCGCACGTTGATGAAGGCAGTATTACGGTCACTGATGGCGTAGCTGGTGGTAAGGGTGCGACTGTTAAGGTTAAAGTGGTTGACAAAAACGGTAACGTTGTGGCTAACCAAGACGTGACCTTTACCGATGCCGATGGCGTCGTCAAGACAGTTAAAACCGATAAAGACGGTAATGCCGAGTTGACAGTTTCTAATCCGAAGGCAGGCGGAAGCAAAGTCACGGTAAACGTAGGTGATTCAACGCAAGAGATTGACATTAACTATGTGGCCGACAGCAGCACCGCGCACGTTGATGAAGGCAGTATTACCGTTACTGATGGCGTCGCCGGTGGTAAGGGTGCGACCGTTAAGGTAAAAGTGGTTGACAAAAACGGTAACGTGGTGGCTAACCAAGATGTGACCTTTACCGATGCCGATGGCGTCGTCAAGACAGTTAAAACCGATAAAGACGGTAATGCCGAGCTAACCGTATCTAATCCAAAGGCTGGCGGAAGCAAAGTCACGGTAAATGTCGGTGATTCAACGCAAGAGATTGACATTAACTATGTGGCCGACAGCAGCACCGCGCACGTTGATGAAGGCAGTATTACCGTCACTGATGGCGTAGCCGGTGGTAAGGGTGCGACCGTTAAGGTTAAGGTAGTCGACAAAAACGGTAACGTGGTTGCTAACCAAGATGTGACCTTTACCGATGCCGATGGCGTCGTCAAGACAGTTAAAACCGATAAAGACGGTAATGCCGAGCTAACCGTATCTAATCCGAAGGCTGGCGGAAGCAAAGTCACGGTAAATGTCGGTGATTCAACGCAAGAGATTGACATTAACTATGTGGCCGACAGCAGCACCGCGCACGTTGATGAAGGTAGCATTACCGTTACTGATGGCGTAGCCGGTGGTAAGGGCGCGACCGTCAAGGTTAAAGTGGTTGATAAAAACGGTAACGTGGTCGCTAACCAAGACGTCACCTTTACCGATGCCGATGGCGTCGTCAAAACGGTTAAAACTGATAAAGACGGTAATGCCGAGCTAACCGTATCTAATCCGAAGGCGGGTGAAAGCAAAGTCACGGTAAATGTCGGTGATTCAACGCAAGAGATTGATATTAACTTTGTGGCAGATAAAGATACTGCAACACTTACTAAAGGTGATCTGATTGTTCTTACCGAAAATGAAGAGAAACTTGCTAACGGTACCGATATTCACCGAGTCCAAGTGACAGTGAAAGATAGACTGGGTAATGCAGTAGCCGAGCAAAAAGTAACCTTTAGTGCGGACAATGGTGCAACGGTTACCCAAGAAGTGATCACCAATGAAAATGGTATTGCTATTGCAGAGGTTACAAACAAAACTGGAGGAGACAGCGAAATAACTGCCTCGGTGACCAATACGAAAAATATTGTAAGCAGTGCAAACGTAAGTGTGACCTTTATTAGCAATATTCCTGAAGTTAATACAACTAAGTCAAGTGTGGCGTTAAGCACTACTAGAATAGTGAATAACGGCGCTACTTCTAGTACCACAGGAGGGAGCTCTACAGTCACCGTTACACTTCAGGATACTAGTGGTAACGCGATTAGCGGCATAGCGGATAGCATTATGCTAACGTCAGATAAAGCGGGTTTAAATATGCCGACAAATAAAAACGATACAGCGAATCGATTAGTGTTTAAGGAAACGGGCACCAATACGGGTATTTATACTGCTGCGATTAAGACTGCTGCAGTTGATAATAAATCGGCGGTTGGTGATTATCAGATTACGCTTTCATTTAATAATGGTATCACTTATACCAAGCAGTTAACATTTACGGTGTATACTTATCAGTTAGTAATGAATTACCCTAGCAGAGAAATTGGTCCAGGGATGATTTACGAATATAAAGTTTATGCTATTGATTCTGATACAGGAACAGTGAATACGTCCATAGTGCCAGGGACATATACGTGGTCATCAAGTAATGCATCGGTAGTTAGCGTTAACTCTGTGGGATGGGTTAAAGGGGAAAAACAATCAGATAATCAAATCACAGTGAAAGCAACACCAAGTAATGCTAAATTCAATGGAATCAGCTTAGGAGTTGCAACTGGATTGGTAAGTGTTACAGCTCTGGATTCGAGCCCTATTTATGGTGTCACTTCAAAATCGGATCCGTCTCCTGACTATCTGATTGCACCACCTGATTATCAATTGTTGGCTAGAACAGGTTCTATTGTTGATGCGATTGGCGAAACAGGAGGAACATTAGGCGATAAAAAATATATTACACAGACGGATAAAGTAACGAAGATTGAAGTTTTAATCTGCACGTATACAGTAAGAACGGGTTTAAGAAAATACGAAGATGTACCTGCTGTTGGCCAATTAATATTTCATTATAATTCTTCTAGTCCTATAGGAAAGATAGAAATAGGTAAAGGGGATTGTAAAGACAAGAAGGCAGTCCAAACTTTTACAATACCTGAAAACCAACAGTTTGTTGGATATCGGGCTTGGACGACCGAATTAATGAAAGTATATGGTGGTGTGGAAACACGTTATATTGCTGGAGTTCAACTTTATAGCGCTAAAAAATAAGGTGTAATATAAAAAAGGCCGCATGCGGCCCTTCAGATTGTTGACAAAGAACTCGCTTTTTAGCGAGTTCTTTGATCTAATAGTGTGGTGTTTAACTATCAAAGGTATGTCCTGATGCTTAGAATACCGGCCCCCGCAACACCCGAAAAAATAGAGCACATCTCTCTTGATGAGCTTGTTCCTCAAAACCCCGTCTAAGTAGTGCTTACTATGCCTATTTTGTACTAGCTCACACCATTTTAGGTAAATAAAAATAATTTATTTAACGATTGACATTTACATCTTCTTTAAAGTGAATTTAGGTTATCTTAATAGATATAAAAATAGGATTCTATATTATACCGTGTGAATAAATGTTATTTCATCTAATAGGTGTGTAAAAATGCGTGTGATAAGTAGAATTTTATTGACGGTACAAATCGTACTGCCTTTATTTACCAGTGCTCAGTCGGTTGCGTCTGCCATTAATTTGGATGCAGAGGCGCTGAAAAATCGCGAAGCACTATCGAAAGTAAAAAGTAGCTTACCAGAACTAACGAGCAAGTTAGCGTCTGATGGCAACAAAAATGTGTCAGGTGAGGAGCTGCTCGCCTCTGGGCTATCGCGGACGGCACAAATTGTATCAAGTGATAATAGCAATGATGCTGCCAGAGGCTGGTTAGAGAGTTCAGCTTATGGTTATTTAAGCGGTCAAATGCAAAGCTGGCTCAATCAGTATGGTAATAGCCGTATCCAAATTGGCAAAAATACCTTTAGTGCTGAGCTATTAATTCCATTGTTTGAAAATAGTAATCACCTTATTTTCTCGCAATCGAGATTTAATCAAGCAGATGAACATCGAAAAATGGCAAACCTAGGACTCGGTTATCGCCACTTTTCTGACGATTGGATGTGGGGCGTTAACAGCTTTTACGATCGTGATTTAAAAAATGATAATGCCAGACTCGGAGCTGGATTAGAGCTCGGTGCCGATTATCTTCGCTTTTCAACCAATGGTTATTTCCGTTTAACGGATTGGCGTGAGTCAAAATTAAATGGTTTTGCCGGCTATGATGAAAGACCTGCTAATGGTTTTGATATCCGCGCAGAAGGATTTTTGCCAAGCTATCCAAATATTGGTGCCAATTTACAATACGAAAAATACTTTGGTGACAATGTTAACCTGAAGGGATCTAGCTCGCTCAGTAACTTAAAAGATGACCCCGAAGCCTACCGCATTGGCTTATCATACACGCCCGTTCCGTTATTTTCATTTAAAGTAAACCATGCTATGGGCGACGTCAGTGAAACGACAGGTTCATTTGAGTTAAATTACCGTTTTGGCGTACCATTAGATCAGCAATTAGATAGTGATTTTGTTTCGGAAATGAGAACCCTTAAAGGCTCTCGCTATAACTTCGTTGATAGAAATAATTCAATTGTCATGCAGTACCAAAAGCAGACGCTTTTAAGAATTGCCTTACCTAAAACGTTAGCGATACTGGCAACCCAGTCTGCAACCTTAATGCCGACGATCACACAAAATAAATATAAAATCGATCACATTGAATGGTCAGCACCATCATTAATTGCCAAGGGAGGCACGCTAACAGCGAGTCCTTTGTATCCGTATATTGCAACCATTACAATGCCATTTTATGACAGCCTTTCAACATTAGATGGTAATAATTATGATGTTACAGCGGTTGCCGTTGATATCAACGGTAACCGTTCTAATATGGCCACAACGAATGTTATTGTCTCGCCTGCGCCAATAAATGAAACAATTACCAAGCTAACGATCTTACCTGAATCCGAGATTCTCGCTAATGGTGAAACGGAAGGTGTTGTTAGTGTAGTATTAAAAGATGAGATCACTGATAAACCATTGGCAAATATGGCGGTTGATTTTGCGATCGTGAATGATAATCGTGCATATCTTGACGGTTTTAAATTGGATGGTAATGAAGGGACAACTTTAACGCGGATGACTGATAGTGAAGGGCATATTACCTTCCCAATTACCAGTACGACTCCTGGTGATTATGAGCTAAGTGTCTCGGTTGATGGGCGTGAACTAGGCCGCTCTAACATTTCATTTATGACAACTGCGAAAATTAGTGATGAAGAAATAGAAATAATTGGTGAGCCAATCGTTAATAGTGACGAAGGCGTGACCGTTAAGGTTAAGATTGTTGATGAAGATGGCCAGCCAGTCGTCGGTGAGAAAGTTACCTTTACCGAAGCAGATGGTACAGTGAGCGTTGCAGAGACTGATTTTGAAGGCTTCGCGCATATTATCATTCTCAGTCCAAGACCAGGAAATAACGATTTGCTGGTAAGAGTGGGTAATTCAGAGAAAAAGGTACCTATCCATTTTAGTGTCGATAGGAATTCTGCACAATTTAATAGTCAGGTATTGACGATTTTGACAGAAGGTAAAAACAAGCTTGCCAATGGTCTCGACACTCATGAACTCCAAGTAATGGTGATCGATCGCTATGAAAATCCAGTGCCTAATTATGCTGTTACTTTTAGCGCGGATGGTTTAACGATCCCTGATGCGGTTGAAACTGATGAAGAAGGTATTGCAAAAGTAACCTTAACAGCTAAAACGGCAGGTGTTTATACGGTAAATGCCAAGGTAACCAATGCGTTAAATGACACATATGATGCAAATGGACAGATCTCTTTTGTAAGTGACAATAGCACCGCGCATATTGATGAAGGTAGCATAACGGTGGTGCCAGATTCAGCGATTGCTAACAGTGATGAAGAAGTCAAAGTCATTGTTAAAGTGGTTGATAAAAACGGTAACGTTGTGGCGGGTGAAGATGTGTCATTTACCGATGAAAACGGTAAAGTGACCACAGTTACCACCGATAAAGACGGTAATGCAACCTTAGTTGTAACCGGTGATAAACCAGGTAACAGCACCGTCACAGTTGAAGTGGGTGACTCAAAAGTTAACGTAGATGTTAATTTCAAAGCCGATACTGAGACAGCGGCAGTTGGTAGCGATGCGCTTACGGTGTTAACGCAAGGTGAAACTAAACGTGCTAATGGTAGCGACGTTCATAAAGTCCAAGTGTTAGTGAAAGATGGTCATGGAAATGTGGTAGCGGGTCAAAAAGTGACCTTTAGCGCAGACAATGGTGCGACTATCGCCCAAGACGCGACGACCGATGAAGAAGGCCTTGCAGTTGTGGATGTGAAGAGCACGACAGCGGGTGACAGCACTATCATTGCTAAGGTAACTAATAGCAAAGGCGGCGTAAGCAGCACTGAAGGTAAGGTAACGTTTGCCGCAGACAATAGCACCGCGCATATTGATGAAGGTAGCATAACAGTGGTGCCAGATTCAGCGATTGCTAACAGTGATGAAGAAGTCAAAGTCATTGTTAAAGTGGTTGATAAAAACGGTAACGTTGTGGCGGGTGAAGATGTGTCATTTACCGATGAAAACGGTAAAGTGACCACAGTTACCACCGATAAAGACGGTAATGCAACCTTAGTTGTAACCGGTGATAAACCAGGTAACAGCACCGTCACCGTTGAAGTGGGTGACTCAAAAGTTAACGTAGATGTTAATTTCAAAGCCGATACTGAGACAGCGGCAGTTGGTAGCGATGCGCTTACGGTGTTAACGCAAGGTGAAACTAAACGTGCTAATGGTAGCGACGTTCATAAAGTCCAAGTGTTAGTGAAAGATGGTCATGGAAATGTGGTAGCGGGTCAAAAAGTGACCTTTAGCGCAGACAATGGTGCGACTATCGCCCAAGACGCGACCACCGATGAAGAAGGCCTTGCAGTTGTGGATGTGAAGAGCACAACAGCGGGTGACAGCACTATCATTGCTAAGGTCACCAATAGCAAAGGCGGCGTAAGCAGCACTGAAGGTAAGGTAACGTTTGCCGCAGACAATAGCACCGCGCATATTGATGAAGGTAGCATAACGGTGGTGCCAGATTCAGCGATTGCTAACAGTGATGAAGAAGTCAAAGTCATTGTTAAAGTGGTTGATAAAAACGGTAACGTTGTGGCGGGTGAAGATGTGTCATTTACCGATGAAAACGGTAAAGTGACCACAGTTACCACCGATAAAGACGGTAATGCAACCTTAGTTGTAACCGGTGATAAACCAGGTAACAGCACCGTCACCGTTGAAGTGGGTGACTCAAAAGTTAACGTAGATGTTAATTTCAAAGCCGATACTGAGACAGCGGCAGTTGGTAGCGATGCGCTTACGGTGTTAACGCAAGGTGAAACTAAACGTGCTAATGGTAGCGACGTTCATAAAGTCCAAGTGTTAGTGAAAGATGGTCATGGAAATGTGGTAGCGGGTCAAAAAGTGACCTTTAGCGCAGACAATGGTGCGACTATCGCCCAAGACGCGACCACCGATGAAGAAGGCCTTGCAGTTGTGGATGTGAAGAGCACAACAGCGGGTGACAGCACTATCATTGCTAAGGTCACCAATAGCAAAGGCGGCGTAAGCAGCACTGAAGGTAAGGTAACGTTTGCCGCAGACAATAGCACCGCGCATATTGATGAAGGTAGCATAACAGTGGTGCCAGATTCAGCGATTGCTAACAGTGATGAAGAAGTCAAAGTCATTGTTAAAGTGGTTGATAAAAACGGTAACGTTGTGGCGGGTGAAGATGTGTCATTTACCGATGAAAACGGTAAAGTGACCACAGTTACCACCGATAAAGACGGTAATGCAACCTTAGTTGTAACCGGTGATAAACCAGGTAACAGCACCGTCACCGTTGAAGTGGGTGACTCAAAAGTTAACGTAGATGTTAATTTCAAAGCCGATACTGAGACAGCGGCAGTTGGTAGCGATGCGCTTACGGTGTTAACGCAAGGTGAAACTAAACGTGCTAATGGTAGCGACGTTCATAAAGTCCAAGTGTTAGTGAAAGATGGTCATGGAAATGTGGTAGCGGGTCAAAAAGTGACCTTTAGCGCAGACAATGGTGCGACTATCGCCCAAGACGCGACCACCGATGAAGAAGGCCTTGCAGTTGTGGATGTGAAGAGCACAACAGCGGGTGACAGCACTATCATTGCTAAGGTCACCAATAGCAAAGGCGGCGTAAGCAGCACTGAAGGTAAGGTAACGTTTGCCGCAGACAATAGCACCGCGCATATTGATGAAGGTAGCATAACGGTGGTGCCAGATTCAGCGATTGCTAACAGTGATGAAGAAGTCAAAGTCATTGTTAAAGTGGTTGATAAAAACGGTAACGTTGTGGCGGGTGAAGATGTGTCATTTACCGATGAAAACGGTAAAGTGACCACAGTTACCACCGATAAAGACGGTAATGCAACCTTAGTTGTAACCGGTGATAAACCAGGTAACAGCACCGTCACCGTTGAAGTGGGTGACTCAAAAGTTAACGTAGATGTTAATTTCAAAGCCGATACTGAGACAGCGGCAGTTGGTAGCGATGCGCTTACGGTGTTAACGCAAGGTGAAACTAAACGTGCTAATGGTAGCGACGTTCATAAAGTCCAAGTGTTAGTGAAAGATGGTCATGGAAATGTGGTAGCGGGTCAAAAAGTGACCTTTAGCGCAGACAATGGTGCGACTATCGCCCAAGACGCGACGACCGATGAAGAAGGCCTTGCAGTTGTGGATGTGAAGAGCACGACAGCGGGTGACAGCACTATCATTGCTAAGGTAACCAATAGCAAAGGCGGCGTAAGCAGCACAGAAGGTAAGGTGAGCTTTGTTGGTGATAGTGAAACAGCGGAAGTGACTGCAAAGAACATTGAAATCACTAATAATAGCGCACCAGCCGATGGTAAGACCAAGCTAACTGTTAAAGTTACCGTTACCGATAAAAATGGTAATGGTGTAGCAGGTCAAGACGTGTTATTTACGGCAACCGATGGCTTAACTATTCCAGGTACAGTTAAAACTGATGGTAATGGTGTTGCGACGGTCGATTTAACCAGCAAAGTAGCGGGTACATATACGGTTACTGCAGCGATTAATAGCGGTAAAGACGGCGGAACGTCGGCAAGTAAGGATGTTATCTTTATTGCAGACAATAGCACCGCGCATATTGATGAAGGCAGCATAACGGTGGTGCCAGATTCAGCGATTGCTAACAGTGATGAAGAAGTCAAAGTCATTGTTAAAGTGGTTGATAAAAACGGTAACGTTGTGGCGGGTGAAGATGTGTCATTTACCGATGAAAACGGTAAAGTGACCACAGTTACCACCGATAAAGACGGTAATGCAACCTTAGTTGTAACCGGTGATAAACCAGGTAACAGCACCGTCACCGTTGAAGTGGGTGACTCAAAAGTTAACGTAGATGTTAATTTCAAAGCCGATACTGAGACAGCGGCAGTTGGTAGCGATGCGCTTACGGTGTTAACGCAAGGTGAAACTAAACGTGCGAATGGTAGTGACGTTCATAAAGTCCAAGTGTTAGTGAAAGATGGCCATGGAAATGTGGTAGCGGGTCAAAAAGTGACCTTTAGCGCAGACAATGGTGCGACTATCGCCCAAGACGCGACGACCGATGAAGAAGGCCTTGCAGTTGTGGATGTGAAGAGCACGACAGCGGGTGACAGCACTATCATTGCTAAGGTAACTAATAGCAAAGGCGGCGTAAGCAGCACTGAAGGTAAGGTAACGTTTGCCGCAGACAATAGCACCGCGCATATTGATGAAGGTAGCATAACAGTGGTGCCAGATTCAGCGATTGCTAACAGTGATGAAGAAGTCAAAGTCATTGTTAAAGTGGTTGATAAAAACGGTAACGTTGTGGCGGGTGAAGATGTGTCATTTACCGATGAAAACGGTAAAGTGACCACAGTTACCACCGATAAAGACGGTAATGCAACCTTAGTTGTAACCGGTGATAAACCAGGTAACAGCACCGTCACCGTTGAAGTGGGTGACTCAAAAGTTAACGTAGATGTTAATTTCAAAGCCGATACTGAGACAGCGGCAGTTGGTAGCGATGCGCTTACGGTGTTAACGCAAGGTGAAACTAAACGTGCTAATGGTAGCGACGTTCATAAAGTCCAAGTGTTAGTGAAAGATGGTCATGGAAATGTGGTAGCGGGTCAAAAAGTGACCTTTAGCGCAGACAATGGTGCGACTATCGCCCAAGACGCGACCACCGATGAAGAAGGCCTTGCAGTTGTGGATGTGAAGAGCACAACAGCGGGTGACAGCACTATCATTGCTAAGGTCACCAATAGCAAAGGCGGCGTAAGCAGCACTGAAGGTAAGGTAACGTTTGCCGCAGACAATAGCACCGCGCATATTGATGAAGGTAGCATAACGGTGGTGCCAGATTCAGCGATTGCTAACAGTGATGAAGAAGTCAAAGTCATTGTTAAAGTGGTTGATAAAAACGGTAACGTTGTGGCGGGTGAAGATGTGTCATTTACCGATGAAAACGGTAAAGTGACCACAGTTACCACCGATAAAGACGGTAATGCAACCTTAGTTGTAACCGGTGATAAACCAGGTAACAGCACCGTCACCGTTGAAGTGGGTGACTCAAAAGTTAACGTAGATGTTAATTTCAAAGCCGATACTGAGACAGCGGCAGTTGGTAGCGATGCGCTTACGGTGTTAACGCAAGGTGAAACTAAACGTGCGAATGGTAGTGACGTTCATAAAGTCCAA
Organism: Orbaceae bacterium lpD02; assembly: GCA_036251875.1. Classification (NCBI taxonomy): domain Bacteria; kingdom Pseudomonadati; phylum Pseudomonadota; class Gammaproteobacteria; order Orbales; family Orbaceae; genus Orbus; species Orbus sturtevantii. The sequence goes on along the minus strand of CP133960.1, from coordinate 1,419,018 downwards.
GTGTTAGTGAAAGATGGTCATGGAAATGTGGTAGCGGGTCAAAAAGTGACCTTTAGCGCAGACAATGGTGCGACTATCGCCCAAGACGCGACCACCGATGAAGAAGGCCTTGCAGTTGTGGATGTGAAGAGCACGACAGCGGGTGACAGCACTATCATTGCTAAGGTAACTAATAGCAAAGGCGGCGTAAGCAGCACTGAAGGTAAGGTAACGTTTGCCGCAGACAATAGCACCGCGCATATTGATGAAGGTAGCATAACAGTGGTGCCAGATTCAGCGATTGCTAACAGTGATGAAGAAGTCAAAGTCATTGTTAAAGTGGTTGATAAAAACGGTAACGTTGTGGCGGGTGAAGATGTGTCATTTACCGATGAAAACGGTAAAGTGACCACAGTTACCACCGATAAAGACGGTAATGCAACCTTAGTTGTAACCGGTGATAAACCAGGTAACAGCACCGTCACCGTTGAAGTGGGTGACTCAAAAGTTAACGTAGATGTTAATTTCAAAGCCGATACTGAGACAGCGGCAGTTGGTAGCGATGCGCTTACGGTGTTAACGCAAGGTGAAACTAAACGTGCGAATGGTAGTGACGTTCATAAAGTCCAAGTGTTAGTGAAAGATGGCCATGGAAATGTGGTAGCGGGTCAAAAAGTGACCTTTAGCGCAGACAATGGTGCGACTATCGCCCAAGACGCGACGACCGATGAAGAAGGCCTTGCAGTTGTGGATGTGAAGAGCACGACAGCGGGTGACAGCACTATCATTGCTAAGGTAACTAATAGCAAAGGCGGCGTAAGCAGCACTGAAGGTAAGGTAACGTTTGCCGCAGACAATAGCACCGCGCATATTGATGAAGGTAGCATAACAGTGGTGCCAGATTCAGCGATTGCTAACAGTGATGAAGAAGTCAAAGTCATTGTTAAAGTGGTTGATAAAAACGGTAACGTTGTGGCGGGTGAAGATGTGTCATTTACCGATGAAAACGGTAAAGTGACCACAGTTACCACCGATAAAGACGGTAATGCAACCTTAGTTGTAACCGGTGATAAACCAGGTAACAGCACCGTCACCGTTGAAGTGGGTGACTCAAAAGTTAACGTAGATGTTAATTTCAAAGCCGATACTGAGACAGCGGCAGTTGGTAGCGATGCGCTTACGGTGTTAACGCAAGGTGAAACTAAACGTGCTAATGGTAGCGACGTTCATAAAGTCCAAGTGTTAGTGAAAGATGGTCATGGAAATGTGGTAGCGGGTCAAAAAGTGACCTTTAGCGCAGACAATGGTGCGACTATCGCCCAAGACGCGACCACCGATGAAGAAGGCCTTGCAGTTGTGGATGTGAAGAGCACAACAGCGGGTGACAGCACTATCATTGCTAAGGTCACCAATAGCAAAGGCGGCGTAAGCAGCACTGAAGGTAAGGTAACGTTTGCCGCAGACAATAGCACCGCGCATATTGATGAAGGTAGCATAACGGTGGTGCCAGATTCAGCGATTGCTAACAGTGATGAAGAAGTCAAAGTCATTGTTAAAGTGGTTGATAAAAACGGTAACGTTGTGGCGGGTGAAGATGTGTCATTTACCGATGAAAACGGTAAAGTGACCACAGTTACCACCGATAAAGACGGTAATGCAACCTTAGTTGTAACCGGTGATAAACCAGGTAACAGCACCGTCACCGTTGAAGTGGGTGACTCAAAAGTTAACGTAGATGTTAATTTCAAAGCCGATACTGAGACAGCGGCAGTTGGTAGCGATGCGCTTACGGTGTTAACGCAAGGTGAAACTAAACGTGCTAATGGTAGCGACGTTCATAAAGTCCAAGTGTTAGTGAAAGATGGTCATGGAAATGTGGTAGCGGGTCAAAAAGTGACCTTTAGCGCAGACAATGGTGCGACTATCGCCCAAGACGCGACGACCGATGAAGAAGGCCTTGCAGTTGTGGATGTGAAGAGCACGACAGCGGGTGACAGCACTATCATTGCTAAGGTAACCAATAGCAAAGGCGGCGTAAGCAGCACAGAAGGTAAGGTGAGCTTTGTTGGTGATAGTGAAACAGCGGAAGTGACTGCAAAGAACATTGAAATCACTAATAATAGCGCACCAGCCGATGGTAAGACCAAGCTAACTGTTAAAGTTACCGTTACCGATAAAAATGGTAATGGTGTAGCAGGTCAAGACGTGTTATTTACGGCAACCGATGGCTTAACTATTCCAGGTACAGTTAAAACTGATGGTAATGGTGTTGCGACGGTCGATTTAACCAGCAAAGTAGCGGGTACATATACGGTTACTGCAGCGATTAATAGCGGTAAAGACGGCGGAACGTCGGCAAGTAAGGATGTTATCTTTATTGCAGACAATAGCACCGCGCATATTGATGAAGGCAGCATAACGGTGGTGCCAGATTCAGCGATTGCTAACAGTGATGAAGAAGTCAAAGTCATTGTTAAAGTGGTTGATAAAAACGGTAACGTTGTGGCGGGTGAAGATGTGTCATTTACCGATGAAAACGGTAAAGTGACCACAGTTACCACCGATAAAGACGGTAATGCAACCTTAGTTGTAACCGGTGATAAACCAGGTAACAGCACTATCACCGTTGAAGTGGGCGACTCAACAGTTAACGTAGATGTTAATTTCAAAGCCGATACTGAGACAGCGGCAGTTGGTAGCGATGCGCTTACGGTGTTAACGCAAGGTGAAACTAAACGTGCTAATGGCAGCGACGTTCATAAAGTCCAAGTGTTAGTGAAAGATGGCCATGGAAATGTGGTCGCGGGTCAAAAAGTGACCTTTAGCGCAGACAATGGTGCGACTATCGCCCAAGACGCGACCACCGATGAAGAAGGCCTTGCAGTTGTGGATGTGAAGAGCACAACAGCGGGTGACAGCACTATCATTGCTAAGGTAACCAATAGCAAAGGCGGCGTAAGCAGCACTAAAGGTAAGGTGAGCTTTGTTGGTGATAGTGAAACAGCGGAAGTGACTGCAAAGAACATTGAAATCACTAATAATAGCGCACCAGCCGATGGTAAGACCAAGCTAACTGTTAAAGTTACCGTTACCGATAAAAATGGTAATGGTGTAGCAGGTCAAGACGTGTTATTTACCGCAACCGATGGCTTAACTATTCCGGGTACAGTTAAAACGGATGCCAATGGTGTTGCGACGGTCGATTTAACCAGCAAAGTAGCGGGTACGTATACAGTTACGGCGGCGATTAAGAGTGGTAAAAACGGCGGAACGTCGGCAAGTAAGGATGTTATCTTTATTGCGGACAACAATACCGCAACACTGACCAAAGGCGCGATTACTGTATTAACTGCAGATGAGGAAAAGATTGCCGATGGTAGTGATATCCATAAAGTTCAAGTGACCGTTAAAGACGGACTTGGTAATAGTGTCAAAGGGCAAAAAGTGACCTTTACAGCAAGTAATGATGCGGTTATTACTAAAGAAGCAACCACGGATGAAAATGGTATTGCGATTGTAGAGGTGACCAGCAAAACGGGAGGCGATAGTGAAATTGTTGCCTCGGTGACTAATGCAAAAAATGTTGTAAGTAGTGCAAAAGTAAGTGTGACCTTTATAAGTAATGTTCCAGCAGTTGACACAGATAATTCTAGTGTAACATTAAGTGCAGATCGGATAGTGAATAACGGCGCTGCATCTGGTACTACAGGAGGCGGCTCTACTGTCACTGTTACACTTAAGGATGCAAGTGGTAAAGCAATTGGCGGCATAGCTAACAGCATTATGCTAACGTCAAATAAAGCTGGTTTGAATATGCCAATAGATAAAAATGATACTGCTAATCGATTAGTGTTTAAGGAAACGGGCACTAATACGGGTATTTATACTGCTGCTATTAAGACTGCTGCAGTTGATAATAAATCGGCGCTTGGTGCTCATAAGCTTACGCTTTCATTTAATAATGGTATAACTTATACCAAGCAGTTAACATTGACGGTGTATACTTATCAATTGGCAACGGACATTGCTAATAAAGAAATGGGTGTAACGATGAAGTACGCTTATTCCGCTAATGTTACTGCATCAGATACAGGAGCAGTATTGACAGGTTCATTGTTTGATTCAATAAAATATAAGTGGTCATCAAGTAACACGGCTGTTGCAACTGTTGCTCAGGATGGATATGCTACAGCGGTAGCTTTAGGATCTGTTACGATCACGGTAGCGTCAAATTCTGGTAAAATTAATGGGATAACGCCTGTGAGTGGCACAACAAAATTGAGTGTTAGTAAATTGGATTCTACTCCTATTGTTGGCGATGTTTATTTTGATGAAACGACCTATTATATTCAGCCTCCAAAATATACATTACCAACTAGAACCGGTAGTATCGTCGATGCGATAGGGGATGTTGGTGGTACAAAAGGCGATCCCGTAACTATTGAAGACACTCATTTAGTAAAATCGATTTCTGTTTTGCAATGTTCTTTTACGGTAGGTAAGATGACGACTAAAGAAACATTTAAAGTTATTGGCCAGATAGTGTTCGTATATAATGATAATAGGGAAGATGTTAAAGTAGGTAAAGGGGAGTGTGATGCTGGTTCTAAGAAACCAGTACAAACATTTGATATACCAAATGGCAGCCAACTTGTAGGGATTAGTGGTTGGAAAACTAAAAAGACTAAAACAACTTCAGGTGATTATGTTTCGGCAGTTAAATTTTATTATGCTAAAAAATAAGGTTGAGTATTAAAAGGGCCATATGTGCCCTGCAGATTGTTGACAAAGAACTCGCTTTTTAGCGAGTTCTTTGATCTAATAGCGCGGTGTTTTATTATCAAAGTGGAATGTCCACACCTTTTCATACAAAAAAATTAAGGGGTACTTGTTTGCTAAATTTAACGGGAGGCAAATAGCCTAACGAAGAATGTAACCGCTTATTGTTATACCAATAAGCATATGCAGCAAATGCTTGTCGTAGCATAGTTGTTGTCATAAATTCTTCATCTTTTACAAACTCCGTTTTAATCGTCTTAAATGTGGCTTCCGCAACAGCATTATCGTAAGGACAGCCTTTTTTACTTAATGAACGTTGAATATTAAACGTCTTAAAACAATCATCGAGTAGCTAATTGTCAAATTCTTTCCCTCGGTCTGAATGGAATAAATTTAGGCTTGATAATGGCTGTTTAATTTGACTTAATGCTGACATCACTAAGTCTGCTGTTTTATGCTTACCAACGCTGTAGCCACTAATTTGTCTATTAGATAAATTCAATAAAACACATAAATAATTCCAGCGTTGATTAACCCGAATATAGGTCAAGTCAGCAACAATCACCTGTCTTTTATCTCCCGCATCAAATTCACGTTGTAAATGATTGGCTGTCGTGTCCTCATTCACCTCTTCATGGTGAGTTTTATACCGTTTAACGGTATACTTTGATGTCAGTAATAACCATTTCATTACTCTAGCAATGTAACGACGAGAAACATGAATACCGTCTTCCTGCAAGGCAAGGCGAATTCGCCGAGTCCCATAGGCGCGGTAACTACGTTTAAAAATAGTTAAAATTTTATCGGCATAATAGACCACCGATTTCTGTTTATTGGCTTTGCACTGATAATAAGCATAATGCCTTGATATTCCTAATTGTTGACATAATGTAACAACACGATAACGATGCCGATTGGCTTTTAGAATATCGATTTTCGTCCCATTATCAGTGCGGCTTGCTTTAGGATATCGTTTTCCATTCGAAGCTGCTTAAGCTCTTTACGTAAAGCGATTAATTCTTTTTCTTCTTGGCTACGGTTATCTTTTGTTTTGAATGAACCACTTTGAGTGGCTTGGGTGATCCAGCGATCTAATGCTGATGGCGTCAAATCATATGCCGCAACTAATTCACTACGAGACTTACCATGCTGATATAAATTAACCATCTGCTGTTTAAAATCAGCATTAAATGTTCGTCTTTCTCGCTTAACTTTATTCATATTTATTTCCTTTTTGGTGGCAAGTTTACCTTACCCCCCTAAAAAAGTTGTATGAATTAGTGTAGCCTATCCAAAGGTATGATTCGATGCTTAGAAAACCGACACCAGCCACACCCGAAAAAATAGAGTAGATCTCTCTTGATGAACTTGTTCCTCAACACCATCTTATTCGTAAAATTGCTAAGATTATTGATTTCGAATTTATTCGGGATGCAGTAGAGGCTCTTTATTGCTAGCTGAACAGGCATACCCAGTCATCGGTTATCGTCATTTTTTATTTTTTAAATAAAAAATTTAATTGTCAAGGTTTTGATAAGTATTTAAAAGTATTAGATAGAGTTTTAAAAGATGGGAAATTTATAACAACGCGCAATGATAATAATTATTTTAGGCATCTATTACCTATGAAAATTAAGACTGCTACTGACGATTTATTTTTGTTAATTTAAAATATCATAGAGGTGGCATTTGTCCATTTTTTTGGCGAGGGTCAGGTGTAATCTTTAATAAGTATAAAATCCCAAAGAGAAATCACTCATAAATTGCGAGTTTTTGAATATGTTGAAAAAATAATTATGAAAACCAGGATGAACAAGGAATAATTAATAGTAAACCTTGTCCTGAAAAGCTCAAATTACGTATAGCAAAACTAATTGAAGGAAATATTTTATATTTACGTCAAAAATATTATTTTTGACAACTACGTATTAGTTGATATTTAATGCGTTATTATGCAATTAAAATATCAGTAGTTGGCGTTTATCAAGTATTAAACCGTAGTTACATCAATTGGCTTCCTCAAAATCAACGTTGACGCGCTATTCCTGAGGTAAGAAGCTATGAAAATAAGCATGAAGCCATCATGTTCAAGTTGATGTAAAGTTATTATCCTTTATCGATAATAAAGGAAAAAAATTAAACATTATCAATATACTGCAATTGAGGATACGACAAGAATTAGAGTATTAAAAATTTATGAAAAACATAACCAAACTAATGGTATCGATTTTATAGCAGCAAAATCAGCATAAATTAATCATCACTCCCATAACCACCAGCTGCAATTTCTTGTTTATCTAAGTAAGCTTTATCATTTAGCATTATTAAGCGATCGCTACAGAACCATTTAATCACCAAAGGATAAATTTGATGCTCTTGTGTTAACACGCGATCAATGACATCTTGCTCCTTATCATCACTAAAAATGGGGACTTTAGCTTGCAAAATAATAGGGCCGCCATCAAGCTCTTTGGTTACAAAATGGACGGTTGTACCATGTTCTTTATCTCCAGACACTATCGCTCTGTGGTGGGTATTAAGTCCTGGATATTTCGGCAATAAAGAGGGGTGAATATTTAATATTTTCCCGGCATAGCGATTAATAAAATCAGCCGTTAAAATGCGCATATAACCAGCCAGAACAATTAAGTCTGGCTGATAATAAGCAATTTTTTTCGCAACCGCTTCATCAAATTGTTCTCGAGATGGATAATCCAAATGGCTAATGACATGGCTGGGGATATGGGCTAATTTTGCCCGTTCAAGGGCAAAGGCATCAGCTTTATTACTTATTACTGCAACAATGTGTCCGGCAATTTGTTGCCGCTCGCAAGCATCGATAATTGCCTGTAAGTTTGAACCGCTACCTGAAACAAGTATAACTATTTTTTTCATAATATTTCACGGTACCTTAATTACACTTTAATTAAAATGATCAACCTGTGCCGCCTTATAAATAAGCTATTTTATGATAACGTGATCCGCCAAATGAGAGGATTTAATCTCACCAATTAGCCACGCTGTTTCGCCTTGTTCGTGTAATAATTCAATGGCACGGTGAACTTGATTTTTCGGCACTACAACAATTAAACCAACGCCGCAGTTAAATGTACGGTACATTTCATGCTTGTCGACATTACCAGCTTGCTTTAGCCAGTGGAATACGGCTGGCCATTGCCAACTATTTTCATTAATAATCGCTTGCATATTGTTAGGTAAGATGCGTGGAATATTTTCCCAAAAGCCGCCGCCCGTAATATGGGCAATAGCATGGATATTTACCTGTTCAATTAAATTAAGGATAGATTTAACATAAATTTTGGTTGGTGCAAGTAAGTGGTTGGCAAGTGGTTTACCCTCTAGCTGTTCATCAGCTGGCTGTTTACCGCTTACTTGAATAATTTTGCGTATTAAGGAATAACCATTTGAGTGTGGACCACTGGATGCTAACGCAATAATCGCATCCCCATCTTGCACTTTACTACCATCAATAATTTTGGCTCTTTCGACCACACCAACACAAAATCCAGCGATATCGTAGTCATTGGCGTGATACATACCTGGCATTTCAGCGGTTTCACCACCGACGAGTGCACAGCCAGCTTGTTTACACCCTTCGGCAATACCTGTAACAACGGTTGCCGCGATATCTACATCAAGTTTACCTGTCGCATAGTAGTCAAGAAAAAATAGCGGTTCAGCACCTTGAACAATTAAATCGTTAACACACATAGCGACTAAATCGATACCAATTGAATCATGGCAGTTTAAATCGATAGCTAAGCGAAGCTTTGTTCCAACACCATCAGTACCTGAAACTAAGATCGGCTCTTTATATTTTTGCGGGATAGCACATAAGGCGCCAAAGCCACCTAATCCACCCATTACCTCTTTACGACGAGTCTCTTTTACGACATGTTTAATTCGGTTGACTAATTCATTGCCGGCATCAATATCAACCCCAGCATCTTTATAGCTTAAAGACGTTTTGTCTGACATAATAAAACCCCTTATGGTTCATTATGTAGGTGAAATGTGTCGTTATTTTAGCAGTCTTAAGTGACCATGGCGATAAGTGTTTTTAATTCAGGCAAGATATTTTTATGATACGTAATTGCAATTCCAGGTAATTAATATATAATTTGCCTCCATCACAGAGACTGCTGAGTTAGAGATCGGCGTTTCTTTTTTAAACTAAAATATTTTAGGAGTTATTATGTCTCTAAGTACAGAAGCTAAGGCAAAATTAGTCGCAGAATTTGGACGTGGCACGAATGATACTGGTTCGACAGAAGTTCAAGTTGCACTTTTAACGGCTAACATTAATGAACTACAAAGCCATTTTGCTGAACATAAAAAAGATCACCATAGCCGTCGTGGTTTATTACGTATGGTTTCTAGCCGTCGTAAATTACTTGATTATCTAAAACGTACTGATGTTGAGCGTTATAGTCAATTAATTCAAAAATTAGGCTTACGTCGCTAATCTTAATAAACTTTATAAACAAGAGGGATGATAATCTAATTATCGTCCCTTTTTTTGTGGCGATTTTGCCTGGCAGCTAAAATTGTATTTATTTTGGCCATTAATGGGCAAAGCGTAGTAAACTCTTAAAAAATAAAAATATGATAATAAATCAATAAATTATTTTTTTATTGTTTATGTTTTTATCCTATTAACGTTATTTTACTTATAAATAATAAGCATAACCTCTTGCTTGCTGATTATTTATCTTTATTATTTGCGATGTGTAATGTTGCACGTTGCAGAGAAATTATCATGGTCTTTAAGATTATAAAAATTATTCTAAAAGTTTTATTCCATGTTCGTATCACCGGTAATATCAACAATTTTAATCATGATAGATTAATTATTACCTCAAATCATGTTTCTTTCCTTGATGGCGTTTTATTAGGGGTGTTTTTACCCATTCGGCCAGTATTTGCTATCTATTCTGGCTATATTGACCATTGGTTAGTTAAGTTAGCTAAGCGCTATGCCGATTTTGTACCAATGGATCCAACTAATCCTATGGCGATTAAGCGCCTTGTTAGGCAAATTGAAAAAGGGCGCCCAGTTGTTATTTTCCCTGAAGGCCGTATTACTATCACAGGTTCTTTAATGAAAATTTATGATGGCGCGGCATTTGTTGCAGCAAAATCAAATGCCACAATTGTACCTGTTTGGATTGAAGGCGCAGAGTTTACCATGACTAGCCGATTGAAGGGAGTATTTAGACGGCGCTTATTCCCCAGCATTACGATCCATGTTCTCGAACCTAAACATATTGCTATGCCAATAGCCGCAAAAGCAAGCGAGCGCCGCTATATTGCAGGTGAAAAACTCCATCAAATAATGATGGAAGCGAGAATGGAAAGCCGCCCGAAGCAAACGCTGTTTGATGCCTTACTCGAATCGCAAGTTAGGTATGGCGCCAAATCCTCTATTGCACAAGATCCGACCAGTAAGCATTTATCTTATCGGCAACTATTAAAACAGATTTTAGCTGTTAGTTGTATTATTGAAAAGCTAACCAGTCGCCAAGAGCGGGTAGGGGTTCTGCTGCCAAATGCCGTCATCAGTGTTGCTACCATTTTTGCGTTATCGTTAAAACATCGAATACCGGCAATGCTTAATTATACAGCGGGTGAACATGGCCTAAATTGCGCAGTAAAAGCGGCGGAAATAAAAACAATTATTACTTCAAAAAAATTCCTAACCAAAGGTAAGTTAGACCACTTGCTTGATGAAATTAATGGCGTTAAATGGTGTTTTTTGGAAGATCAAAAAGCGTCTTTAACGCTGGGTAATAAAATTTGGGTACTCATCCATCAATTTATGCCTCGCTTACTTAAGCATAGTCACCATTATAATGATGAAGCGCTTGTGCTTTTCACATCAGGATCCGAGGGCGCGCCAAAGGGGGTAGTTCATTCGCATGCGAGTTTGTTAGCCAATGTTGAACAGATACGTAGCATCATTGATCCGATGCCGAGTGATCGCTTCATGTCGGCATTACCACTATTCCACGCTTTTGGATTAACTGCTGGACTGTTATTACCGCTTTTTTCTGGCAGTAAAGTATTTTTATACCCTAATCCATTGCACTATAAAATGGTGCCAGAAATTATCTATGACCAAAACTGTACCGTATTATTTGGTACACCTACGTTCTTAGCTAATTATGCCCGTTATGCTCATCCGTATGATTTTATGCGTTTGCGTTATGTTGTTGCTGGTGCAGAAAAACTGGCAGAAAGTATCCGTGAAGTGTGGAAAACCAAATTTGGTATTCGCCTTCTTGAAGGCTATGGCGTTACAGAATGCGCGCCAGTGGTTTCTTTAAATGTGCCGATGGCCTATAAAGCTGGCACGGTTGGCCGAGCCCTCCCAGGCATGGTAACGAGATTAATTCCCGTGTCAGGAATTGAGCAGGGCGGTAGATTACAACTGCAAGGCCCCAATGTGATGAAAGGATATTTATTGGCCGATAAACCCGGACAATTAGTGACGCCAAGTGCTACAGATAGTAACGGTCATCTTGAAAAAGGTTGGTATGATACCGGCGATATTGTTGATATCGATAGTGATGGCTTTATTACTATCAAAGGACGATTAAAACGATTTGCTAAAATTGCAGGTGAAATGGTGTCATTAGAAAGCGTTGAAGCATTAGCTAAAATGGTTGATAGCGAGGCAATGCACGGTGCATCAATTAAAACCGATAGCGCAAAAGGCGAGGCGATAGTTTTATTTAGTACTTCAGCGCATCTTAATCGGGAAAAACTAAGCCAAGCAGCGCAGTTACAGGGTATTCCCGCACTCGCGGTTCCTCGTGATATTCGCGTCGTTAAACAGCTCCCTTTGCTCGGTACCGGTAAAGTTGATTTTATCACGCTGCGTAAAATGGCAGAACAAAGCTAAACATATTGTAATTTTAATTATCGCACTAGATTAGTGTGCTGATTAAATGGGAGCGGTTATGAATAATCAAACGTTATTAAGCAAAGGAATGCTGGCAACAATGTTTGCCCAGTTTTTTTCTGCTTTTGCCGATAATGCATTACTTTTTGCAATACTTGCACTAATTAAAACCTTGGATTATCCCCAGTGGAGTAAACCTGTTTTACAGATAGTCTTTGTTGTTGCTTTTATCGTTTCGGCGCCTTTTGTGGGGCAAATCGCCGATCGGTTTTCTAAAGGGCGGGTAATGTTGTGCGCTAATGCAATCAAATTATTTGGCGCATTAATAATTTGTATCGGTATTAATCCGTTTTTGGGTTATGTGCTAGTAGGGATTGGTGCGGCGTGTTATTCACCTGCTAAATATGGCATTTTAGGTGAATTAACCAGCGGCGATAATTTGGTCAAAGCCAATGGCTTAATCGAAGGCTCGACTATCGCCGCTATTTTACTTGGTAGCGTTGCAGGCGGATATATTGCCGATTTCGATGTGTCAATATCCATTATTGCGTGTGTGATGGTGTTTGCTATTGCAATGGGTGCAAACTTATTTATCCCCAAGCTAGCACCGGCTAAAATGAGTGTGAGTTGGAATATTCTCTTGATGATTAAAAGCTTTATTCAGTCAGCTAATATTTTATTAAGCCATAAGCAAGCTAGGATCACATTGATTGGCACGAGCCTTTTTTGGGGGGCAGGTATTACGTTGCGCTTTTTGCTAATTGATTGGGTCCCCATCGCACTCGGCATTAGTGATAATAAAACACCGACTATTTTAAATGCGGTTGTCGCGGTCGGTATTGTTATTGGTGCGGGCTTGGCAGCAAAATTTGTTAGCATGAAGCGCAGTATGCGCTGTATTCCCGCAGGCATATTGATGGGAATTACCGTAATTTGCTTTTCGGTGCAAAATAATATGGCTATTTCATACTTATTACTGGTCGTTATTGGTATGCTTGGTGGCTACTTTTTAGTTCCTCTTAATGCTTTATTACAAACTATAGGCAAACAAACTATCGGTGCTGGCAGCGCGATTGCGGTACAAAACTGTGGAGAGTATAGCGGGATGATGATCATGCTTGGTTTGTATTCTGTAGTCGTTGCATTAGCCATACCGACAATTTGGATTGGGGTGAGCTTTGGTATAGTATTTTCGCTAGCGATTACTGCGCTATGGCTATGTGCAAATAAAAATAAGACTATGCCGTCATAAAACGAGGCGAATCAGAGGTATTTTAGGTTGGTACCGTAATGGTTTAACGATATAACATTGCTATGTTGTTAAATTATTAAGTTAATCTTTAGTTGAGATTAAAAAGACAAGAAAGTTCGTTGACTATCGCGCTAATTGCCTCTATAATCTCGACCTCTTTATCGTCAAAGTAGAGTTTTACTCTGCTAATTGTTAATTATTTGATTTAGGTATAAATCGTCATGAAACGTACATTTCAACCATCAGTTTTAAAGCGTAATCGTACTCACGGATTTCGTGCTCGTATGGCTACAAAAAATGGTCGTCAAGTATTAGCTCGTCGTCGTGCTAAAGGCCGCGCTCGTTTAACTGTATCTAGCTAATATTTAAGTTGAGTGATTAATCGGCTCAGCTTTATTCGGGAGTTACGTTTGTTAACTCCCAACGACTTTAACCACGTTTTTAACCAGTCTATTAGGGTAGGTTCACCTTACATTACTCTCGTTGCCAGAAATAATTCATTAGATCATCCTCGTCTTGGATTTGCCATTGCTAAAAAACAAGTCAAACGGGCACATGAACGTAATCGTATAAAACGGTTGATGCGGGAATATTTTCGTTTAGCGCAACATGAATTACCTGCAATAGATGTGATTGTTATGGCAAAAGCTGCCGTTATTGAACTTGATAACGTAGCGTTAAGGCAGGTATTTGACAAGGTATGGCAACGCCTCCTTTTAATACAACAAAACAAAAGCTAAAACTATATTTAATCGCATTTAAATCGTTAGGTGCAAACAGTTTTATTTTGTTAATTAGGGGCTACCAGCGCTTTATTAGTCCTCTACTTGGACCTAATTGCCGTTTTTCACCAACCTGCTCTCAATACGCAATTATTGCATTAAACCGCTTCGGATTGATAAAAGGTAGTTGGCTAACACTCAAACGTGTATTAAAATGTCATCCTTTACATGAAGGGGGTGACGATCCGGTCCCGCCTCAGAAAGATAAAAAACAATAGAGAAAACACGAATGGCATCTCAACGTAATATTTTAATTATTGCTTTACTTTTTGTCTCTTTTTTAATTTGGCAGGCATGGCAAAAAGATCATGCGCCAAAACCAGTAAAAGCAAATCAATTGACAGAACAAATGATCACGGACGATTCCGCAGTGAGTGCAACTGGGCAATCTATTACTGTGAAGACGGATGTATTATCCTTAACGATCAATACTTACGGCGGTGATGTATTAGCTGCACAGTTACTAAAGTATGATCAAACTCTCGGATCTAATTCTCCATTTCAGTTATTAATGGCACGACCAGATTTCATCTATGTTGCTGAAAGTGGACTTACTGGTAGAAACGGCCCTGATAATGCTAAGCAAGGTGGCAGACCGATTTATCAGGTAGCACAAAATGAATTCGTTTTAGCTGATGGACAAGATGAGTTGCGTGTACCGCTTACTTATCAAAAAGATGGCGTTACTTATACTAAAGTTTATCTGCTCAAACGCGGCAAGTATGCAATGGATGTTAGCTACGAGATCAATAACCAAAGTAGCCAACCTATTGAAGTCGCCATGTATGGTCAATTGAAACAAACGGTTGAATTACCTAGCGATATGCCTCAAGAAGGTGGCGGTGGAGTCGGTTTAAGCTCGTTTCGTGGTGCGGCATATTCAAGTTCCAAAACTAATTATAGTAAATATAGTTTCGGCGATATTGAGGATAAAAACTTATCGGTTAATTCCCAAACTGGTTGGGTAGCGATGTTACAACATTATTTTGCCTCGGCATGGGTTCCGACGCAAGATGAAGATAATTTGTTATATACTCGCTCAACGTCGAAAAATACTCAAGCAACGATTGGTTTTAAAGGCCAAGAATCCGTTATTGATAGTGGCAAAAATCAAACGATTACCGCTAAGTTATGGTTAGGTCCTGAAATTCAGAGTGAATTACAAGCAACTGCGGCACATTTAGACTTGATTGTTGATTACGGTTGGTTATGGTTCTTATCTCAGCCTCTATTTCACCTGTTAACCTTTATCCAAAGTTTTGTTGGTAACTGGGGCGTTGCCATTATCATCATTACGTTTATTGTGCGTGGTATTTTATTCCCATTAACACGTGCACAGTACCGTTCAATGGCAAAAATGAAACTATTGCAACCTAGGTTGCAAGGGTTAAAAGAACGTTATGGTGATGACCGTAAAAAAATGAGTCAGGAGACAATGGCTCTGTATAAACAAGAGAAAGTCAATCCATTAGGTGGTTGCTTACCGTTAGTGATTCAGATGCCAATCTTCCTGGCATTGTTTTATATGCTAGGTAGCTCGGTTGAACTTCGCCAGGCTCCATTTATGCTGTGGATCCAAGATCTTTCTGCGCCAGATCCATATTATATTTTCCCATTACTTATGGGTGGGACAATGTTCTTAATTCAAAAAATGTCGCCAACGCCAGTGAGCGATCCAATGCAGCAAAAATTAATGACCTTTATGCCATTAATTTTTACAGTATTCTTCCTCTGGTTCCCTTCTGGTCTTGTATTATACTATATCGTCAGTAACTTATTTACGATTGTACAACAACGTATTATCTACTGGGAGCTTGAAAAGAAAGGGCTTCATGAGAAGAAGAAAAAATAATTTACGATTTAAGGCAGATAATACTCTGCCTTAATTATTTATAGGTAAAATAATATGCAGCAACAAATTATTTTGACGGGAAATGAACAAGGTTACTGGTTTGTTAGCCAAAATGGTCGCTTATGGTTACCGAAGGGAGAAATACCTTGCGGTTTAGCACAAGATTTTAATTTTACCGGTAGCGCGGCACAAGTTATCGGTCAGTGGCAAGGGCAAACGGCATGGTTGGTGTGCAAAGAAATGAAATACAGTATGGGATCTATTCGTCCTTTACTGGGCAGTACGGATCAATCACTATTTTTAATGGCTGGGCGAGCAGTACAATTAGCTGAATTTTATCGCTCACATAAATATTGCGGTTATTGTGGCCATACAATGCATCACAGCACGACTGAATGGTGCTACTTATGCGCCAGCTGTCATCAACGCTATTACCCACAAATATCACCCTCTATTATTGTTGCTATTCGCAATAAAAATCAGATTTTACTCGCCAAGCATACTCGGCATCGCAGCGATAATCTTTATACTGTTTTAGCTGGCTTTGTTGAGGTTGGTGAAACCATGGAGCAAGCGGTTAGTCGCGAAGTTTATGAGGAGTCGAAAATAAAAATAAAAAATATTCGCTATGTGACTTCACAACCGTGGCCATTTCCTAACTCAATGATGATGGCTTATTTAGCGGATTATCATGAAGGAGATATTAATATCGATCCTAGTGAGCTCGTTGAAGCACATTGGTATCATTATAACCAATTGCCGAAAATTCCTGAATATGGCACCGTTGCTAGGCGCTTGATTGAAGATACCATTATTTTATGTCGCGAATACGATGAATACGGGGAGTGACCGTACTGAGCAAGATCACAGTTCTTGCTCAAATAGGGCTAAAATAGTGTGGTAGAGTTTTTTAACCGTAAAGCCATTGGACGGTGTACTAAAAATAGTATCGTCTCCTGCAATTGAGCCTAAGATCCCCTCAGCTTTACCTATTGAATCGAGTAGCCTCGCAATAAGTTGTGCCGCACCTGGACTGGTGCGAATAACGACCATTGATTGATTATAATCGATATCAAGTACGAGGTTTTTTAGTGGGCTTGAGGTTGTTGGTACACTCATTTCAGCTGGCAAACAGTAAACCATTTCCATTTTAACATTACGCGTTCTGACTGCGCCAAACTTAGTTAACATACGCGATACTTTAGATTGATTTACGTTTTCAAAGCCATGTTCTTGTAGCGCTTGTACTATTTCGAGTTGCGAACTAAATTTTTCCTGTCTGAGCATATCTTTAAAAACTTTAACCAAATCAGCAGGTGTGTTGCGTGTTGTCATCCGTCTATCCTATCTTTATTTACATAACAGCTAGATAATTATGCAATAACTTTGCATAAAATCAAATCAATAAATAGCAATGTATGTGATTTTATTTAAAATAATATTTTTAGGCATGCTTGTTTTCATTGCAAGTTGAGCTATTCTTTTATGGCACTTTTCGGTCGAAATGCCTTAATGATAGCCTCATTAGTTTCAATATAAGGCCCTTCAAGTAGCTGGATACAATAAGGAACACTGGCAAAAATACCGGTAACTAATACCTTACCGTCACTACTTTTTACGCCTTCTAATGTCTCTTTAATGGCTTTTGGTTGACCAGGTAAATTGAGGATTAAACTTTGTTTACGGATGGCACCAATTTGCCGCGACAAAATTGCGGTAGGCACAAAATGAAGGCTTATTTGACGCATTTGTTCACCAAATCCCGGCATGATTCTATCAGCAATAGCGATTGTTGCATCTGGTGTGATATCGCGTTTAGCCGGGCCGGTACCGCCAGTTGTCAAAATTAAATGGCAAGCATGTTCATCAACTAGCGCTATCAGTGCTTTTTCTACGATTGTTTGTTCATCGGGAATGAGTCTGGTTTCGATGATAAAATCACCGTTAATGGCTTGTTGCAGCCAGCGAGTAAGTTCAGGAATACCTTGATCTTGATAAATTCCCGATGATGCCCTATCAGACACTGAAACCAAACCTATTTTTAACACGTTATAATCCTTGCTCATAATATTGTTGCTCGCATTATAGCAGTAACAATAATAATGACGCTATTATTGGTAATTAAGTTATATGATAAAAAGTACTATTTATTTATTTCATAATTATTAGTATATAATAGCAAAATAACATTAGATACAGGGTCTTATCATGAATGAATTAAGCATTGAAGCGCAAAAGGTCAAAGCTGCATTAGCAGCAAAAAATCTTGAAACTCCACTTTGTCGCATAACAATGGACAATGCTGAGCGCAAAGCAAAAATTGAATTGCACTTTCGTGAAATCATGCAGCTGATGGAGCTTGATTTATCTGATGATAGCTTAGCTGAAACGCCTCACCGTGTTGCGAAAATGTATGTTAATGAAATTTTTTCTGGGCTTGATTATCATAATTTTCCTAAAATTACGATGATAGAAAATAAAATGCAGGTTGATGAGATGATAACGGTTCGCGACATCACATTGACGAGTGTTTGTGAGCACCATTTTGTGACTATCGACGGTAAAGCAACTGTCTCTTATATTCCTAAAGCATCGGTTATTGGCTTGTCAAAAATTAACCGTATTGTCGAGTTTTTTTCACAGCGCCCTCAAGTACAAGAAAGATTGACTCAGCAAATTTTAGTCGCATTGCAAACCTTATTAGGCACGGTGAATGTTGCGGTATCGATTGATGCCGTTCATTACTGTGTTAAAGCGCGCGGCGTAAAAGATGCAAATAGTGTTACAACCACCACCGCTTTAGGTGGCGGATTCAAAACAAAACCAAGTACGAGAGAAGAATTTTTAAGGGCGTCAAAACACGATTGATTAACTATCGTTTAGTCATGGCTTTTGATATAATAGTCGGTCATTCTTAATGCTATGCAATTATTTTAATAATCTATTTTTAAAAGCGTGAATTAATGGAAATCATTCTCGGATTCAATAATCTATATCAACGTTTAAATCGCTGCGTCATAACGATGGGTAATTTTGATGGCATTCATTTAGGTCACCAAGCGTTAATCACACGTTTAAAACAAGCTGGTGAGGCTAAGCAATTGCCGACTGTTGTAATGTTATTTGAACCGCAACCATTAGAGTTTTTTAATCCTGACAGTGCGCCATCTCGATTAATGTCTTTTAAAGAAAAATGTCTCTTTATTCGGTCATTGGGCGTTGACTATGTTTTAGCGGTAACGTTCAATCAAACCTTTGCAAATATGAGCGCAGAGACATTTATTGAAACAGGTCTAATTGCACAACTGATGGCTCAATACATTATTGTTGGGGATGACTTTAAATTTGGCGCGAAAAGGCAAGGCGATACTGCACTACTTCAACAATATGCCGACAAGGGTTACTTTGCACTAGAGCATTTATCGAGTTATGTAGTCAAAGAACAGCGGGTGAGTAGTACGGCAATTCGGTGTGCATTATTAAATGATGATTTTGAGCAAGCAAAAATGTTATTGGGGCGAGCTTATACTATCCAAGGGCGTGTTGTCCATGGTAATCAATTAGCGAGGCAATTAGGTTTTCCTACCGCAAACATTCATTTGCAACGTAAAAAACCAGCATTGCACGGCGTTTATTTTGTTAAAGTGAAACATATCGACTTAAATCAAGAATACTACGGGATTGCTAATATTGGTATTCGGCCAACAGTAAACGGTAAAACCGCCAGTTTAGAGGTAAATATTTTCGATTTTAATCAAAATATTTATGGTCAATATTTAGACGTTGAATTTATTGAAAAGATTCGTGATGAAGTTAAATTTGCTTCTTTGTCTGCATTACAGACTCAAATCAAGCAAGATATTTGCATCGCACAGAAGATTAGGGCAAAATCTGCCAATATTAAAAAAACTCATGGTAGCGGGATTGGTTAAATTCGGTTAGCTCCAGTTTAGTTGAAAACAAATTATATTAATTTATTAACTAGGTCATATAAAAGCGGAATAAATAGCATGACAGATTATAAAGACACATTAAATCTCCCTGAAACGGGTTTTCCTATGCGTGGTGATTTAGCTAAACGCGAACCTGCAATGTTGCAAAATTGGTATGATAAAGGTCTTTATCACCATATTCGTGAAGCTAAAAAAGGCAAAAAAAGTTTTATTTTGCACGATGGTCCTCCATATGCAAATGGTAAACTTCATATCGGTCATGCCGTTAATAAAATTATTAAAGATATTATTATTAAATCAAAAACATTGATGGATTATGATTCACCTTATATTCCTGGTTGGGATTGCCATGGTTTACCTATTGAACAAAAAGTTGAAGAGCAAGTTGGCAAACCCGGTGAAAAAATTTCGCCAGCTGAATTTCGCCAAATTTGCCGTGATTATGCAGCATCGCAAGTGGCGATTCAAAAAGCTGAGTTTATCCGAATGGGAGTGATTGGTGACTGGGATAATCCTTACCTGACAATGAACTATGATACGGAAGCGAATATTATTCGAGCTTTAGGTAAAGTGATTAAAAATGGTCATGTAGTGAAAGGAGCGAAGCCTGTTTACTGGTGTACTGATTGTATGTCATCGCTTGCTGAAGCTGAAGTTGAATATTATGACAAATCTTCCCCTGCTGTTGATGTCAAATTTAAAGCTATCGACAACGCAGCAGTTGCGGCTAAATTTGCTGTTAAAACTGACTTACCTATTTATGCTGTTATTTGGACGACCACACCTTGGACCTTACCCGCTAGCCGAGGGATTGCATTAAATGCCGACGTTGAGTATCAATTAGTGCAGATTAATGGTCAAGAGTGTTTAATTTTAGCCACAGAATTGGTCGAATCAGTGATGGCTCGAGCTGCCATTACCGATTGGACCGTTTTAGCGAGTTGTAAAGGCGATGCTCTTGAGTTACTACGTTTTAAACACCCATTTTTAGATTTTGATGAGCCGATAGTACTTGGTGAGCATGTTACGGTTGATGCGGGTACTGGTGCGGTGCATACAGCTCCTGGTCACGGCGTGGAAGACTTTGTTACTGGGCAAAAGTATGGGCTTGAAGTTGCAAATCCAGTGGGTGGTAATGGGTGTTATTTACCCGATACTGGGGCTGGGCTTGATGGTCTGTTTGTTTTTAAAGCCAATAAAATCATAGTTGAAATGCTAGCTGAAAAAGGTGCATTACTGCATTTTGAAACTATCCAACATAGTTATCCTTGTTGCTGGCGGCACAAAACACCAGTGATTTACCGCGCGACACCGCAGTGGTTTATTAGTATGGATAAGCAAGGTTTACGTCAACAGTCGCTGGGCGAAATTAAACAAGTTCGCTGGATCCCCGATTGGGGTCAAGCACGTATCGAGTCAATGGTCGCTAACCGCCCTGATTGGTGTATCTCCCGTCAGCGTACTTGGGGTGTGCCGATGACACTGTTTGTTAACAAAGTGACAGATGAGCTTCATCCTGACACATTGGATCTTATTGAAAAAGTTGCAAAATTAGTTGAAAAAGGCGGTATTCAAGCGTGGTGGGATGCGGATATTAACGATTTATTAGGTCCCGATGCTGATGATTATCGTAAAATTCCCGATACATTAGATGTTTGGTTTGACTCAGGATCGACTTTTTATTCAGTCGTTAGCGTGCGGCCAGAATTTAACGGTAATGCACCTGATTTGTATTTAGAAGGCTCAGATCAGCATCGTGGTTGGTTTATGTCTTCATTAATGCTATCGACGGCGATCGATAATAAAGCGCCTTATAATCAAGTCTTAACTCACGGCTTTACCGTTGATGGGCAAGGACGAAAAATGTCTAAATCACTGGGTAATATTGTCACGCCGCAAGAAGTGATGGATAAATTAGGTGCAGATATTTTAAGGCTATGGATCGCATCGACGGATTACTCTGGCGAAATAGCTTACTCTGATGAGATTCTTAAACGTTCAGCCGATAGTTACCGCCGTATTCGTAATACAGCAAGATTCCTATTAGCCAACTTAACCGGTTTTAACCCTAAAACAGATTTGGTTAAGCCTGAGAATATGGTGATTTTAGATCGCTGGGCGGTCAGTATGGCGCAAGAAGCACAAGCGGAGATTATTGAGGCTTATAATAATTATGATTTTCATAAAGTTGTGCAGCGCATTATGCAGTTCTGCTCAATCGAGATGGGATCATTTTATTTAGATATTATCAAAGATCGTCAATATACCGCCAAAAGTGATAGTGTTGCTCGTCACAGCTGCCAAACAGCGCTATATCATATCGTGCAAGCAATGGTACGCTGGATTGCCCCAGTACTATCATTTACCGCAGATGAAATTTGGCAGTATCTGCCAATAGAGAATAAGCCTGAATTTGTGTTTGCCGATCAGTGGTATCAAGCGTTATTTGCATTAGCAGATAGTGAAAAAATGAATAGCCAATATTGGCAACATATTTTACAAATTCGCGATGAGGTCAATAAAGTCTTAGAGCAAGGTCGTAATGATAAAGTGATTGGTGGTGCCTTAGAAGCATCAGTAACCCTATATGCAGACCAAACAGTCTTGAATGCGCTCTCATCATTGGAAAACGAGCTGCGGTTTGTATTATTGACTTCGCAAGCCATCGTCAAACCATTAGCTGACGCGACCAATCATGCTGTTACAACCGAACTTGCAGGACTAAAAATTGAGTTAAATAAAGCTCAAGGTGATAAATGTCCTCGCTGCTGGCACTATACGGTTGATAATCAACCAACAACACATTTATGTAAACGCTGCGATAGTAATATTCATGGTAATGGTGAAGTGCGTCGGTTTGCCTAAAAATATTTTAGCGTATAAACGTAAGGGCAAGGTTAATATCTTGCCTTTGCTATTTAAAAGAGTGAACGAATATGAAGCTATGTTTTGCAAATACTAAGGGACTAATCTGGTTAATTTTAACTGCGCTAGTGCTCACTGCTGATTTAGGCAGTAAATTTTTTATTCACCATACTTTTTATTATGGCGAATCCATTCGATGGTCAAGCTTTTTTTCCATCAGCTATTATCGTAATATCGGCGCTGCATTTAGTATTCTTGAAGGGCAACGGCTGTTATTGGTATTGATCGCGATAGTTATTAGTTTACTCATTATTTATATGCTATATAAAAATGGCCACAGTAAGAAATTAGAAAGCTTTTCACTAGCGCTTGTTCTTGGTGGTGCATTAGGCAATTTGTTTGATCGTATTTACCATGGTTTTGTGATCGATTTTTTAGATGTTAATTTTGGTTCATGGCATTATCCAACGTTTAATCTTGCTGATTGTGCAATTTGCGTCGGTGTTGCATTTTTTATTTTTGCTAGCTATAAAGCTAAAAAAGAGCCCCAAAAATGAAAATTATTTTAGCTAATCCTCGCGGTTTTTGTGCAGGTGTTGATAGAGCTATTAGTATTGTTGAACGTGCCATTGAATTATTCGATGGACCAATTTATGTTCGTCACGAAGTCGTACATAACCGTTATGTGGTTAATCGTTTAAAGGAGATGGGTGCTATTTTCATTGAAGATCTTAATGATGTTCCAGATGGTGCAACATTGATTTTTTCAGCTCATGGCGTTTCTAAAGCGATCAGAAACCAAGCGAAAGAGCGTGGTTTAAAGGTGTTTGATGCAACATGTCCATTAGTGACCAAAGTACACATGGAAGTTGCTAGAGCGAGTAACCGTAGCGAGGAAGTTATCTTAATTGGTCATGCTGGGCATATAGAAGTAGAAGGGACGATGGGGCAATATAGTAATCCTTTAGGTGGGATCTATCTTATTGAATCAACGAATGATGTTGCTAATTTGCAGGTGAAAAATGAAAATTTTCTCTGTTTTACCACACAAACAACACTTTCTGTTGATGATACTGCTGAAGTGATTGAGGCGTTATATCAACGTTTCCCTCATATTCGCGGACCACGTAAAAATGATATCTGTTATGCGACCACCAATCGGCAACAAGCCGTTCGTAGCCTAGCAAATCAATCGGATGTTATTCTGGTTGTCGGTTCGAAAAATTCGTCTAATTCTAATCGTTTAGCCGAGCTTGTCCACCGAGAAGGGAAGCCTGCTTATTTGATCGATTTTAGCTCAGATATTCAATTTAGTTGGCTTGAAAATGCTAAAACGATTGGTGTAACAGCCGGTGCATCGGCGCCAGAAGTCTTAGTCAATGAAGTTGTTAATTACCTTACAAACCTTGGCTACCATTCACTTATTGAAATGGAGGGAATTTTAGAGGATATCATTTTTGAAATTCCTAAAGCGCTGAGGATAGATATTAAGCAGGACTAACGCTGCAACTTTATGCTATTAAATTTGGCCATTAGCTGTTCGGGTGTTTCATCATAGTCAGGATCGGCAATAATTGCATTTTGAATAGGGCAAACACGCTGGCAAGTTGAATGGTCATAGTATCCTACACACTCTGTACACTTAGCAGGATCTATCTGATAGGTATCAAACCCCATTGATATTGCATCATTAGGGCATTCAGGTTCACACATATCACAATTAATACATTTAGATGTTATTTTTAACGCCATGACGATTCCTCAAAAATTCTTCAGCATTATACGTTGTTCTTATTTAAGTTCAACGAATTTGATGCCCGATGCAGGGCCATTGAATTGCCAACTTAAGGCGAATGAGTTGCCTTTTGAGCGGTCTAGATTATTCTTCTCTCTTAATTGAGTTTGCCAATTAGTGCAATAAAATTTAATTATAGCTAAATGAATATACTGAGTGCCATTTGTATGCAAAGTAGTGGTTTCGCATGCCTGCACAACTTATCATTAAGCCAATGAGTAAGCTTGATTATTGCGTTTGCCTTACCGATTAGGCCGCTATTTAGCGGCACAACAGCAATTGGTGGATAATTTGACACTGTATATGAGAAGGCGATACTATATATTACTGATAATGAATAAGTTACTTAGTTGTCAGAATCGGTTTATTATTTGTTAAACTCAGAAAAATTCTGAATGGGAATATTTTAGGGGAATCATATTATGAAACGTATTTTAACTGTCACTGCTCTTTCACTCGCTATGTTATCCGGTTTTGTTTCAGCTAACACTCCAGCAACAAGTGCATCTCAGGCTGCTATTTCTGCTCAACAAATTCAAGAGCTCTCAAAAATTGCTACGCAAGGATTTGATGCGATGCGTACTATGCAATATGCAAGACTGGCTGTTTTTAATGCTAATCCAGAATTAGCAACAAAATTAACTGAGCAAGCTGCAAAATTACTTGCTGCCGATGCCTCAGATTGGAAAAATTTTGTTAAACACGCTAAAGATCCAGCATTAACTAAAAATGACGATTATATATTAATTGATTCTTCTATTGCTATTGCTGAAAATTATGTCGCAACTGCTGAGAAAGAGACCGCGATTGAAAAAGCAAATGAAAAAATGAAAAATGGCGATCAAAAAGGGGCATTAGAGGCGTTACATCTAGCAGGTGTTGGCGTCAATGAAACGCAATATTTAATGCCACTAAATCAAACTCGTCAGGCGGTTAGTAAAGCTCAAGAACTACTCAAAGCGGGTAAGTATTACGAAGCAAATATCGTCTTACGTGATGCCGAATTAGCAATTGTTGTTGACAGTGAAACATTGATTGATGTTAATTAAGCGCTAATTGTCTACCATTTAAAATACGCAATCATTAAAAATTGCGTATTTTTTTATTGCTTCATTGAGAGTTTTTTTTCAGCGATTGCCAGAAAGATAATTCCTGAAATAATAACTACAGCACCTAACGCACGCGTTAATGTTAGAGGTTCATTAAAGATAAATATTGATACCAACATTACGCTGACAATTTGCAAGCGTGATGCAGCAAAAGCGGGACCGACAGGGGCTTTTTTCAATAAAACCATCCACGTAAAAAACGCACCAATATAGCTTAATGTCGTGAGATAGATCCACTTATTTGATAAGATCCGTACAACCCATTCTAGTGAGTAGTCAAGCGGCTTGGCATTTAGCGCCGAAAACTTAAAGCCTGTTTGGCCAAGAGTATCGAATAATAACAAGCATGCAAAGCCAATAATATAAAACCGTTTCATTAGCCTATTCCTACTAAAATTACACCGATCGTAATTAAACTCACACCTATAACGCGGTAAGGGGTAAGTTGTTCTTTAAATACTAAACTGCCAACAATCATGACCGATATAATATTGGCCGAGCCGAGTAAAATGGCTTGAGATAATGGTAATAAGGTTAAAAAAGCAATCCAAAATAAAAAGCCAATAGCATAAGCGGATATACCAATCCATAACCAATAACTACTTAATAACGCTAGCCAATAGTGCCAGTTTTTTTGGTTTTTAGGCGCTACAGCGGCATATTTAAACGCTATTTGCCCCACCGTATCACAGCAAACACTGCAAAGCCATAAAGCAAAAATACTTAGCGTCATTTTAATCGGTGAGTATTTTATGACATGAAGGACAAAGGCCATGTATTTCAATAATGCTGTGCTTTACCGCAAACCGATTTTGTGTTGCTAGCTGTAGCAGATTATTCTCTATTTCATGGCTATTCTTTTCTAGAATTTGTTTGCAGTTATCACAAATAAATAGGATCGAAAGATGATTTGGATGACTAAAATGGGGACAGATAATATAGCTATTAGAGGATTCGACTTTATGAATAAATCCTTGCTCTAATAAAAAATCTAACGCTCTATAGATAGTAGGAGGCTTTGCTTGAGGCTCTTCTTGCTTTAATAAATCGAGTAAATCATAAGCACTCATGGCCTTTTGGGCCTGCAGCATGATACTGAGCACAATTTTACGCTGGTTGGTTAATTTGACATTGCGTTTTTTACAGACAATTTCAATATCGTTTAATATTGATAAAGCGTTATCTTGACTCATTGGCTTGCCTTCTCTTTTTTTGCTGCCCAATAGAGCGTTTGCGGCGAATTTCTTTGGGATCATTAATTAATGGTCGGTAAATTTCGATACGATCGCCATCATTTAATCTATCATTTAAAGCAATCGGTTTACCATAAATGCCTATTTGATGATTCTCAAGAGTGAGGTTATGCTGTTGTAAGATATTTGATTGTGCTATCGCCTGTTCCACTGTGCAATTATTATCGACCGAGCAATCAATTATCATGGGATTTTCAGGTAAGGCATATACGATTTGTATGTTAATCATACACTAAACCTCAATTAACTAGATTAAGAGTAAACGTGCCTTGCTCGATCACTAAACGCTTTAACCATATTTTCCATCAATTCTTTAAAGAGTGGTGTAAAAGCAATATCAAGCAATTTATTTTTAAATTCAAATGTGAGATCAAAACTAATTTTACATCTATTTTCCGATAGAGGGGTAAAGCGCCAAGTTCCACTTAACTGACTAAATGGTCCATCAATAAGCGTCATTTCCATCGAGTGGGGCGTGTTGAGTTTATTGAGTGTAATAAATTTTTTCTTAAAGCCTAATTTTTCAACTTCAATATAAGCTTGAACAATATTGTCTTGTTGACGGATTACGCCAGCACTCGCACAATCAGGAACAAATTGTGGGTAAGCGTTAATATCATTAACTAAATCAAACATTTGCTCTGTTGAATAAGGTTCTGTTATTTCATAAAAAACACGAGTCATAAATTTAAATTATTCATTACACATAAAAAGTTGTGGCATTATAGTATCATGTAAATCTATAATATCGCATATTATGACAAATAAAAAATCATACAAGCCGGGTTCGGCAACAATTGCACTTAATAAGCGCGCGCGTCACGAATACTTTATTGAAGAAGAGATCGAGGCTGGCTTATCCCTACAAGGTTGGGAAGTTAAATCCTTACGTGCCGGCAAGGTCAACATCAGCGATAGCTATGTATTACTTAAAAATGGCGAAGCTTGGTTATTTGGTTCAACTATCACACCATTAAGTGTAGCGTCAAGCCATGTGGTTTGCGATCCAACTCGAACACGTAAATTATTGTTAACTGAAAAAGAGTTAAGTTCACTATTTGGTAGAATTAATCGAGAAGGCTATACCGTTGTAGCGCTGTCGATGTATTGGAAGAATGCGTGGGCCAAAATCAAAATCGGGGTTGCTAAAGGTAAAAAGCAATTTGATAAGCGCGCAGATGAAAAAGATCGTGAATGGCAAGTAAATAAAGCGAGAATTATGAAACACGCCAATCGATAATTTTCAATATATCAGAATATAGCGAAAATACCTCAATGCTAAAAAATGGCTATACACAAGGTGCTTATTTGAGCAGATAATTTAATGTCGAGCCCAATTATTACCTTTTAACCGTTTATCATTATTAACATTGAATAAGATTTTGGCGCGATTGTCGAGACTGATAAGCCATGTATTGCCAAGCGAGTTAGTAACTGATATTAAATAATATTTAGTTTTTTACTGATCCCAAGAATCGTTAATAATTACGCTTACTGGATTGCATTGTCGGCAAATTATGCTATTGTTAGTTGAACGGAACCATTTAATTGTATTATTTTTTTAATAAGTTTAGGAGAAAACGGAAATGAAAAAAATCGTGACATTATGTGCCGTTGTGGGTGCTTCTGCATTGTTAGCTGCTTGTTCTAGCCACCAAACTGATAATAACATCGTTGGTAGCTATGTACTTGTTTCATTAAATGATCAACCGCTACCAAACTCGATCCCTCCAGTACTTAATATTACTCAAGATAGTAGTACGACGACAATCCAGCTTAATGGCAAAATGTGTAATCTATTTAATGGCCAAGCCATCTATCAAAATGGCGTATTGCAAGCCGCTGATGGCGTAGCAATGACTCGTGTGTTTTGTAATGAACCAACGCTAAACCAACTTGATACAGTGATTGGCGACATGCTAAGCAAAGGCGCGAATGTTGAAAAAGTAGATGGTAAATTAGTGTTGAAATCCGGTAATAATACGTTAGTGTATCAACAACAAAATCTACCTATGACTCAAAAAGATAATACTAAATAGTCTATTTGAGTTATTCAAGCAAGCCGCATCGTGATTATACTTACGATGCGGTTTATCTGTTTTAAATAGTCAATAAATCCCAATAAAATATCATAATATGTCATTAATCACTCTTAAGCGCGTATATGAAAAGGCGTTATGCCTTAATCAAGATAGTTATCTAATTGATCGTCTATGGCCAAGAGGGATCAGTAAAGCTAAGCTTACGGGTGTTGCATGGTTAAAAGAGGTTGCACCGTCGAATGAACTACGTCAGTGGTATCATGCTCATTTAGATCAATGGGATATTTTTTATCAACAATACCAACAAGAACTTAAAAATAATCCTGTGGTGGCTTGTTTATATCAAAAGCTTAAAGATAACAAGCCAGTAACATTATTATATGGCAGTAAAGATCTTGAACACAATCACGCCATTGTATTACGCGACTTTTTACTTAAGATGCTTAAGCAAAATAATAGCGCTAGTTAAACGTCGGAATTTTGGATATAATGATATCTCATTTTTGGGGCTGATTCTGGATTCGACGGGATTTGCGAAACCCAAGGTGCATGCCGAGGTGCGGTAGGCCTCGTAAACAAACCGCAAAATATAGTCGCAAACGACGAAAACTACGCACTAGCAGCTTAATAACCTGCTCAGAGCCTTCCCTCTCTAGCCTTCGCTCGTAGGACGGGGATCAAGGGGAGTCAAACCCAAACGAGATCGTGTGGAAGCCTTGCTTGGGGCGGAAGCATTAAAACTAATCAAGCTAGTCTATCAGTGGCGTGTTTGTTCGCAGCGGGTAGATGAAATTTAAAGACAAACTACGCATGTAGTGCCGAGGATGTAGAAATTTCGGACGGGGGTTCAACTCCCCCCAGCTCCACCACCTATTGTTCCATAGCAGTTTATTAAAGCCCGTAATTCATTGAAAAATAAAGAATTACGGGCTTTTTGTTTTCAGTGATATCCAACTTAATTCGAGAGATTCCAGTCCAAATTGGTACATTTTTAGTTACATGATGTAATGGCAACACATTTGTATACAACTAAATTGAGGGGCTTGTTTATTAAACTCAATGATAGGTGAGAACAAAAGTTTATCATTGGCACTATAAAAATCTTATGGTCAGCTACGTTGGTTAGCTGGAAAAACCAGTAAAAATAGCGTCACACCCAAAGAAAGCATTCGGTTTTTTTCTGTGTATTTTTTATTCACCTAATGTTTCTCATGTTTTTACCTTCTATGGGTAATAGGCGGATTATGCTATTATTTGTTGCATAAACTTAAGTAAAAAAGTTACTCATAACTAAGGTAAAAAATGAATCACAGTGTACACAATAAACTCATTTCTTTTATTTGGTCGATAGCCGATGACTGCTTGCGCGATGTCTATGTACGAGGGAAATATCGTGATGTGATTTTGCCTATGGTGGTTTTACGCCGCATTGACACATTACTTGAACCAACGAAACAAGCAGTGTTAACCGAATATAATGAACAAAAATCTGTATATGGAAATACTGAGTTAATTGACGATCCATTGGAAAAAGCATCCGGTTATGTGTTTTATAACACCAGCAAATGGACATTAAAACAGCTTCACCTTTCAGCAAATAATAATAATCAAATTTTATTAACTAATTTTGAAGAATACCTCAATGGCTTTAGCCAAAATGTTAAAGAAATTATTCATTGCTTTAATTTAAAAGCACAGATTCGCCATATGGCGAATAAAGATGTGCTATTAGATGTTATTGAAAAATTTGTATCGCCTAATATTAATTTGACACCAAAAGAGGTTGAGGATCCAGATGGTAACCGTCTGCCAGCCCTGAGCAATTTAGGAA
Source organism: Orbaceae bacterium lpD02 (assembly GCA_036251875.1). NCBI lineage: Bacteria > Pseudomonadati > Pseudomonadota > Gammaproteobacteria > Orbales > Orbaceae > Orbus > Orbus sturtevantii. The sequence continues at coordinate 1,388,601 of CP133960.1, read as the reverse complement.
TGGGCTATGTATTTGAAGAGCTGATTCGTAAGTTTAATGAAGAAAATAATGAAGAAGCGGGCGAACATTTTACGCCACGTGAAGTGATTGAATTGATGACTCATCTGGTTTTTGACCCAATCAAAGATCAGCTACCACCAGTTTTAACTATTTACGATCCGGCTTGTGGTAGTGGTGGCATGCTTACCGAATCACAGAATTTCATCGAAGAAAAATACCCGCTTGAAGGATCTGAGCGCATGATTGAACTCTATGGTAAAGAGATCAATGATGAAACCTATGCTATCTGTAAGTCCGATATGATGATCAAAGGTAATGATCCGCAAAATATCAAAGTGGGCTCGACGCTTTCTACCGACGAGTTTGCTGGCCGTCCGTTTGATTTTATGCTGTCAAATCCACCTTATGGTAAAAGTTGGGCATCGGAACAAAAATATATCAAAGACGGCAAAGATGTGATTGATCATCGCTTTAAGGTGAAGTTAAACGATTATTGGGGTAACGAACAAGAGGTTGATGCCGTTCCACGATCCAGTGATGGGCAACTGCTGTTTTTAATGGAAATGGTCAGTAAAATGAAATTGCCACAGGCTGGTGTACAAGGATCTCGTATCGCATCCGTTCATAACGGTTCTAGCTTGTTTACTGGCGATGCGGGTGGCGGCGAAAGTAATATTCGTCGTTATATCATTGAGAATGACCGCCTTGAGGCTATTGTCCAACTGCCTAATAACCTATTTTATAATACTGGTATAACCACTTATATTTGGTTACTAAGTAGTAATAAAGCTCCGCATCGTAAAGGTAAAGTACAATTAATCGATGCTAGTTTGTTATCTAAAAAATTACGTAAAAATTTAGGTGATAAAAATTGTGAGTTTTCACCTGAACATATTCAAGAAATCACACAAACCTATTTGAAGATGGAGACTATTGAACGGCAACTTGATAATAATAACGACCCGATTGGTATTGCCAGTCAGTGTTTTGATAACAGTGATTTTGGTTATTACAAAGTAAATATTGAACGCCCCGATCGTCGTAAAGCCCAATTTAATACTGAATTTCTTGCTGAACTACGTTTTGATAAATCACTACGTGACGTGATGAGCCATTTATATAGTGTTTATGGTGAGCATGTTTATCAGACTGGTTTTTTAAAGCCACAACAAAAATCGATTCTGGATTGGTGTGACGATAATGGTATTAGCTTAAATAACAAAGCTAAAGATAAAATTTTTGATACAAAATATTGGTTAAAACTACAAACCCTTTATCAATCTGCATTAGCTATCATGCAGCAAGTTGGTGAGCAAGAATACCGTGATTTTAATCTATTTAAACAGGATGTTGATATAGCAATTAAGGGATTGAATCTAAAACTATCATCTAGCGAGAAAAATACCATTTTAAATGCGGTGAGTTGGTATGACGAAAGTGCCGAAAAAGTGATTCAAAAAGTACATAGCTTCAATAAAAATAAACTGAAAAAGCTATTAACCCATCTAGACTGTGAAGTGCAGCAATTAGCTGATTTTGGTTATTTTGCAACGAGTAATACTAACGAATATATTACTTATGAACCTTGCGCTGATTTACGCGATGCGGAGTCTATCCCGCTGAAAGAAAATATTCACGGCTACTTTTTAGCAGAAGTGCGACCATACGTCGCAGAGGCTTGGATTAACCTAGATAGTACTCAAATCGGTTACGAAATTAGCTTTAATAAATATTTTTATCGTCACAAGCCATTACGTTCATTAGAAGAGGTTACTCAGGATATTTTAGCTTTAGAGCAACAAGCGGATGGCTTAATTGCTGATATTTTGGGTTTATCAGGTAAAACGGAATAATGGCGATGAAAAATATAACTAATATGTCTCGTTATTCGGCTTATAAAGATTCCGAATATCAGTGGATTGGGAACTTACCTGAAAAGTGGAATGTTCAAAAATTAGGTTCGTGTTTATTTCCTGTTTCCGAAAAAAACAAACCAAATTTACCGTTATTGTCAATTACTAGAGAATTAGGTGTGATAGAGCGGGATATAGCAGACCAAGATACGAACCATAATTTTATTCCTGATGATTTGACTAATTATAAGTTATTAAAAAAAGGTCAATTTGGTATGAATAAAATGAAAGCTTGGCAGGGTTCCTATGGTATTTCTAATTATACAGGAATTGTTAGCCCTGCTTATTTTGTTTTTGATTTAACAAAAAATATTGAGACTGAATTTTTCAATTGGGCAATTCGCAGTTCTTTATATGTATCATATTTTGGAAGTGCTTCTGATGGTGTAAGAATTGGACAATGGGATTTGTCTAAAACTAGAATGAAGTCTATTCCCTTTTTAATTCCACCCAAAAATGAACAAATTAATATTGCTCATTTTTTAGATCAAAAAACAGCTCAAATTAATCAGGTTATTGCCATAAAACAAAAACAGATTGAACGACTTAAAGAACGTCAGCAAATTATTATTCAACAAGCCGTAACAAAAGGGTTAGATCCTAATGTGCCAATGAAAGATTCGGGTATTGAATGGATTGGCATGATTCCTGAGCATTGGGACATAACAAAATTAAAATTTGTCTCAACAATAAATAATGGACAAGATTATAAACAAGTTGAAAGCGATAATGGGTTTCCTGTTATTGGCTCTGGAGGACAATTTGCGTTTGCTAATAGCTATTTATATGATGGGGAGGCGGTTCTATTGGGAAGAAAAGGAACGATTGATAAACCGTTATATATTAATGGTAAATTTTGGACTGTTGATACAATGTTTTTTGCTATTTGCAAAAAAACAATACTTACAAAATACTTATACTATTGTGCTAAAACTATTCCATTTTTATATTATTCCACTGCGACAGCACTCCCTAGTATGACGCAGAAAGATTTATTAAATCATAAGATAGTTTTACCGTTATTAAGTGAACAAAGAAAAATCATTAATTTTGTTGATCAACAAATAGCTATTATTAATGATGGTATTCAATGTTACCAAAAACAAATTGAAAAACTAAAAGAATATAAAACCACCCTAATTGACAGTGCAGTAACAGGAAAAATCAAAATTGCAGCAGAAGAATAAATGTAAATGGAGAAGTGGATATGGTCAGTCAAACCAATGAGCAAGCCCTTGAAGCAACAATTGAAAAGCAGTTAACCGGTACTTGTCTGGAGGAGCTCAAGGGTGTCAAAGAACCTAATGTGAATGACCATTCAAACTATTACCAATTAGGTCTGGCAAGGGATTTCAATGCACAATATGCCATTGATAACCACTTCTTTTGGTCTTTTTTACATAATACCCAAACCAATGAGTTGGATAAATTACAGAAAAATCATCCTCACGATTGGCAACGCAAAGTCTTGGATCGCTTTGATAAGTTAATTAAAAAATATGGCATTATTCATTTACTAAAAAAAGGCTTAGCCATAGATGATATTCATTTAACACTCATGTATCCGGCTCCGCTTGCCAGCAGTGGCGAGCAGGTGCAGTATAATTTTGCACAAAATATTTTTAGCTGTACACGTCAGGTACGTTATTCTCAGCTCAATCCTCTACAAGAAATTGATATGGTGTTATTTATTAACGGTATTGCCATTATCACCCTTGAGCTAAAAAACCCATGGACAGGGCAAACGGCCCAATACCATGGACAAAAACAGTACCGCGAAGATCGTGATATTAATCAGCCTCTATTAACTTTTGCTCGCTGTTTAGTCCATATGACGGCTGATACTGATGAAGTGTATATGACCACTAAATTAGCTGGTAAAGACACCTTCTTTTTACCTTTCAATAAAGGGAATAATGAAGGTAAAGGTAATCCAGTTAATCCTGACGGTCATAAAACCGCGTATTTATGGGAAAGCCTTTTTAAGAAAACAAGCATTGCCAATATTATTCAGCATTTTGTACGTTTGGATGGTTGCAGTAAAGATTTATTAGTCAAACGAACGCTGTTTTTCCCTCGTTATCATCAATTAGATGTAGTGCGTAAACTTATTGATGATGTTGCCAGTCGTGGTACTGGACATACCTATCTTATTCAACACTCAGCCGGTTCTGGTAAGTCCAATTCCATTACATGGGCAGCTTACCAATTGATCGAAGTATGCCCTCATAATTGTTCAGTGGCTGGTGCAAAAGGCATTGATTTGCCGCTCTTTGATTCGGTGATTGTGGTGACGGATCGCCGCCTTTTAGATAAACAGTTGCGCGATAATATTAGTGGGTTTTCTGAAGTAAAAAATATTATTGCTCATGCGCAAAAATCATCTGATTTAAAAGCCGCACTTGAAAGTGGTAAAAAAATTATTATCACCACGATCCAAAAATTTCAGGTGATTGTTGATAGTATTAACGATCTGAGTGATAAACACTTTGCCGTCATTATTGATGAAGCGCACAGTTCACAGAGTGGTTCAGCTCACGATAATATGAATAAAACCATGGGCAAAACGAGCGATGTTGATAACGATGAAGGTGAAGATATTCAAGATATCATTATCAAAACCATGCAGGCACGAAAACTGCGCGGTAATGCGTCTTACTTTGCGTTCACGGCTACGCCTAAAAACATTACCTTAGAAAAATTTGGCGAACAGCAAGCTGATGGTATCTTTAAACCATTTCACTTGTATTCAATGAAACAAGCTATTGAAGAAGGCTTTATCTTAGATGTACTGACTAATTACACTACCTATAAGTCCTATTACGAAATTGAAAAGTCGATTGCGGATAATCCACTGTTTGATACTCAAAAAGCACAAAAAAAATTACGCGCTTTTGTTGAACGAAGTAAGCAAACCATTGCCGTTAAAGCTGAAATCATGCTAGATCACTTCCTTACTCAGGTGGTGAATAGTAAAAAGTTAAAGGGGAAAGCCAAAGGCATGGTGGTCACACAAAATATTGAAAGTGCCATCCACTATTACTTTGCTCTCAATAAACAGCTTAAACAGCTCAATTATCCGTTTAAAATACTGATTGCCTTTTCAGGCGAGAAAGTGATTGATGGGATTGAATATAGCGAAGCCAGTATCAACGGTTTTTCTGATAATGATACCAGCGAACATTTTGACTCTGATGAGTATCGATTATTGGTTGTTGCCAATAAGTATTTAACCGGTTTTGATCAACCTAAGCTTTGTACCATGTATGTGGATAAAAAATTACAGCATGTGTTAGCTGTACAGGCTCTTTCTCGTCTGAATAGAGCCGCACCTAAATGGGGTAAGAAAACCGAAGATCTATTTGTGCTTGATTTCTTTAATAGTATTGATGATATTAAAAAGGCGTTTGATCCCTTCTATACAGCGACCTCATTATCCCGTGCGACCGATATCAATGTATTACATGAACTAAAAGATACACTTGATGAACCCGGTATTTATGAATGGGCTGAAGTAGAAGCATTTAATCAGCTCTACTTTAAAGGTAGCGCCGCTGAGTTACTCAGTCCAATTATTGACCTTGCGGCAGATCGATTTAATGTCCAATTGGAATTAGATAATGACGATAAAGTGGACTTTAAAATTAAAGCAAAACAGTTTGTCAAAATCTATAGCCAGATGGCCGCTATTATGCCTTTTGAAATGTTAATATGGGAAAAACTATTTTGGTTCTTAAAGTTTTTAATTCCTAAACTCAAAGTAAACGATCCCGATAGTGATAAATTAGATGAATTACTTGAATCGGTTGATCTTAACTCTTATGGTTTACAGCGAGTAAAATTAAATCATAAAATCCAATTAGATGCTGAAGAAGCTGAACTCGATCCACAAAATGCTAACCCTCGAGGTGCGCATACTAGCGACAATGAAGAAAGTACCTTAGATGACATTGTAAATATGTTTAATGAACGCTGGTTCCAAGGCTGGAGTATGACCCCAGAAGATCAACGGGTAAAATTTATTTCCATTGTGCAAGATGTCACTACCCATAAAGATTTTGCTATGAAATACAAAAATAATCATGATCCCTATAATCGAGAGTTGGCATTTGAAAAAATCATGCGTGATATTATGCTAGAAAATCGCCAAAAAGATATGGAGTTATATCAACTCTATGCTCACGATCCAGCGTTCAGAGCCGCGTTTTTAGAGAGTATTAAGCGACAGGTTGGCAATAATTATTGACAGGGAGTTATAGGTATATGGCTAAAAAAACATGGGCATATGCAAAAAATGAGCGGGACGAGTTCATATTAGACCAATATGATTCATCCAGACTCAGAACCTTTTATGTTTGGGAAGTGCTAAAATTAAAAAATAGTTTACCGGAAGATTATAAAAAACTTAACTTCTATAGCACACAAGCGAACCCGTCAAATAGATCAAGAATGACGCCGGTTAAGAATGGTTTTTTTAAATATATAGAAAATATAACAGGTGGTAGTAATAGCGAGGGTGATAATGAAACTATTTCCCATTCGATGGCTATACTTGTGCTATCTGAATTAAAAAATATTAAATTTATTATCAATGATAAAACTTATGTGTTTAATTTTTCAAAGTTTATTATTGAACCCCGCTTACAGTTTGAAAATAGTAATGTATATTTTCCTGACCTCATTGGTTATTTTTCTTCTGAGTGTGATTTGGCTGAAAAATGGAATGGTAAAGTTGCTATAGAAATTGCCGTAAAACATAAATGTACGCCACAAAAAATACGTGATTTCTTAGAATATGGTATACCAATAATTGAAATCAATATTTCAGATAAAATGTGCTTTTCTAAAGAATTTAATAGACATGTTTATGATGCTAATGATGTTGAAAAATATTATAATTTTTTTAAAAAAATGCTTAGTAATCAAGTTTACGGAAGTATACGTTCAAATCCTACCTCCTCTAGCTATTATGAAAAGCAATTAGTCAAAAAAAATAAAATAATTGATGAAAATCAACAGGGATTTGATGAGCTTAAAGAATTAAGTAAACTTAAATTAATAGAAGCAATTAACCAATATAAAAATGTTAAGAATAGCTTAAATAATATAAAATTAATCAATCAGCAGTTAGAACAGGCTCTATCTAAAAGCCAACAGAATGAAAATAGCTTAAAAAATAAAATGGAAGAAATAAACTCTATGAGCTTTTGGCAAAAAATCAAACAGATTTTTAATTAACTTTTAACTAAATTAGTAACAATCATTAAGCTGTATTTAAATAAATAGTTTATGAGCTTGCTGAAAAAATCATACTTGACTGCGTCAACGATAATATAAACTTGTCATGATCCATCAAATCGATTATTGTTATTCGCCTAAATAATAATAACAATAATAAAACACGATGAACTATTACCTGCTAATTACCAGACGAGAGTGGCAAGAATTACAACAACCAATTGATGATAATCCGTTTTCCCGTCGTAGCTTATTGCCTCCAAAAACTATTATTGATTATACGAAATTTAAGCCCGTCCGTTATCGCTATAGCAGCCAGATGGACGAAATAGTTAAATACTGTGTTAATAATCAAGACCAATGCAAGAATCTTTCCCCAACCCTTGAAACGCTAGGCTTATATTACGGCCGTAACACCTATAATAAAGACGATATCAAATTTAGTGCGGCGTTAAAAGAGGCGTTAACTTCTGAGCGTGCTCTGTTAATTGAAATGCCCGTTGAACCTTGTTCAGGTATGCTGGCGCCACAAACGAATTTTTTTAAACTCCCTAGTAATAAAATATCCCGTCGCTTAACCACTGAAGAAGTGAAAGCATGTGAACTTGCAAGGTATGGTAATGAAACGAACTGGATTGAAATAACAGTAAAAGAGTTACCCAATCAGCCCTTTACACTATTTAATAATGGCAGTCGAGCAATCGTTAAGCAAGGTAATCTAGATAGTAATGGTTATGCTTATGTTGATTTACCTGTTAACGCTAAATATGTCGATATTGTCTTTGATAAAAAGCAAGAGTATCGGGCGTGGTATTATGATGTACCATTGCAAATGCTTGGTGGTGTGCGTGATGCGGCACAATCGGTATCGGATTTACTTTGGGACGCTTCACTCGTTAAGGCGTCGATGGAACGCGTGTCTGACGTTGAAATAGCAAATCCCCTTCAATTGGCAAAAGTGCCTGAATCGGAAACGATACCGGGCGCGCTTGCTCATGGTGTTAGTCAGTTTTTAGTTGGTTTTCTTCCTACCTCTAAAGCACTAAAATTCATCACGCCGCTAAAAAAAATGGGTACACTCGTCAAAGGTATGATTGCTGGCGGTGTCGCTGATTTCGCGGTCTTTGCACCCCATGAGGAAAGGTTATCGAATTTAATTCAAGAGTTTTCTTACTTGAAAAATGATATCACCGATTATTTGCAAGCTAGCCCTGATGACAGTGCAGCAGAAGGACGATTAAAAAACGCATTAGAAGGATTGCTGCTTGGCGCATTAACTGAGCCTTTCGCCCATTCATTACGTGCGTTAAAATATGCCAGAATTAAGCGGATGGTTACAGATGTTAAAAGCCAAGTTCATTATAAGCTTGAGGCTGTAACTATTGAAACTGAATCAGGTAGTAAAAAGAATTTAAATGAGCGCATATTTATACAAAGTAAATTAGATAAATTGTCCCCTAAAGAGATTACAAATCTTTCCTTGATCGAACTAAAAAATAATTTACCTGAAGGTTGGCATTTTTTTGAAAACAACGGTAGAGTTCATATAAAAGATACAATCGGTCAAATGAGGATTCGTATAGATCCCGCAGACAAGATAACAAATTATCAACATATGCATATTTATGATGAAAAAGGGAATCCGCTGAATAATCTAGGGAATATTGTAGAAAGGAATGATCAAGCTGGTCATATTCCTTGGAAAAATGAGTAAATTAAGGTGAATAATATAATGATTATTGATGAACTTCAAAATAAGATTGATGAGACAAAATATTGGGACTTATTAATTTTAGACTTACAAGTCAAATATTTCGGTGATGAAATATATCTATTTATTGAAAAGAACGATAATGTCTGTTGGAAAATTAGCTTTCTTTCATGCTATAAAGTGAATTATCAAACTGATGCGAATTGGCGAGGAAACTTTAGAGTAAAGGATACTGGACCTAAATCGGGTTATTATGGGCAAGATATTACTGTAAAAAAATATGAAACGGACACCAATTTTATAGAAACCTCACTTGATTTATCGATTATGACTGTAAAAATTACCTGTAAAAATATTCTAGTAGAAGAAGTGGAATTGAAAGATACAACGCTTTTTTGGGAATAAAGTGTTTCATACTGATGATAGCGCAGCAGAAGGACGATTAAAAAACGCATTAAAAGGATTGCTGCTCGGCGCATTAGCTGAACCTTTTGCCCATTCATTACGTGCGTTAAAATATGCCAGAATCAAGCGAATGGTTACAGACGTTAAAAGCCAAGTTCATTATAAGCTTGAAGTTGTCACTATTGAGACCGAATCCGGTAGTAAAGGAAATTGGAATAAAGCGCTAAACAATCCTGAGCCAAATAAAATTTATCTGGTTGATGGCAACAAAATATATCACACTGACGATATCGGGCGATTAAAACAGGTTGAAGCCGAACTTAAACTCGATACACTAGATAGAAACACTTACCAGCAATTAAAGGCAGGTAAGCAAGGTATTGATGGCGACGAAGGTGGTCATTTAATTGCATCAATACTAAATGGCTCAGGTGAAAAAATTAATATGCTACCGATGAACGCTAATCTTAACCGTGGCGCATGGAAGCAGATGGAAAACACATGGGTTAAAGCATTACAAGATGGGAAAACGGTTAACGTTAAGATTGAGCCGTTATACGAAGGAACTAATTTGAGGCCTTATAAGTTTGATGTGATATATTCTATTGATAATGGGCGAATGATGAAGAGAGAATTTTTAAATACACTGGGTGGATAATAATGACTAAAACATATGATGAATTAAATAATCAGATTGGGCAATTAATTTTTAAATCTTCTCCTGATGGAGCGAAAAAAGTAATTGCTCAATTGGAATTTACATCTGAGATGGATGTTTGCACATTTTTATTCGATTTCTATAATCAAAATGATGAGCTAAATTGGTATTTACCTGATAGTGATATAACAAGCCCTTTAAGCGATACTGTAAAAGAACTTAGGCAGTATTGTATTAATAATAATTTGACTAATGGATTACCAGCTTGGATAGGTTGTGTTATTACATTAGATATCGAAAAATCAAAAATTAATATCGACTTTAAATATGAGCCATTTATTGAAGAGTAATCGTATTTACTAAATTGATATAAGCATACTTCATACTGTATTACTTTATCTTAAACCTACCTTAAGCAATTATATGACCAATCAGGCAGTAAGATTATTAATTTTATGGCTGTGATAATTTAGATAGGTATTTAGTAATATTTTATCAACACTAAAACAAGTGTAACTAGAGAAAATAATATAATGAAAAAGATGCTTTATCTTATTATATTCACTATAGCGTCATTAATTATGGTAGTTATACTTTATAATATCTACCAAAATCAAACACAGAAATATGTTACATATAGCTATTACGATGAGTCAAAAAAAAATATAGCCAATTATATTGTGACACTTGTACCTAAAGGAACAAAAAAGCTAACTGCTTATCTAGAGGTTAACTCCAGAGATAATTCACAAGCTTACTATATTGAATCGCAATTTAAAAATGGCGAAATAAAAGAATTAGATATCACTCAATCTCAGATAAAAAAATTATTTGGTTTAGTAAAAGCGTTTAATGGTGACAATTTTTTGCAGATTAGTCCTTATCGCCCTTATGATATTAATAGTAATAATTATATAACAGTTGATCTTGATCCCATTAAAATAGATATAAGCTACTCAGAGAAGCGAACAGTTCATTCATTACCTAACTATATAACCGAAGAAGAAATGTATGAGCTTGATGAGAAAATACAACATAGTCAAGATCAATACTTTAAGGGGATAGGAATTCGTTTTAGTGGTGATAATCAGTAGACATTAGTATTGATGTATAAAATTAAGGATAAATCGACTTATCTAAGAATAATTAATGAATCAGAAAAGATACAAGATTATATCAACATTAAATTATGTAAATTTGCACAAAAAATTGAACAGACTGGAGGTCGTTTAGCTTATGAATACTATTACGATAATCTATTCCAACGAGTAAACTATTTTGGTCTATTTTCTACCAAGTGCCATTAATATTGATGATTCGTTTTAGTTTTATCGATTATTTAATATGCACATAAACACTAGTAGTAGTGACCAATACGATTGAAGTCTCGTTCTTGACTTTAATATCAAATCTAAATAGGGTGTAAATTCGTCAATTTATATCTTATCTCTCTGAAAAATTTCTAATAATTCTAAAAAAAGCGAGCAAAATACGCTTTTGTTTTTAATAAATTTTATAATTCGATGTTTTTATTAAAAAGGGGTTTTCAATGAAGGTGATCATTAGAATTTTATCTGGTTTTTTATTTTTTGTTAGTTTTGCAAGCTACTCCGCGGTATTAAATGAAAATAATCCTGATGGATATAAAAATTTCAGAATGGACTATCATGAGATGGTTGAGATTACCAATCCAACAAAACTAAGTCATAGAATATTTTATAAAAAGCCATCGACCGGACCTAATGCACAATGGTTTGATGCCATTAAGCAAGGTAATATAGCAAAAGTAAAAGAAATGGTCTCTAATGGGCAAAATATCGAAGTAAAAGATAATGACGAATTAGGGTAAACCGCGCTAGGGCTGGCTGCTTTTATTGGTTATGAAGATATTGTTGATTTTTTAATTTCTAACAATGCCGATTGACAGAGCTGATGTGACGAATGTTTTAAAATCAGCATGGCTCGGTAAAAATGTTGTTGTTTTTGATAAGATTTATAATAAATTAAAAGATAAAGTAGATTTAAATAATCAAACAAATGATACACAAGGTGAAACAATATTAATTGTGGCAGCGAGTAATAATCGAGTCGATATAGTTGAATATCTATTAGAAAAAGGTGCTGATACCAGCTTAGTTACGACCGAAACAGATAAAAATCATCCCGCTTATGATCAAGATGCTTTTTCGTTTGCCTGTCGTAATGGTAGTGCAGATGTAATAAAAGTTTTACAGCAAAATGGTGTGGTAAATCATATTGTGATTATAAATAAAGCAGCGTAACTAGTGAGTAAAAATAGAGGTTAGCTATTCTTATAAAGGCTCCTATGAGCCTTGTTATAAAATAGTTAGCTTTTGATTCGTTTTACAATATTTCATTTTATTGATAACCAGATAGGACAATCAGCAGTAACGGTTCTACCATTTCATTTGCGGATAATAGTGCTGAGTTAATGCGATCACTTGCTCCATATTAATGATAGCGATACGTTTATCAATCATTGGCGTTAGTCCTCTGGCTAAAATATCATTGTCTAATGCATAACATTTTGATGTTTTGGTTAAAATTGTTATTAGCTTTTGATTATTTTCGAGCGCGAGAATGACCCCATCTTGCCAAAATAAAATCGCATCATTAGCATTAATTAAGTCAACATCAAGATTGGAACTTGAGACAGTATGTAGCATAATTTTATCTAATTTGTTAAATATTTCCTTAATATCCGTTATTCTTCTATAATAATCACATTGAGTCCAGAAAAGAATTTTTTAGAATGTTAGAGAAGCGGCAACTAAAATCCGAACAGGCAACGATTGAGCTAGGCCAACAGTTGGCTTTGCAATGCCTGAATTACTTAAATAGTCATGATGAGACCATCATTATCTATCTTGAGGGGGAATTAGGGGCAGGCAAGACCACATTTAGTAGAGGGTTTTTACACGCCCTAGGGCATAAAGGTAATGTGAAAAGTCCAACTTATACCTTGGTCGAACCGTATGATTTTAATCGTTTTTCGGTTTATCATTTTGATCTATACCGATTAGCGGACCCAGAAGAGCTGGAGTTTATGGGAATACGAGATTATTTATCTAAAAGATGTATCTGTTTGGTTGAATGGCCGCAACAGGCTGAAGGGGTTTTACCTCCAGCTGATATTAAAATTGAGTTACTTTACAATCAGCTAGAGAGAGAGGCGATTATTCATCTCCTATCAGCCAAAGGTAACAAGATAATATTGGATAATCACCCATTACCCAATAATCGATAAGAGTGATATTAAAGTATATGAAAAAAATGGTTAGAATGGTTTTACTGCTACTATTGGCATTGATTATGTTTAGTCCAGCATATGGTAAAGTGGTTATTGCAATCGATGCTGGGCATGGAGGAAAGGACTCAGGAGCCGTTGGTCAGCAAAAGTTATATGAAAAAACAGTAACGTTATCGATTGCTAAAAAACTGACAGCGTTGATTAATAAAGATCGCGATTTAAAAGCGATATTAACGCGTTCAAACGATAGCTATATTTTTGTTTCGCAGCGTTCTGAAATTGCACGTAAACACAAGGCCGATTTATTAATTTCAATTCACGCAGATGCAGCACCTAATCGTAATGCTCAAGGTGCTTCAGTATGGGTTTTGTCAACAAAAAGGGCCAATACCGAACTTGGTAGCTGGATTGAGAAGCATGAAAAACAATCTGAGTTGTTAGGTGGTGCGGGTGATGTTTTATCTGACGGTGATAATCCATTTTTAAGTCAAGCGATATTAGATTTGCAGTTTTCTAATTCTCAACGCGTAGGTTATGGGCTTGCCACGGAAGTGTTAAATGAAATGGCAAAGGTTGTTTCATTACATAAACGGATCCCCGAACATGCAAGCCTTGGGGTGCTTCGTTCTCCAGATATTCCATCAATTTTGATTGAAGTCGGTTTTATATCTAATTTGAGTGAGGAAAAACTACTTCGTAGTGAGGCTCATCAAAATAAAATTGCTCAGGCGATTTATAAAGGTTTGAAAAGTTATATAAAAACTAATCCAATTAACAAGGAAAACCATTAATGGCGATCTTAATTCTTCCTCCTCAGTTAGCTAATCAAATTGCCGCTGGAGAAGTAGTAGAAAGACCTTCATCAATAATTAAAGAGCTCGTTGAAAATAGTATTGATGCGGGAGCGAATCGGATTGATATTGAGGTCGAACAAGGTGGCTGCAAGCTAATTCGTATTCGAGATAATGGCTGCGGTATAGCAAAAGATGAGCTTGGCCTTGCGTTAGCGAGACATGCAACAAGTAAAATTAGTACTCTAGACGATTTGGAAGCAATTGTCAGTTTAGGTTTTAGAGGTGAAGCTTTAGCAAGTATTAGCTCTGTATCTAGGCTAACATTAACCTCTAAGCCAAAAAACCAAGCAGAAGCTTGGCAAGTTTATGCCGAAGGGCGGGATATGCAACCAATAATAAAGCCTGCGTCTCATCCAACAGGAACAACCGTCGAAGTATTGGACATTTTTTATAATACACCCGCTAGGCGAAGGTTTTTAAAAACAGAAAAAACAGAATTTGCCCATATTGATGAGATTATTCGGCGTATTGCATTAGCGCGTTTAGATATAACATTTAATCTTCAACATAATGGTAAACTCATTAAGCAATATCGTGCGGCAGAGTCTGAACAGCAAATTGAAAAGCGAGTTGCAGCTATTTGCGGTACAACTTTTATGCAAAAAAGCATTAAATTATCGTGGCAACATGATGATTTATTAATTAAAGGTTGGATATCACAACATTCAGGTCAAGAGGCATTACAATATTTTTATGTTAACGGCCGAGTGGTAAAAGATCGTCTACTTAACCATGCTTTAAAACAAGCTTTTTTAGAAGCGCGCAAATCGTCTGTTTATTCAACTGATGAGGCCATCAGTTATGTGATTTATCTTGAACTCGATCCTAGGCAAGTTGATGTTAACGTGCATCCTGCAAAGCATGAAGTTCGTTTTCATGAAGCGAGGCTGGTGCACGATTTTGTCTACCAAGCGATGATTATGGCATTAGGCTCGGCAAATGAAAGTGCTGCAAACCTTTCGCCGGCAGGCCAACAAGCTCAAAATAATAATGAATTTCATGTCAAACCTAATCGAGCTGCTGCTGGGGAAAATATTTTTAACCGTCCAGCTGCAGTTCAATTATCGTCCTCGAACTTAACCCAAAGTAGTTATCATTATCAAGGTAGTGGCGACAAAAAAAACACGCATAATTTAGAGAATAAAATATATAGCCAATTAGTTCAGCCTATTACGAATGAAAGGCAGTGCCAAGAAGCGCCGATTTCTCCCCCACAACAGGCCGTAATTTCATCGCTATTTCCTAAACGTAACGAGCCCTTGGTCGTAAGGGAAAATGAGCTTGAATTATCTTCGGCGGTTAAATTAGGGCGAGTGTTAACCATTATTGATAACAATTATGTTTTGTTAGAAAAACATGATTACCAACAGCAGCAAATCAGTTTATTATCACTAAAAAATGCTCAATTAGCGCTATTTAAAAGCAAAATGTTGCTTAGCACTGCGCTTGATATTGAACGTTTATTAATTCCCTTGTCTATTTTGTTAAGCAAGCAAGAACAACAAGTGCTTAGTCAGACCAAGCTAATGTTGGAAAAGCTTAATTTTGAATTTAATATTGATAAGTCCAAATTACAATTAAATGCTGTCCCTAAGTTGATGAGGAAAGCTAATTGGCAGTTTCTATTGCCAAGGTTAATCTCTTTATTGTTATTACATGCAACAAGCCCTGACTTGGACTTATTGATTCATCAATGGTTAGTTGAGCAATATGCTTTACTTATTGATGAACAAGAAATCATTTGGAATATACCTAAAGCGATTGCGGTATTAACTGAACTCGAACAACTCCATGAACAAGAGAGTGTTTTGTCTGATATTATTAAACCAGTTGATCTATCGTTTATTACATCATCATTTAAGTCTGATATATTATGAATAAACCATCCGTTTTTACGCTAATGGGACCGACAGCTTCAGGTAAAACAGCGCTGGCTATGGCATTGAGTGACCACTACCCGATTGATATTATTAGTGTTGATTCCGCTCTGATTTATAAAGGGATGGATATCGGTACTGCCAAGCCATCAGTGCAAGAACTCGTTAACTATCCGCATAAGTTAATTAATATTAAAGATCCTTTTGAGAGTTATTCTGCTGCCGACTTTCGCCGAGATGCGATTATAGAAATTGAGTCATCATTAAGCAAGGATCGTATACCGTTATTGGTTGGCGGTACAATGCTTTATTTTAAAGCATTACTTGATGGCTTATCGCCTTTGCCGCCGGCGAATGAAAATGTTCGTAAGACTATTGAAGAAAAAGCTTTACGAGACGGTTGGCAGGCTATTCATGCGGAGCTCGCTAAAGTTGATCCTATATCGGCAGCAAGAATTCACCCTAATGACCCTCAGCGCTTAAATCGCGCTTTAGAAGTCTATTTAATTTCGGGTAAATCATTGACTGATTTAACTCAAGATAAAGGGAGTGCTTTAAATTATAATGTTGTGCAGTTTGCGGTTGAATGTGACGATCGCGCATTACTGCATCGCCGTATTGAGCAACGTTTCATTAAGATGTTAGAGCAAGGTTTTGAAAATGAGGTAAACGTTTTGATGCAAAGAGGTGATCTTCACCTTAATTTACCATCGATGCGATGTGTAGGCTATCGGCAAATGTGGGAGTATTTGTCGGGTGATATAAACTATGATGAGATGGTATTTAAAGGTATTTGTGCGACGAGGCAATTAGCAAAAAGACAAATAACTTGGCTACGAGGCTGGCAAAACTCGATTGAGTGGGTTAATAGCAATGCTCCTAAAAATTTTTTTGAATTATTTTCTAAACAATTTAGGTAATGATGATACTTAAATAACGATTTTCCTTATTTTGATTGTATTGATATTGATCAATATGCGTAAAAAATATACTTAATAAAGTTTTTTTACTACTTTAAATCGACTAAATTTAAATTATTTTTGTCATAATTGCTTATAACCTGTTTAAGATCATTCATTTTTGTGATAATTTGGAGTTGGTTTAGCTTATTATTGTGATAATAAGAAGCTTTATTTCATTTATTTTGGTTTTTCTCGTTATAAAAAGGATAATTACATGTCAAAAGGGCAATCACTACAAGATCCTTATTTAAATATATTGCGCCGTGAGCATATCCCGGTTTCAATTTATTTAGTTAATGGAATTAAGTTACAAGGGCAAATAGAGTCATTCGATCAATTTGTTATTTTGCTAAAAAATACTGTTAGTCAGATGGTATATAAACATGCAATTTCAACGGTTGTTCCATCCAGAACTATTTCTGGTTCGTTTTCACAAACAGATGATGAAAGTGAAGATTCAGACTAATTTATCTTCTTTTCTATGGAGGGTAATGATTGTTTGACCGATATAAGGGTGGAGAAAAAGCTTTATTAGTTCATGTTTTTTTCCCGCAGGAAAGCGATGTCGAGGATTTAAACGAGTTTGAAGTATTAGTCTCTTCTGCTCAGATTAAAATTCTCGATATTGTTACTACTTCAAGAAAAGCGGTAAGCGTAAAATACTTTATCGGAGAAGGAAAGGCATTAGAGCTTGCCGCATTAGTAAAAGAACTCGATGCCTCGGTTATCCTCGTCAACCATTCACTCACCCCAACGCAAGAACGTAATCTTGAAAAATTATGCGAATGTCGCGTCGTCGACAGGACTGGTGTTATTCTCGATATATTTGCTCAGCGGGCTCGCACCCATGAAGGTAAGTTACAAGTAGAGCTTGCACAATTACAATATATTTCTACCCGATTAGTGAGAGGTTGGACTCATTTAGAGCGGCAAAAGGGAGGAATAGGCTTAAGAGGCCCGGGTGAAACTCAGCTAGAAACCGATCGTCGTTTAATTCGCCATCGAATTCAGTTGATTTTGTCTCGGCTCAGTAAAGTCGAAAAGCAACGAGAGCAAAATCGACGTTCTAGGCTGAAAGCTGATTTATCATCTGTTTCTCTAGTCGGTTATACCAATGCAGGGAAGTCGACACTATTTAATGCTATTACTGATGCCAATGTGTATGCCGCTGATCAACTCTTTGCGACGCTTGACCCAACCTTAAGGCGAATTTTAGTTAAGGATGTTGGCGAAGTTGTGCTCGCCGATACGGTTGGTTTTATCCGCCATTTACCGCATGATTTAATTGCTGCTTTCAAAGCAACGTTGCTTGAAACAAAAGAAGCGACATTATTGTTACATGTTATAGACGCTGCCGATCCTAATTTACTCGACAATATTGATGCGGTAAATGAAGTGTTGTTTGAAATAGAAGCGAATGACACTCCAATTTTGTTAGTCATGAATAAAATCGATTTATTAGATGATAAAGCCCCCACAATTGATTATGATGAAGATGGCGTCCCATTTCGAGTTTGGCTTTCAGCTGAAAATAAGGTAGGATTAGATCTTTTATTCACCGCACTCAAAGAGCGATTAGGTCGACAGATCCAAGCTTGTGAACTGACTATACCGGCTTATTTGAGTCGTTTACGTAGTCGCTTTTATGATTTAAGGGCGGTTGAGCAAGAAATAATTAATGAAGATGGTAGTTTTACTCTACACATTAGACTACCATTAGTCGAATGGAATCGGTTATGTAAACAAGAACCTGATTTATTATATTTAATCAATAGTTATTCAACTAGTTAAAATAGCAAACCTAAAGTGGAGCGTATTAAATATGGCGTGGAATCAGCCCGGAAATAACGGTCAAGATAATGATCCATGGGGAAATGATAAGAACAAAAAGCCCAACGATTTTTTTGGTAAAGTTAATGATTTTTTAAAGAAAAATAATTCACCTGGAGGTAATGGAATGGGAAAAGCTAAATTACCCATGAATCTTCCTATTATTATTGGTGGTATTATATTGATTATCATCATTATTTGGGCAATAAGCGGGTTTTACACCATTAACCAGAGCCAAAGAGGTGTTATTACTCGTTTTGGGCAAGTCCAACCAGAGATTGTTCAGCCAGGTTTAAATTGGAATCCTCCTTTAATTGATACGGTTTATACTGTTGATACGCAAGGCACCAAAAATTTTAATGTTAAAGGCTCCATGATAACAGCAGGTGAAAATCTTGTTTTTGTTGAAATGAATGTTCAATATCGAATTAGTAATCCAATTAAATACCTTTTTAATGTCACTAATGTTGAAGATAGCCTACGTCAGGCAGCAGACAGTGCATTAAGGACTGAAATTGGGAGTTCTAATATGGATGCAATTTTAACGGATGGTCGCTCTTTGCTTGAATCTCGTACTAAAGATGAATTAGTTAATATCATATCTAATTATGATATGGGGATTAGTATTGTGGATTTAAACTTCCAATCCGTTAGACCACCAGAGCAAGTACAAGATGCCTTTAATGATGCAATTAAAGCACGAGAAGATCGTGAACGAGAAATTAATAAAGCTGAAGCGGATAAAGTTCAGTTAGTTCAACAGGCAGAAGGTCGTTCAGCACGAATCCTTGCGGATGCAAATGCTTATCGTGTCCGCGTTGAATTTGAGGCAGAGGGCGATATCTCTCGCTTTGAAAAATTGCTACCACTGTATAACGCTGCGCCCGAGATAACCAAAGAGCGCTTATATATTGATACGATGGAGCGAGTGTTAGCAAAAACCAATAAAGTGATGGTTAACGAGCAAGGTGGTAATTTATTAGTCCTTCCACTAGAGCAGCTATTAAAAAATAAAGACATTAATAATAGTACACTTACTGAGCAGTTTAAATTAAATAGTTCAAATGGTTATCAAATGAATTTTTCTAGTTCTTCGGCAACATCACCGTTGAATAATGGCTCGCCTATATCAATAGATAACTCATCAGGGCGTAGTAATAATAACTCAAATACTACACGCAGTGGACGATAAGGAGAAATCAATATGCGTAAATTATTAATTCCTATCGTTATTATATTAATTGGTATATTTTTCTCATCTATTTATATTATTGAGGAAGGAAACCGTGGTATTGTTTTGCGGTTTAATAAAATTATTGGCTTATCAGAACCAGGGCTTCATTTTAAAATTCCTGGCGTGGATAATATTCGCGTCATTGATGCCAAAATTCAGACAACTGACAGCTCTAATAACAGTGGAAGGGAACAGAAATTTATCACGAGAGAGAAGAAAGATTTAATCGTTGACTATTATGTACAATGGAAAATCATTAACTTTGATCGTTACTATGAAACAGTTGCTGGCGGTAACAGTGTAGAGAATTTATTGTTAGCTAGACTAAATGGACGTTTGCGAGCCGAAATTGGTAAATTAGATATCAAAGATATTATTAATGATACGAGTGCAGAGACCAAATCAAGAAACTCATTGATGCTAAAAGTAAAAGATGCGCTAAATGGAACAAAACAAGGTGCTGCAAAAGTTAAAGAAGTGCCAGTGGAAGAACTTGTTGCAGTTGCTGAAGTCGATCCTGAAAATATTACCAGCATGCTTGCATTTGGTGTTGAAGTTATTGATGTACGTATTAAACAAATAAATTTTCCACCTGAAGTTTCGGAATCAATTTACGATCGAATGAGTGCAGAGCGTGAGGTGGTTGCTCGTGATCAGCGTTTCCAAGGTATAAGAGAAGCGGAAGAAACTCGCGCAGATGCAACGTTAACAGCGACAAAAATTTTATCTGAAGCGGAAAAACAGGCGAGAACAATCCGTGGTGAAGGTGATGCGTACGTTGCTAAGTTGTATGCTGATGCATTTAGTAAAAACTTAGAATTTTTTAGCTTTGTTCGTAGCTTAAAAGCGTATGATCATAGCTTTAATGGAAGTGATGTTATGGTGATTAGTCCAGATAGCGAGTTTTTCCGTTATATGAAACTAGATACTAAGATAAAATCTAATAAAAAGTAACTGCCGCGAGTTTATAGCTAACGAGTAGTTGGAATATATTAATTTAAATTAAATGAGTATGTAAAAATGAGCAATAATGTTGTTGTACTCGGAGCCCAATGGGGTGATGAAGGTAAAGGTAAAATAGTTGACCTACTAACGGAAAAAGCAAAATATGCTGTTCGCTACCAAGGTGGGCATAATGCTGGGCATACATTGGTGATCAACGGTGAAAAAACAGTTTTACATCTAATACCTTCAGGAATTCTAAGAAATAATGTCATTAGTATTATTGCTAATGGGGTCGTACTTAGTCCATCAGCTTTAATGAAAGAGATGCACGAGCTAGAAGGCAAAGGCGTTCCTGTAAGAGAACGATTACTTATTTCAGAAGCGTGCCCATTAATTTTACCGTATCATGTTGCCTTAGACCAAGCGCGGGAAAAAGCAAGAGGACATAAAGCAATTGGAACTACAGGGCGAGGTATTGGACCCGCGTACGAAGATAAAGTTGCTCGCCGAGGATTACGTGTTGGAGATTTAAGAGATCGAGAAGCATTTGCTGAAAAGCTAAAAAGCGTAATGGAATACCATAATTTCCAGTTAGTAAACTACTATAAAACTGACGCTATTGATTATCAAACAGTATTAGATGAAATTTTCGCTATTGCAGATATTCTAATTGCGATGATTGCAGATATTCCTACATTACTTGAATCTGCTCGTAAAAAAGGCGAAAAAATTATGTTTGAAGGTGCACAAGGAACACTGCTTGATATTGATCATGGTACGTATCCTTATGTTACTTCATCAAATACTACTGCAGGTGGTGTTGCGACGGGAACAGGTTTCGGCCCAAGGTATGTGGGCTATGTTCTGGGGATCGTAAAAGCATACTCAACTCGTGTAGGCGCTGGTCCTTTTCCTACGGAATTATTCGATGATGTTGGCGAATTCTTATGCAAACAAGGTAATGAATTTGGCGCGACCACTGGCCGTCGACGACGAACTGGCTGGCTCGATATTGTCGCAATCCGTAAAGCAGTTCAGCTGAACTCTATTTCTGGATTTTGCCTAACTAAACTAGATGTACTTGATGGTCTGGAAGAAGTTAAAGTGTGTACTGGCTATCAATTACCTAATGGCGATATAACGGATATAGCACCTTCTTCAGCTGAAGAATGGAGCATGGTTAAACCCGTTTATGAAACAATGCCTGGTTGGAGTGAAACAACATTTGGAATTAAATCATTTGATGCTCTCCCTCAAGCCGCTAAAGATTATATTAAACGAATAGAGATACTAACTGAAACATCAATTGATATTATTTCAACAGGGCCAGAACGTTTAGAAACAATGATTTTACGAGACCCTTTTGAAGTTTAATCTGTTTAGTTATTTTATGAACTAATTTAAAGGCGCGATGGTAATCGCGCCTTTTCTTTTATATCAAATATAAATTAGAAAATTAATTGGAACGCTCCAAGAATTTAATCTTATTAATTATCAATTAATTAAAATTTGATATGTCTAAGTATTGTGCGGTCGGTCAAAGAAAAGCGTTTTTTCTCTTGCTCAAAGCTAAAAGATGTCTATAATGCGCACCACTGATTCGTTGAAGCAAAAACAAAACGGGTCGGGCAATATGATGAGAAAAACCAAATATAGTTAAGACAAATAAAAAACAAAAAATAGTCTTGACGAATAAGAAAGGTTAGCGTAGTATACGCAACCCTTGAGACAGCGAAAAGAAGTAAGCTGTCAGCTCTTTAAAAATTAAAAACAGACAATCTGTGTGGGCACTGTTAGGACAAAATATAAAAGTCTCCGGACTCAAAAATTAAGTCTTGATAGTGACACTAAAAGATTCATTTGAAATGAAATTATAGTCAGTAACTATTGAGCATCAAACTTTAAATTGAAGAGTTTGATCATGGCTCAGATTGAACGCTGGCGGCAGGCTTAACACATGCAAGTCGAACGGTAACAGAAGAGCTTGCTCTTGCTGACGAGTGGCGGACGGGTGAGTAAAGTATGGGGATCTGCCAAATGGAAGGGGACAACAGTTGGAAACGACTGCTAATACCGTATAATGTCGCGAGACCAAAGTGTGGGACTTTCGGGCCACATGCCATTTGATGAACCCATATGGGATTAGCTAGTAGGTAGGGTAAAGGCCTACCTAGGCGACGATCTCTAGCTGGTCTGAGAGGATGACCAGCCACACTGGAACTGAGACACGGTCCAGACTCCTACGGGAGGCAGCAGTGGGGAATATTGCACAATGGGGGAAACCCTGATGCAGCCATGCCGCGTGTATGAAGAAGGCCTTAGGGTTGTAAAGTACTTTCGGTAATGAGGAAGGTCAGTATTCTAACAGGATACTGAATTGACGTTAATTACAGAAGAAGCACCGGCTAACTCCGTGCCAGCAGCCGCGGTAATACGGAGGGTGCGAGCGTTAATCGGAATGACTGGGCGTAAAGGGCATGTAGGCGGATAATTAAGTTAGGTGTGAAAGCCCCGGGCTCAACCTGGGAATTGCACTTAAAACTGGTTGTCTAGAGTATTGTAGAGGAAGGTAGAATTCCACGTGTAGCGGTGAAATGCGTAGAGATGTGGAGGAATACCGGTGGCGAAGGCGGCCTTCTGGACAGATACTGACGCTGAGATGCGAAAGCGTGGGGAGCAAACAGGATTAGATACCCTGGTAGTCCACGCTGTAAACGATGTCGATTTGGAGTTTGGGGGCATGACCCTTGGGCTCCGGAGCTAACGCGTTAAATCGACCGCCTGGGGAGTACGGCCGCAAGGTTAAAACTCAAATGAATTGACGGGGGCCCGCACAAGCGGTGGAGCATGTGGTTTAATTCGATGCAACGCGAAGAACCTTACCTGGTCTTGACATCCATAGAATTTTGTAGAGATACGAGAGTGCCTTCGGGAGCTATGAGACAGGTGCTGCATGGCTGTCGTCAGCTCGTGTTGTGAAATGTTGGGTTAAGTCCCGCAACGAGCGCAACCCTTATCCTTTGTTGCCAGCACGTAGAGGTGGGAACTCAAAGGAGACTGCCGTTGATAAAGCGGAGGAAGGTGGGGACGACGTCAAGTCATCATGGCCCTTACGACCAGGGCTACACACGTGCTACAATGGCGTATACAAAGGGATGCGAAGGTGCGAACTGGAGCGGACCTCACAAAGTACGTCTAAGTCCGGATTGGAGTCTGCAACTCGACTCCATGAAGTCGGAATCGCTAGTAATCGTGAATCAGAATGTCACGGTGAATACGTTCCCGGGCCTTGTACACACCGCCCGTCACACCATGGGAGTGGGTTGCACCAGAAGTAGATAGCTTAACCTTCGGGAGGGCGTTTACCACGGTGTGGTTCATGACTGGGGTGAAGTCGTAACAAGGTAACCGTAGGGGAACCTGCGGTTGGATCACCTCCTTACGAAGTGCCTAACAGTGTTCACATAGATTGTTTGTTTGAAAGAAGTAAATCGCTTACGTCCCCTTCGTCTAGAGGCCTAGGACATCGCCCTTTCACGGCGGTAACAGGGGTTCGAATCCCCTAGGGGACGCCATTTTAAGACGGGCGGTTTATATCCTTTTATTTTTGTATTCATGATAATGTGAATAGAAGAATAATGCTCTTTAACAATATGGAACAAGCTGAAAGAAACGAGTTCTCGTTTTATGGTGATGAAGTTTGGGTGAAAGTCCAGATGGAATGACGATAAGATAGAGAAAAAGCGAAATTGAGAAAACCAAGACAACTGTAGGTTGTAAGGTTAAGAAATTAAGCGTACACGGTGGATGCCTAGGCAATCAGAGGCGAAGAAGGACGTGTTAATCTGCGAAAAGCGACGGTAAGCTGGTAATAAGCGTTATAACCGTCGATGTCCGAATGGGGAAACCCAGTATAGGTAACTATACTATCCTTAACTGAATAAAATAGGTTAGGGAGGCAAACCGAGGGAACTGAAACATCTCAGTACCTCGAGGAAAAGAAATCAACCGAGATTCCCAAAGTAGCGGCGAGCGAAATGGGAGGAGCCCAAAGCGGGTAGCATAGTGTGTAAGTGGAAGTATCTGGAAAGGTACACGATAGAGGGTGATAGTCCCGTACACGAATACGCATTATGTGGAAGCTTGACGAGTAGGGCGGGACACGTGTTATCCTGTCTGAATATGGGGGGACCATCCTCCAAGGCTAAATACTCCTGATTGACCGATAGTGAACTAGTACCGTGAGGGAAAGGCGAAAAGAACCCCGGCGAGGGGAGTGAAATAGAACCTGAAACCGTGTACGTACAATCAGTGGGAGCATCATTAATGGTGTGACTGCGTACCTTTTGTATAATGGGTCAGCGACTTATATTCTGTAGCGAGGTTAACCGAATAGGGGAGCCGTAGGGAAACCGAGTCTTAACTGGGCGAATGAGTTGCAGGGTATAGACCCGAAACCCGGTGATCTAGCCATGGGCAGGTTGAAGGTTGGGTAACACTAACTGGAGGACCGAACCGACTAATGTTGAAAAATTAGCGGATGACCTGTGGCTGGGGGTGAAAGGCCAATCAAACCGGGAGATAGCTGGTTCTCCCCGAAAGCTATTTAGGTAGCGCCTCATGTATAACTGTTGGGGGTAGAGCACTGTTTCGGCTAGGGGGCCATCCCGGCTTACCAACCCGATGCAAACTCCGAATACCGACAAGTTGAGCATGGGAGACACACGGCGGGTGCTAACGTTCGTCGTGAAGAGGGAAACAACCCAGACCGCCAGCTAAGGTCCCAAAGTCATAGTTAAGTGGGAAACGAAGTGGGAAGGCTTAGACAGCTAGGATGTTGGCTTAGAAGCAGCCATCATTTAAAGAAAGCGTAATAGCTCACTAGTCGAGTCGGCCTGCGCGGAAGATGTAACGGGGCTAAAACTATGCACCGAAGCTGCGGCAGTGTGTGAATAACATATTGGGTAGGGGAGCGTTCTGTAAGCCGTAGAAGGTGAACTGTGAGGTTTGCTGGAGGTATCAGAAGTGCGAATGCTGACATAAGTAACGATAATGCGGGTGAAAAGCCCGCACGCCGGAAGACCAAGGGTTCCTGTCCAACGTTAATCGGGGCAGGGTGAGTCGACCCCTAAGGCGAGGCAGAGATGCGTAGCTAATGGGAAACGGGTTAATATTCCCGTACTGAATGTGACTGCGATGGGGTGACGGAGAAGGCTAGGTTTACCGGGATAGGTCCGCAAGGAGCCCGGGTTAAGCATGTAGGGGTGTGATTAGGCAAATCCGGTCACTGTAACTCTGAGATGTGATGACGAGGCACTAAGGTGCTGAAGTAATTGATGCCCTGCTTCCAGGAAAAGCCTCTAAGCTTCAGGTCATATTTAATCGTACCCGAAACCGACACAGGTGGTCAGGTAGAGAATACTCAGGCGCTTGAGAGAACTCGGGTGAAGGAACTAGGCAAAATGGTGCCGTAACTTCGGGAGAAGGCACGCTGATGGTAATTGAAGTCCGTAGCGGATGGAGGTGAAGTCAGTCGAAGATACCAGCTGGCTGCAACTGTTTAATAAAAACACAGCACTGTGCAAACACGAAAGTGGACGTATACGGTGTGACGCCTGCCCGGTGCTGGAAGGTTAATTGATGGGGTTATCCGTAAGGAGAAGCTCTTGATCGAAGCCCCAGTAAACGGCGGCCGTAACTATAACGGTCCTAAGGTAGCGAAATTCCTTGTCGGGTAAGTTCCGACCTGCACGAATGGCGTAATGATGGCCAGGCTGTCTCCACCCGAGACTCAGTGAAATTGAATTTGCCGTGAAGATGCGGTGTACCCGTGGCAAGACGGAAAGACCCCGTGAACCTTTACTATAGCTTGACAGTGAACATTGAGCCTTAATGTGTAGGATAGGTGGGAGACGAAGAAGTGTGGACGCTAGTTTGCATGGAGTCGACCTTGAAATACCACCCTTTAATGTTTGATGTTCTAACGTAGGGCCCTGAATCGGGTCTACGGACACTGTCTGGTGGGTAGTTTGACTGGGGCGGTCTCCTCCCAAAGAGTAACGGAGGAGCACGAAGGTTAGCTAATCCTGGTCGGACATCAGGAGGTTAGTGCAATGGCATAAGCTAGCTTGACTGCGAGAGTGACGGCTCGAGCAGGTACGAAAGTAGGTCATAGTGATCCGGTGGTTCTGAATGGAAGGGCCATCGCTCAACGGATAAAAGGTACTCCGGGGATAACAGGCTGATACCGCCCAAGAGTTCATATCGACGGCGGTGTTTGGCACCTCGATGTCGGCTCATCACATCCTGGGGCTGAAGTAGGTCCCAAGGGTACGGCTGTTCGCCGTTTAAAGTGGTACGCGAGCTGGGTTTAGAACGTCGTGAGACAGTTCGGTCCCTATCTGCCATGGGCGTAGGAGGATTGAGGGGGTTTGCTTCTAGTACGAGAGGACCGAAGTGAACGCACCGCTGGTGTTCGGGTTGTGATGCCAATTGCATTGCCCGGTAGCTACGTGCGGAATAGATAAGTGCTGAAAGCATCTAAGCACGAAACTAGCCTCGAGATGAGTCCTCCCAGAGTTTACTCTGTAAGGTCCGTTTGAGACTAAGACGTAGATAGGTCAGGTGTGTAAGTGTAGTGATACATTGAGCTAACTGATACTAATGAACCGAGAGTCTTAACCTTACAACTTAGAGTTGTTTTGAATCTCAATGAAAATTTTGGCTTGAGTCTATATTGATGGATGATATGTTTATTTACGGGTAGCTGGTAGCGAGTGAGTTTACTGGTGAGAGGTGGATGGATATATGGTCTAAGAGAAAATGAGTTATGTCTGGCGGCAATGTTGCGGTGGTCCCACCTGATCCATGCCGAACTCAGAAGTGAAACGCCGTGAAGCCGATGGTAGTGTGGGGGTTACCCCATGTGAGAGTAGGTCACCGCCAGACTTTTAATGTTAAGAAGCCCCTTACCTACTGGTATGGGGCTTTTATTTTGATTATTGAATATGTTGTTATACATATCTGCTTAGTTGTTAAGTTTGCTAATTAAGAATGTTAGATCATATTGATTCATATCAGTAAGCTTATAATATTTTCGATATAAAAGAGTTATGTCTGGCGGCAATGTTGCGGTGGTCCCACCTGACCCATGCCGAACTCAGAAGTGAAACGCCGTGAAGCCGATGGTAGTGTGGGGGTTACCCCATGTGAGAGTAGGTCACCGCCAGACTTTTAATATAAAAAAGCCCCTTATCTATTGGTTAGGGGCTTTTTTTTCACTTATTTTGAAGTGCTGATCTGCTAAATATTAACTATCTATTTTTGTTGTGACAAAATATTTATTCGGACTTTAGCGATGATTAAGCCCTAGCGTGACGAGCTTAAGCTTTCCATTGTTATGATGTTGTTATAACTTAAAAAACGTCTATTTCATAATCTGTTAAGATTGTCTCTTAACTGAATCTATTGCTAATGTACGTAACGCTTCTTTATACGGTGAGTCAGGTAGAATATTAATTGCAACAAGTGCTTTTTCTGCTTCCTGCTTAGCAATATTATAAGTAAATTCAAGAGAACCGCACTTATGCATAATATTCAATATTTTTTCCAGTGAATCTCTGCCATTACCTTTTTCGATAATATTGCGGATAATCTGTACTTCATCTTGATCCTGAGTATGGTGCATTGCATGCAAAAGTGGTAAAGTTGGTTTGCCTTCGTTTAAGTCATCACCTAAATTTTTACCTAATGCTACTGTATCTTGAGAACTATAATCTAGCAAGTCGTCAATCAATTGGAAAGCCGTTCCTAAATAACGGCCATAGTTTTGCAACGCATCTTCATACTCTTTTGGTGCTTCACTGATCAATGCGGCTGTATGTGAGGCGGCTTCAAATAACCTTGCGGTCTTACGATAAATCACTTGTAGATACTGCTCTTTGGTTGTGTCAGGATTATTACAGTTCATCAGCTGCTGCACTTCACCTTCTGCAATAACATTGGTTGCTTCGGACATTACTTTTAATACAGGTAATGAACCAATACTAACCATCATTTGAAATGAGCGAGTATAGATATAGTCACCAACCAAAACGCTTGCAGCATTGCCAAATAGCACATTTGCTGTCGAACGACCTCTTCTTAAGTCTGATTCATCAACAACATCATCATGCAGTAATGTTGCGGTATGAATGAATTCGATAAATGCTGCGGCCATAATATGTTTATCACCTTGGTAATTTAAGGCTTTTGCACTTAACAGCATGATGATTGGTCGAATACGTTTACCTCCTCCGCTAATAATATAGCTGCCTAATTGATTTATTAGCATAACATCGGAAGAGAGTTGATTTTGTATTACTTCGTTAACTTTGACTAGTTCATCTTGAACTAAATTAATAATTTGTTGCATTGATGTGTTACCCATCAGATCGACTTACTGCGTTGATTTAAGATCAAATAATTATGTTTATTATCTGATAAAAGTTCTATTACAACAAGACAAGTCGCGTTATTTCGTGATAAAAATTAAAAAAATATTTTAAATGATAATTATTTTCATTTAAAATATAATAGATAACTTTTCCGTACCTGATAATGTCACTGTATGATAGCAAAACGTAATAATAGCAAAAAAAATAATCTTAACTCTTACATCTCCGTTTCTATTTTGATACATTTAGCTATTGTTGGTGTCTTGTTATGGGGGGCTTTCTTTTCAGCTCGTACCGTGTCAATGGCCGGCAATGATTCTATAAAAGCTATTATGATTGATTTATCGGTAACAGCAGCACCGGAGCCGTCTTTAGTTGAAAACACGCCTAAATCTGAAAATGCTGATGATAATACTAAAGATGAATTGGTTAAGATTAATCCTAAAGCTAATAAACAAGCTGATATCGAGCCCGATCTTATTATAGAAAAGGCTAAACTTGATAAACTGCCAAAATCAGCTGATCCCAAGTTAATTATTAAGGATAAGTCGACTAAAAATGAAGATCATAATCAGCCACAGCAACGAAAAACATCGAAACAAAAAATAAGACAAGAAGTTATAGCTGATAAGCTTGCAGATAATGCTGTTGCTCCCACAATATCAAATAATACACAATACTCAGCAACGCCAGCAGCGATTAATCGTAATCATCCAGAATACCCTCGCCGAGCATTAGATTTACGAATAGAAGGCTATGTTGTAGCTATTTATGATATTGATGCTAATGGACGGGTAGAAAATATTCGTATTGCAGAGGCTAAACCTAATAATATTTTTAATAAAGCCGTGATTCAAGCTATGAAACAATGGAAATATCAACCAATTCAGGCTAAAGATTTAACCATTAAGATTGTTTTTAATCGTAATAAATCAGTTGATTTTGATAATGTTTAATACGATGACTTTGCCATTAACGTTTCTATTTCGTGTGTGAGCTTCGGTACATCACTAGTTAATACTTCGTTGCCATTTTGAGTAATAAGAATATTATCTTCAATACGAATACCTATACCGCGGTATTGTTTTGCTACATCAGCATCTTTGTTAATGTATAAACCGGGTTCAACAGTAATAACCATTCCAGCTTCTAACTTACGCTCTCGACCTACCGTTTTATAATCACCCACATCGTGGACATCGATACCTAACCAATGACCAAGCCCATGCATATAAAACTGAGTATAAGCTTTTTGTTCAATTAACTCATCAATATTACCTCGCATAATATTGAGTGCAATTAAGCCTTCAACCATAATTCGAATGACTTTGTCATTAATCTCTTTGATTGATACTCCCGGCCTAAAAAGTTCAATTGCTTTTAACTGTGCACGAAGAACGATATCGTAAATTTCTTTTTGTTGTTTGTTAAATTTACCATTAATAGGAAATGTACGAGTAATATCTCCCGCATAAGATTGAAATTCACAGCCAGCATCAATTAACACTAAGTCGCCATTTTTTAAACGTTCACTATTATTCTCATAATGAAGAATACAGCCATTATTACCGCTACCAACAATTGTATTGTAAGAAGGGCTTCTTGCGCCGTGTTTAATGAATTCATGCAAGATTTCAGCTTCAAGTTGATACTCATACATGTCAGGTTTACATTGTTGCATTGCTCTGATATGGGCAAGGGCTGTAATTCTCCCCGCCTGACGCATTATTGCTATTTCATTAGACGACTTAAATAAGCGCATATTATGCAACATTGACCGCCAATCTATAATAGATTCTGGCGCATGCAAGTTTTTTCTTATTCCCTGCCTTAGTGTAGTCATTAGATTGTCGATAATATTATCTGCATATTGGTATAATTGACTGGCGTGATATAGTGCACATTTACCGTTAATAATTTCAGGCAGAAGATCCATGATTTTATCAAAAGGATAGGCTTGATCTACGCTGACTGTTTTTAGTGCCGCCTCTTGGCCTAAGCGATAACCGGTCCAGGTTTCGATAAGGGGATCTTTTGTTCTATTAAATAAAATAGTTTGATACTGCTCTGCCGATTCTTTTACCAGCAATAGCGCTGCTTCAGGTTCATTGAAAGCGGTAAGATACCAAAAATCACTATTTTGTCGATACGGATAATGGGTGTCATTGCTTCTAATCACTTCAGGTGCAGCAAAAAAGACTGCCACACTATTATCAACCATATTATTAAACATTTTTTTACGGCGCGTAATGATATCTCGAGTCATTTGTATACCCATTAGTATTGTTCTTAATGTATTGTTGTCGACTGAACAGGTTCGATAAACTCGTCATGGCACAAAATAACAGTCATTCGAACATATTCTAAAATTTCTTCAAATGCAAACGCGAGCTCTTCTTGATCATCATCTTCATCGTAACCAAGTTGGGTAATTTGTCTTAGATCATAAATAGCCTCGCCAACATTGCCCTTAACTTTCGCCAGCTGGGGTTGGGCTAATCCCAAACCAAGTAGAAAATGGTTAATCCATCCAACCATATCATCGATTTGTTCAAAGAGAGTTTGATCGCTAATGAACAGTTGGAATTCAAAATTGTCATCATCAAGTTGTTGTTTTGTTTGCTCATAAAGTTGAATAATAAGCTGATATAAAGACCTTGCAACGGGTTTACCATCATTCATCATATCCTCAAGTAAAGTTCGCCAGCTATCATCTTGGTTACCGCCAGCTAAAATACCAGAAAGAAAACCATGGAGTTCGGCTGCAGTAATACCGATGGATTGGGATTTTAGTTCTGAATTTAATGAAGTGTATAACGACATAATTGTTGCTCTATAAATTGATATTTGCGCCATATTATATACTTAAACAGTGCGCAGTTGCAGCCTTTTAGTAACTAACAATATTTACCGATTAACAATAAAGGACTAAATGCATGTTAAAAAATAACCTATGTACTCAGATCATTTAATATGTCTAATGCCTCTGAGAGTTTTTTTACTGCATAGATTTGCATATTAGTCGGTTTCTTTTTAGGGACATTGGCCGCGGGAACAATAGCACGTTTGAACCCATGCTTGGCGGCTTCGGATATTCTTTCTTGGCCACTTGGAACTGGGCGTATTTCCCCACCTAAGCCAATTTCGCCAAAAATAACCAAGTCTTGAGGTATAGGTCTATTACGAAAGCTTGAAACTAGTGCAGAGATAAGTGCCAAATCTACACTTGTTTCTGTCACTTTTACGCCACCAACGACATTAACAAATACATCTTGATCCGCCATTTGCAATCCACCGTGGCG
The DNA here is from genome assembly GCA_036251875.1 of Orbaceae bacterium lpD02. NCBI lineage: Bacteria > Pseudomonadati > Pseudomonadota > Gammaproteobacteria > Orbales > Orbaceae > Orbus > Orbus sturtevantii. The sequence continues at coordinate 1,355,966 of CP133960.1, read as the reverse complement.
ATGAAGTACGGCTAATAAGAGTGCCAACCTATTTTGCTCAAGTCCAACGGTTACTCGTCTTGGATTGCCATACATTGAATGATCGACTAAAGCTTGGATTTCGACGAGTAATGGTCTTGTTCCTTCCCAAAGTACTACAACAGAACTACCCGGTAGCATTTCCTCCCCTCGACTTAAAAAAATTGCCGAAGGATTACTGACCTCTTTAAGCCCTTGCTCGGTCATAGCAAATACGCCTAGTTCATTAACCGCGCCAAACCTGTTTTTATGACTACGAAGCGTTCTAAATCTTGAATCCGAGTCGCCATCGAGTAAGATAGAGCAATCAATACAGTGCTCAAGTACTTTTGGTCCTGCAAGTGAGCCATCTTTTGTCACATGTCCTACCATGATAATTGCAATGCCTTTTGTTTTTGCAAATCGGGTTAAATACGCGGCTGTTTCTCTAACTTGAGCAACACTGCCTGGAGAAGAACTAATATCAGCCATATGCATAACTTGAATTGAGTCTATGACCATTAACTTTGGTTGTTCTTTATCTGCTAATAAGCAGATTTGCTCAATACTGGTTTCAGACAGCATGTTTATTTGATCTGTTGGTAATCCTAACCTATGTGCGCGCATTGCGACTTGCTGTAAAGATTCTTCGCCGGTAACATAAAGTGTTTTCATTTGTGTAGATAAGCGACACATCGTCTGTAGCAATAAAGTACTTTTACCTGCACCAGGACTTCCGCCGATTAAAATCGCGCTACCTGGAACCACTCCGCCACCAAGGACGCGATCGAATTCTGAAAAACTGGTAGAAAATCGCGGCAGCTCTTCAAGGCTAATCTCAGCTAATTTCTGTATTTTTGATAACCCTACATCACCAGCATAACCCGTAAAACGGTCACTGCGATTGTTCGTTGAGGCTAGTCTGACTTCAGTAATCGTATTCCAAGCATGGCATTCACTACATTGACCTTGCCAGCGAGGATAGTCTGCACCACATTCATTACAAACATAAGCGCGTTTAGGTGTTTTTGCCAACGAATAATCTCCCGTTACTTTTAATTATGACTCTAGCCTTCGCTATCTAAACTTGCTGATAATATACAGATAAGTCCTGTCAAATCAGCATGATTAATATTAATTTTTGCCTTTTGTATCACTTTCGGCTTACCATGGTAGGCAACGCCTAGTCCAGCAATACGGATCATCATTAAATCATTCGCACCATCGCCAATTGCAACAGTTTGTTCTATGGGAATATTAAATTGATTCGCTAAATTTTGTAGGGTACGAGCTTTAAATTTAGCGTCGACAATTTGTCCTTTTATTCTGCCAGATAACTTACCTGTGCGATTGATATCTAACTCGTTGGCATAAACCGCATCTAGCTTAAACTTATCCTTAATGTGGTTAGCAAAATAGGTGAATCCGCCCGAAACGATAGCTATTTTCCAATTTTTTTTGCGCAATTCTTTAATTAAGAAAGATAAACCAGGCATAAGGGGTAATTGGTTTTTGATAGTTTCAAGTATTGAAACATCAGCATTTTTCAGTGTAGCAACGCGTTTACGAAGGCTAGTTGTAAAATCGATCTCACCTTTCATAGCTTGTTCTGTAATTTTTGAGACTAATTTTCCTGAACCATGGAGTTTAGCAATCTCATCAATACATTCAATGGAAATGGCAGTTGAGTCCATATCCATCACTAATAATCCTTCAGATTTTAGCGTTGCAAGGTTATCGATAATAGAAACATCGATGCCTAAATCATCCGCTATTTGCTGTACTTTTTTGGGCATCACGCCAGCAATTCGGATCACTTGATAGGTTTTTATTTTCCATGAGGAAACAATAACAATGGGAATTGCTAATCGATTTTGGAACTTGGACAGTAATGTTTTATTCAGTTTTTTACCATAAATAATCCAACCAGTTTTACCTGCGTTGTAATCTAATGGCACAACTTCGCAGCCATTCAATGAAAGGGGGAGTCCTTGCCAACTGTCGATATTTTCAGAGAGGTCGTTAAATATTAGTGTGTTGCCCATAGTTAGCTTTCGTTATTGATTAGGTTATTAATAGAGATGAAATTATCATAACATAAGCAATAAATAGACGTCATGAAAAAAATTGAAATAGCTTAATTCAACTATTTCAATTTTATAAGTGTTAATTGGAATTACTTAGCCATTTGCGTGCAGCATATCCAACAGCCAGAATAATAAACCAAAGAGGCGTCGCGATTAGTGCTTGCCGAGTATCTGTTTCTAGCGTGAGCAATACAATAACAAAAATAAAAAAGGCTAGGCAGACAAGACTCATCGCAATACCACCAGGCATTTTAAACAGTGAATACTGATGTAAATGGTGACGTTTTTTGCGATAGGCAATATACGAAAGTAAAATCATTGACCAAATAAACATAAATAAAATTGCTGAAATGGTTGTTACAATAGTAAATGCTTTTATAACATCAGGAACCAGATAAATTAGCACAACTCCACCAAGCAAGCAGATGCAGGAGAACATCAGACCATTTGCTGGCACCGATCTACTGGAAAGTCTACCGAACATCAGTGGTGCATCATGTTTTTTGGCAAGTCCAAATAACATCCTACTCGTTGAGTAAATTCCACTATTAGCAGAAGATGCTGCGGATGTTAACACGACAAAATTAATCAAGCTGGCGGCAGCGGGTAAACCAATTAAGGTAAATAGCTCCACAAATGGACTTTTATTTGGCGAGATGAAAATCCATGGTGTAACGCTCATAATGATAATTAATGCAAATACATAAAAAAAGATAATACGCAGCGGAACCGAGTTAATGGCTCTTGGCAGATTCTTGGTTGGATCTTTTGTCTCTGCAGCGGTAGTCCCAACGAGCTCGATACCAACAAAAGCAAAAATGGCAATTTGAAAGCCGGCAAAAAAACCCATAACGCCTTTAGGAAACATTCCTCCATATTGCCACAGATTACTAATTGACGAAGAGGTGTCGGTCTGCTGGGAGTGGTAGGCAGTCACAATAAGAATAATACCAATAATAATCAATGCCAAAATTGCAATAATTTTAATCATAGAAAACCAAAATTCGGTTTCACCAAACATCTTTACTGTTAATAAATTTAACGATAATAACGCTAAAATACAAATAATCATCGGGATCCACGCTTGTAATGTTGGGAACCAATGTTGAGTATAGCCAGCAATGGCAACCACATCAGCAATACCGGTAATGACCCAACAAAACCAATACGTCCAGCCCGTAAAAAAACCAGCCCAAGGACCAAGTAAATCGGCAGCAAAGTCGCTGAATGATTTATAACTAAGATTAGATAATAAAATTTCGCCCATCGCGCGCATCACAAAGAAAAGAATAAAACCAATAATCATATAAACGAAAATAATTGAAGGGCCCGCTAGGCTAATTGTTTTACCCGAGCCCATGAATAATCCAGTACCAATCGCGCCACTAATCGCAATGAGTTGAATATGTCGATTAGATAAATTACGTTTAAGTTTATTTTCTTGTGAAGACCCAGTATGATTAACTGAATTCATGGTATCTTTGTTCCTTGAGTAATTTTATTAATAGCTCAATGATATTAATTGCTCTATATAGTGATATCAATATTTTTATGTAGAATAATGATTAGATTTTTTTATGATGTAAAAATCATTATAGTAATGACCTTATAATCAGTGCTCTTCTACTTTTTGTACCAATTTTATGAGTATCGAAAAATGACAAATAAATATCTTACCAAATTCACCTCAACTTATTTTAGCTTTTTAATCTTAACTATAGTAACAATGGTGAGTGGTTGCAGCCATTATCCAATAGAGCAAGGACAACAATATTTAGATGGACCGCTACCTGCTAATTTTAATTTATCTCAGCCTCATCTTGGTATACCGGTTAATGTCGATGATTATTTGGAGCAAGTTAGTATTATTAAACAAACTTCGCCATCATTGTATAAAAAAAATAAGGCGATTTATCAAGCGATCGAACAGTGGATAAAATCTGGTTTTACGACTAATGAGTTGAATCAAGTTGGTTTAAGCAGCTATCAACTTTTAGGTAAGGATGATATGGGCAATGTTCATCTGACTGGTTATTATACTCCAGTGATTAAAGCGAGACGTAAACCCGATGCACGATTTCGTTACCCTCTCTATGCGAGTCCCCTTAATTGGCAAGGAACGTTACCGACTAGAGAAGAAATTTATAGTGGCGTATTTGATGGGAGAAATCTAGAACTTGCTTATACACAATCATTAATAGATAACTTTATTATGGAAGTTCAAGGTAGCGGTTACATCGATTTTGAAAATAACCAATCACTCGTTTTTTTTGGTTATAGCGGCAAAAATGGTCATCCTTATAAAAGTATTGGTAGGTTGCTTGTTGAGCAGGGCGAAATTGGGCGCGATAAAATGTCTATACAAGCGATTAAAGCTTGGGCTGATAAGCAAAATGAACAAACCGTAGCTAATTTATTAAAACAAAATGCATCGGTTGTTTTTTTTCAGCCTCAAGATCGTGGTTCTGTTGTTGGCTCAACTGGAATCCCGCTAATTGCTAAAGCCTCTGTCGCATCTGACCAATCGATTATTCCAGCCGGTTCGGTGATGTTGGTCGACGTCCCATTACTTAACCATAAAGGAATATATAATGGGCAACGAGAATTACGCTTAATGGTTGCATTAGATGTTGGCGGAGCGATAAAAGGACAACATTTGGATATTTATCAAGGAATAGGCGAGCAAGCGGGTCATCAAGCAGGTTATTATAATCATTATGGTCGAGTTTGGTTAGTCAAACCGCCTGCCAATAGCCACTTAACGAGTCCATATAACTAATTAAATAATATCAATCTTTTTGTATAAAATAATAAATTTGACTAAGTATTTATAGTTGCTTAAGTTTATATAATGAGTTTAAATATTGTTATCGATATGCTAAACAAGGTATGAGGAGTTAGAGATATGGCTACAAAGAAAAAGGTAGCTCAGATATTAATTGACGTCTTATCTGAAGCGGGAGTTAAGCACTGTTATGGAGTGGTTGGTGACACATTAAATCATGTGACAGAAGCGATTTATCATAGCAACATTGAGTGGGTACACGTAAGGCATGAAGAAGTTGGCGCATTTGCTGCTGGTGCTGAAGCGTTTGTCACTGATCGATTAACGGCTTGCGCGGGATCTTGCGGGCCGGGAAGTCTACATTTTATCAATGGTATTTATGAAGCACAGCGCAATGGTGCTCCAGTTATTCTCATCGCCAGTCAGCTACCTACAGATACTTTAGGTTCTGATTTTCCTCAAGAAGTTGATTTTACAAATATCTATAAAAACTGTTCAGTATTTTGTCAGCAAGTTGTCAACGCTCATAGCGCTCGGCGGATATTTACCGCAGCAGTACAAGCTGCTATTAATCAGCGGGGTGTCGCGGTAATTATTTTACCTGTTGATATCAGTAAAACCGAGGTTGAGGATGTTGTTGGTTATTTACCTCAGCAATCGCGACCACATTTGTCGCCTGATATTACTGAACTAAAAAAAGCGGTGGAATTGCTAGAAAAGGGGAAAAATATCGGCATTTATGCAGGGATCGGCTGCCGATACGCTCATGATGAAGTCGTTAAACTTGCAGAACTACTCAATGCACCGATTGCCCACACTTCGAGGGCGAAAGATTTTATTGAGCATGATAATCCGTATAATGTTGGCATGACAGGCATGTTTGGTACCAAAGGCGGTTTTGAAATGATCAAGTCATGCGATACATTACTCATTTTAGGATGTGGCTTCGCTTGGTCGCAATTTTATCCGGATAATGCAACCATTATTCAAGTTGATCATGATGCAACCCGTATTGGTTTACGCCATCCTGTTGATTGTGGCGTGGTTGCCGATGTCAAAGCAACATTGCAAGCATTAATGCCATTATTAACGTCAAGGCATGATCATACTTTTTTAGATAAATATGTAGCGCTGTATCAAAAAGCGGTTGCTAAGCTAGATAAAAAAATTGTCGCCTCAAATGAGGGACTGATTCATCCTCAATATTTAGTCGATTTATTAGATCGTTATGCGAGTGATGATGCTATTTTTACCGCTGATGTGGGCTCTTCAATGGTGTGGTTATCAAGACACATTCATGTTAATGGCAAGCGTAGAACCATGACTAGCTTAAAACACGGTACGATGGCAAATGCAATGCCTCAAGCCTTGGGATTACAAAAGGCATATCCACAAAAACAAGTTATTTCGATATCGGGTGATGGTGGACTAGCAATGTTACTTGGCGATTTATTGACGGCAATTCAGGAAAAGCTGCCAATTAAAGTTGTTGTGTTAAATAATCACTCTCTTAATTTTGTTGAATTAGAGCAAAAAGGAGAAGGTTTAGTTGAGCGCTATACTGATCTTAACAACCCAAATTTAGCTAAATTAGCTGAAAGTATAGGATTTTATGGGCAGCAAGTGACTAATGCTCAAGAGCTAGAACACGCTGTTAAGCAATTATTGGCTCATGATGGTCCTGCGCTTTTGGATGTACACACCAGCGCCAATGAACTTATTATGCCACCAGTGACGACCATGAGCGAAGTTAAAGGAATGGCGCTATACAGTGCCAAAGCAACATTAGAGGGCAAAGGGAATGATTTTATTAATTTAATAAAAGATAATTTTATTAAAAAATAATTGATATAAAGATAACCACTACTGATAGACCGTAGTGGTTATTTGTTACCATTTTATTTTACTCAACTTATTGCCACTTACTCATCTTGTTTTTTAACTTCAATAAATAGTTTGAAAGCTAATAGTACCAAGATACCCGCTCCAGCAATCAAGCCTACCCAAATTATCCAATCGGCGAAAATTGATGATTTAGTCTCCTTGTCGACTATTAGCACATCTTTACCTGCTAACTTAACAGGATTGCCAATAAATGCGAGTGGTAATGATTGTTCGGAATCACGTGCTGATAATAGCGCTGAACTTGGTAATGCTGCAGTTTTAGGCTGTGCCGCTCCCCATGCTAGAATAAAAGGGGCATTATTGGCACTATTAAATATTAAATCGACTTTGTTTCGATAAGCAATTAGTTTGGGAGCCTCATCAAAGACACTATTGATCGCGACAAATTTTAGCGCAGCGATTAAACGACCGTTTAATTTAATTCGTGCCGGCTCTTCGTAGTTGTCCGTTTTGCGAATAATACGATCTTCTAACTTAGTCCAGTCTTGATCATTTAGATTTGCTTTGTAGTAAATGCTGACCGGTAATACGCTACCTGCATGGTATAATTCAATACTGAACTCTTTAATTGGCATAATGTTAGGTAAGGTATAGATCGCAGTTTGGTTATCGAATTGCGCTAATGGAACATCGATCGGATAAAGCGCATTATTGGTTATCGCACTATTTGATGATGCTGTCACGTGGGCTAATGCTGGTATCGGGTTTTGTGAAGATAATGTGATTAGCCAATTTTTATAAGATGAGTATGGTCGAAAACTAATATCGATTAAGGACAAAACTTGATTTTCATTATTTGTTAGTGTCATTATTGGTACATTACTCGCGACGTTATTCCAGTTGCGAAAATCTGAACTATAAAATACGTCGGCAGTTGCTTGCCAATTTTCAGCTTGTGGCACAAAAGATAAATTAAAATTACTAATGGATTGGTTTATTTTACTGTTAGTAGGAACTTGCAGTAGATAAGTCGCCGTATATTTATCCGTTGAATTATGCAATTGATCAATATTAACATTTATGTCTTGTCCATGAATCGAAATTGCATAGTTATGATGACTATCATTCGTTTCCGCAATAAGATTATCCTTATTTATCGGGTAAATGGTCATATCAAACTGCTGTTTATTTTCTGCTTTATCATAAACATTAATTAAGGTAAAAGGTACCGTTTGACCATTACGATTAAAGACCCTAATATCGTCCAACATTGGTGATGTAGTCTGGGTATAAACTTGTTTATCGAGTTCTACACGACTGAACATACTTTCTAAATTACTCAATCTTAATTCTGCACCAAAAGCATAATTGTCAGTAGATTCTTGGTTTGCCCATGTGTTTAAACTTAACACTAGCGATACACATGCTACTGCACAACGAATCATTTTCATATTATCCTCCCCATAATTTTTATGCCTTATATGCTTGTATGATGCTGCTAATATTATTATATTTAACTATTATCATTTATCTTTCAGCTCCTTTTGATCAGCTAAAATTATTTTAGGCGGGAGAGGAGCTAAATAACCGATTACTAACATCAATAGTGCTACGCCGATAAAAACAAATGCGCGTAATAAACCGGCGAGTTCAACGCTATCAACCAATACTAGCTTAAATACAACGATAGCTTGTAATATTGCCCCGATCAACCAAACATTACGCAGTAAATAACGATGCGCAATGGCGATTAAAATAACGGCTATTAGTGTCCATATCAATGATAATACGACTTGTACAATATTATTATGCCATAATGTATACCATGACCATGGAATATCTAGCCACTCGCTTAGTGATCGTAAAATAACACTATTACTCCATAAAAATACCAATGCACTTATTAATAACAATCTTAGCAGCGAGGGTTGTATTTGTCTTATATTGTGTTGTTTTGATACCTGTAATGATTGAATGAACAGGTTGAACCAAAGTGATAGCATCATTAATGCAAATACGGCCGCTTCTTCTAATGGATTGATCAATGGAACGTATGGCCAATAAATAATTTGTCCACTACTACCTAATCCCGTTATGAGTTGAACGAATAAGTATACTCCGAGTGGCAGTAGTCCAATTTTCCAATATTGCGTTCGATAGTGTTGAATCGGGAAGTGGTTGTATTTATCTAACAGGAAGAATACTAAAATAATAAAACCAGCAATAAGGGTGAGTACGGACCATTTTATAACCTCAAAGCCCCATGGTAAAAAGGAGAGTATCCAGTTAAGCTGGTAGTATAACCATGTTAAAATTATCCATAACAAGCTAATATGTAACATTAATGACAACTGTTTATTACTGTTATCGCTTAGATTCTTTCTATCTAAATAAAGATAAGTATAACTACTAGCGAAGGCGATAAGCCAGCTTATTTGCCATAAACCAATAGTGTAAATATGGCTATCAAATACGATATCATTAATCAATATAATGAGTAATATTGGCCATAAAGCAATCACGGCATAACAAAGGCGCGGCCAAATAATTTTTCGACCAATAACAAACCATAGCCAAACTGCCACAACATAACAAAGCATAATAGATGGCGTAATAACATCTGATGATTCGAATAGGCGATTAATGCTACCTATAATCCACACTGACCATGCAATTATCGCAATACCAATAAACAGTCGCTTTAAGGGCTCAGCATATGAGTATGCCACTCGATAATGGTGCCACAAGCATGCATTAAATAAGATAACTATGCTCAATGTAGCATATAGGGTAATAAATCCAGCATCTTCCATATGATTGCAAATTGTCGCTACCATAATGCTAAATAGACTGAGTAGAATGATAATGACACCTGCCCAGCTAAAGCGATATTGTTTTTGACTGAGTGCAGCACAAGTTATTGCGGTTCCCTCAAACAACCAAACCACGGTTGTCCAGTTAGCGGTCAAAGCAAGCGGCACGGCTAAAGTGCTAAAGGCAAGGCCAATAGCAAGTCCATACCATATTAATTGTTTTGCTTTTACGTGCCAAATACGCAAGGCAATAAATGAACCTGTTAAGTAGAATAATCCAAACGCTAAGGCCGAGAATCCGGGAGCATATTGCCAATTTTTTACAATTAAATATTGCATACTAAATGCAATAAGCGGTACAGAAAACAGCAATATTAAATCAAATAGATTCTGATAAGGTTCTTTTTTATCATTACGCACTGAGAGTAATACAGTTAATATGCCATAAATTAATAAATTAGCTAAAATAAAAAGCTGACATTCTATATAGAATTCTGGCTTAAAATTGCCATACCCCCAGAGTATAGCGACGACAAATGTAAATAAAAAACCGACTAGATTAAGGATCCGCCATGATTGCCAAAAACTGATAATCAATATAGCAATAGAGATCAGTAAATAGTAACTAAATAATGCAACATGATTACCACTACCTGTTGATAATAAAATCGGAGCTAAATAACCACCAATGCAGGCAATTATTGCTAAACTAATTGCGCGTTGAAGGATTGCGAACATAATGCTCGTCGCACACACCACTATTAACAAGGCAAATGTTAATGGTAATGGCACCAGCGTATAGAGTTTAAACCCTGCAAATAAGGTAAAATATAAGACGCCAATTGCACCGCCTTGTAGTATTAAGGCATAAAGCGCTTTTTTGAGCCTTAGCTTCCAACCGACAGTCAATAATGCTAAACCTAAGATTAATGAACCAAGAATTCGGATCTCTGGCGATAATAGGCTATGGTCAATACTATATTTTAGTAGATAAGACAAACCAAAGAAGAGAATAATCATCGCGACTTTAGCAACAGGGTTGCCTTTTATTAGCCACTTCATGAAACGATAACCAATGCTATCTTTATCCGTGGCTGTTACCGTTTTTTTAAGTTGATTTTGCGCTGTTTGTTCAGTTGTTATTGATTGCGGCTGAACAGTTGAATTAGTTTTATTGTGATTCTCGTCGACTTTTACAACGGACTTCATGTGAGCTACGTTTTGGTTAATTAAACCTTGCGAATTTGGTTGCTGTTGTATTATTGGTGAGGTGTATTCCATCATTCTATTTGGTAATGCCTTTGTGCTACCAACTAATGGTGATTGCTCCTGCTGATCAAGGCGCTTTTTTAATGCTTGAATTTGAAGTTGCAGAATAGTAATGCGATTTTGTAAATTAGACAACAAGACGAATATGACGACGAAAAAAATAACAGCGATAATAAGTATAAGTACTAATTCCATATCTTTACTCTTGTTATCGGTTTTTAATTGGACAGTATGACAGCAAATTAATCATTTTGGAATAGATGGATAGCCTAAGTACGAGAGCATGTTTTGAGCAGGGCTTGTTCTTTATTATGCACAGTCAGGCTATTAATGCTATGTTAAAACTAGGGGAAGAGGAGATTCCCCTATCATAATCATTAACTAATTTTCATACCAGGTTTTGCCCCACTATCAGGCGAAAGCAGGTACAATCCCTCTTTATCTTCTTGACTACTTGCGCAAAGCACCATTCCTTCTGATATCCCAAAACGCATTTTTCGAGGTGCTAAGTTGGCAACCATCACCGTCAGCCTACCAACTAATATACTTGGATCTGAGTAAGCGCTACGGATCCCCGAAAATACATTACGGATCTCACTGCCTAAATCTAATGTTAGTTGTAATAGTTTATCTGATCCATCCACCAGTTTGGCTTCTTTAATCAGGGCCACCCGTAAATCTACTTTAGCAAAATCATCAAAATTAATAGTATCACCAATAGCTTCAGTTGTTCGATTTGCCGCCTCACTTGACGGAGCTAAAAGTGTTTTAGTCTCTTCAATTACTTTTTCAATATTTGTCATTTCAATCCGCGTAAATAGTGCTTTAAATTTATTCACTGTATGGTTAGTTAAAGGGGTAGCCATGCTCTGCCAATCTAATTGAGTGGCGAGGAACGCTTCACAACGCTGAGCAAGGTTTGGAACAACGGGTTTTAAATAGGTCATTAGCACTCTAAATAAGTTGATCCCCATAGAACAGATATCCTGCAGATGTTGATCTTGGCCTTCTTGTTTAGCGACGACCCAAGGTGCAGTTTCATCGATATAACGATTAGCCTCATCTGCTAGCGCCATAATTTCGCGAATGGCTTTGCTGAACTCACGTGATTCAAAGTAGTTGCCAATAATATCTGCTTTTTGAATAAACCGGTCATAGAGTGGCTGATTAGCGACATGGCATGATAATTTGCCATCAAAGCGTTTAGTAATAAAACCTGCACAACGCGATGCTAAATTGACGACTTTATTGACAATATCACTATTGACACGCTGCACAAAATCTTCAAGATTTAAATCAATATCATCGATTGTTGATGATGATTTTGCCGCATAATAGTAACGTAAACAATCTGGCTCAACATGCTTTAAATAGGTACTCGCTTGAATAAATGTCCCTCGAGATTTCGACATTTTCGCACCATCGACAGTAACATAGCCATGAACAAAAATATTTGTTGGTTTACGATACTCACTACCATCAAGCATTGCTGGCCAAAATAGGCTATGGAAGTAGACGATATCTTTACCAATAAAGTGATAGAGTTCGGTTTTTGAATCTTTATGCCAAAAATCATCAAAATTTAAGTTTCCGACTCTGTCGCAGTAATTTTTAAATGAGCCCATATAGCCAATTGGGGCATCAAGCCAAACATAAAAATATTTACCTGGTGCATTGGGAATTTCAAAGCCAAAATAAGGCGCATCACGGCTAATATCCCACGGTTGCAGACCTGCCTCAAACCATTCTTGCATTTTGTTAGCGACTTGTTCTTGAAGTGTCCCCGAACGAATCCATGTTTGTAGCATCGCTTTAAACTCGGGTAGGTCAAAGAAATAATGCTCAGATTCTTTAACAATGGGTGTTGCACCTGACACAACTGATTTAGGATTGATCAAATCAATTGGATTATAGGTCGCACTACACACTTCACAGTTATCACCATATTGATCGGATGCCTTACAAACAGGGCAGGTACCTTTTACAAAGCGATCAGGTAAAAACATCTGTTTTTCAGGATCAAAAAGTTGTGAAATTACTTTCGTCTTAATATAGCCATTTGTTTTTAATCTCGTATAGATAAGTTCCGACAACTCGCGGTTTTCTTTGCTATGAGTCGAATGATAATTATCAAAGCTAATATTAAAGCCAGCAAAATCTTGTTGATGCTCTTTTTTTACACCTGCAATTAACTCCTCTGGTGTTATTCCAAGCTGCTGAGCTTTTAGCATGATTGGTGTACCATGCGCATCATCCGCGCAAATAAAGTAAATTTCTTGACCACGCATTCGCTGATAACGTACCCAAACGTCAGCTTGAATATGTTCAAGCATATGGCCTAAATGAATTGAACCATTAGCGTAAGGAAGGGCACACGTTACTAGAATTCTACGTTTGTCAGTCATTTTATTACCTTTTATTATATTTGATGTCGATCTTAATTAAAGCTGTCGAGATTATTGCTTGCAAGATATTCATGCAAGGGCATTATTATTTAATGATCCGTAAATACTACATCAAACATAGGATTATCGCCAGATTTGTGCCATAATTTATGCTAAATAATTTCGTTACAAAGGTTAAATAATGTCAGTAAACGATTTATCTCAGGTTAAAACCATTTTAGCTGGGTTTACTCACGTCACGTTGCATAAAAATTTAGTTGAGCTCAATGCCGTTAAACAGTGTGAAGTCATTGGGGATATTTTATCGATTAAATTGGTCATGCCTTTTGTTTGGCGAACGGCTTATGAAGAATTAAAACAAGCCGTAAGTGATCAATTACTTATCTTAACGAAGGCAAAAAGTATCGATTGGTCAATCGAATATGATATTGCAACGTTAAAACGGGCCAATGAACAGCACGCGGTTAATAATATTAAAAATATTATTGTAGTAAGTTCAGGAAAAGGCGGAGTTGGCAAATCATCGACCGCGGTTAATCTGGCACTTGCTCTACAGCAAGAAGGCGCAAAAGTAGGCTTGCTTGATGCGGATATTTACGGTCCTTCAATTCCAACGATGCTCGGCACTGAAAACCAGCACCCAATGTCTCCAGATAACCAGCATATGGCACCGATCATGGCTTATGGCCTGGCAACTAATTCAATCGGTTACTTAGTCGAGCAAGATAATGCAATGGTATGGCGTGGGCCGATGGCAAGCAAAGCGCTCTTGCAGATTTTACAAGATACACTTTGGCCAGCATTAGACTACTTGGTGATCGATATGCCGCCAGGAACGGGGGATATCCAATTAACTCTGGCGCAAAGTATTCCAGTTACGGCTAGTATTATTGTTACCACGCCTCAAGATATTGCCCTAATTGATGCCAAAAAAGGGATAGTCATGTTTAACAAAGTCAATATTCCAACGATAGGGATTGTTGAAAATATGAGTTATCACATTTGTGAAAACTGTGGCCATCATGAGGCAATATTTGGTGAAGGTGGGGCGCAGCAATTAGCAGACCAATATCAGACAAAATTATTAGGTCAAATCCCTCTACATAAATCACTAAGGCAGGATCTTGATAGCGGTAAGCCAACGGTGGTTAGCCAAGTAGCTAGTCAATTTAGCGCGATGTATTGTAAATTAGCCGATCGCGTTGCTGCTGAGTTATACTTCCAAGGGCAAGTTATCTTACCCGATATTTCATTTAAGGCATTATAGTTTTGTTATGCTTATATTGTGTAACAAAATTTACCTGTGAGGTCGAGGATTGGACTTAATTTGTGTATGAATTATTGGTCGCCATCACTAAAATCTATAGCACGACGACCAATTCAATTTGAATTGCTGCATTAAATTTTTCAGCACAACTCAATTGATTTTAAGACAATATCTTGGCTCACATCGTCGACGACTTCTACATGGCCTATTTTGGTGGGCAATACCAAACGTAATTTGCCGGATAAGACCTTTTTATCGCGTAACATGTGCGGAATATAGGATTCAGCTGTCATTTGTGGTGGCTTACTAACGGGTAGCTTAGCTTTTATTAATAGCCTTTTGATACGTTCGATATCGCTATCGGTAAAATGACCTAATAATTTAGCCGCCTGCGCCGCCATTAACATCCCCACGCTAACCGCTTCACCATGTAGCCAATTACCATAGCCGAGTTCAGCTTCAATGGCATGACCGTAAGTGTGACCTAAATTTAGAATCGCTCGCATATCTTGCTCTGTCTCATCTGCAGCGACAACTTGAGCTTTAAGCTCACAGCAGCGATAAATACAATAACTCATTGCATTAGGCTCAAGTGCTAATAGTGCTTCTATATTATTTTCTAGCCAGTCAAAAAACTCACAATCAAGAATAATCCCATACTTAATTACCTCGGCAAGGCCAGCTGATAACTCGCGCTGAGGGAGTGTTTTTAGGCAGTTAAGATCAATCACAACGGCTTGAGGTTGATAAAACGCGCCAATCATATTTTTGCCGAGAGGATGATTAATTGCGGTTTTACCTCCCACCGAAGAGTCTACTTGGGAAAGTAACGTTGTTGGAACTTGAATAAATTTAATTCCGCGTTGATAACAGGCGGCAGCAAATCCAGCAACGTCACCAATAACACCACCACCTAAAGCAATTAAGATTGAATTACGAGTATGATTATTTTGTAACAAAGCCGATAAAAGAGTATTCCATGTTTCCATCGTTTTATATTGCTCACCATCAGGCACGATAACGCGATCTGTTTTTACTCCGTTTTTTTCTAACATGCCGATAAGAGACGACAAGTAAAGCGGTGCAACGGTTTCATTTGTGGCAATTAATACACGTTGCTCTGATTGTAAGTTAAATAGATTAAAATTGGTTAGTGTGCGTTCACCAATAGTGATGGGATAACTACGTTCATTAAGTGAAACGGTTAGTGTTTTTAACATGATTTTTCCGCCGTTATTTTTAATATATCTGACTATTGTGCCTGATGATATGTTAAACATAAAAAACTAGCAGCGCAACTTAGAATCATTTAAACTTAAGGCTTATTTTTTATCAGCATAATGAGTTTTATATGTGTTTGTCTCTTGTTTTGGCCCAGCAAAATTTTCGAGTCGGTGATATTGAAGGAAATACGATTCGTATTATTGAATTAATCAATCAACATTTGAGCGAAGATTTAATTATTTTTTCTGAGTTAGCGGTATGTGGCTATCCTCCTGAAGATCTTATTTATCGGCAAGATTTTAAAATTCGTATTGAGCAGGCATTAATGCAAATAAAGCAAGCTAGCCAAAATTGTGGTGTAATTGTGGGGCATCCCACATGGCTTGCCGATAAAATTTATAATTCAGCCTCGCTGTTTTACCAAGGTAAACAGTTGGCACTTTATCATAAACAATCTTTACCAAATCATGATGTATTCGATGAACAACGTTATTTTACTGCCGGTACACAAGATTGTATTGTTGACTTTAAAGGGAAAAAATTGGGGTTATTAATTTGTGAGGATTTATGGCAAAACCAGCCGATAGATAGCTTGAAAAAGCAGCAAGCAGATTTAGTTATTACCCTCAATGCTTCTCCATATGATTATGCAAAGCAGCAGCGTAGACAGGAATTAGTACAAAGCCAGGCTAAACGTCATCAATTACCGATTGTCTATGTTAATCAAGTAGGGGGGCAAGACGAGTTAGTGTTTGATGGAAGCTCATTTATCTTTAATGAACACGGTCAGCTTACATGCCAATTAGGTGCTTTTATCGCGCAAACGTTAGTCGTCAAGGATTATCGCCATGGTGCGGAGTATTCGAATAAAGCACAAGAGAGCCATTTAGCAAGTATCTACCAAGCATTAGTATTAGCGACTCACGATTATGTTACTAAAAATGGTTTCAATGGCGTTATTTTAGGTTTATCTGGCGGTATTGATTCCGCTTTGACTCTTGCTATTGCGGTTGATGCATTAGGTAAAGATAAAGTGCAGGCGGTGATGATGCCGTTTCGCTATACGGCTGATATTAGTATTGCCGATGCGAAGGAAGAGGCTGAGATTTTAGGGGTTGAATTTAATATTACGTCAATCGAACCGATGTTTGATGCTTTTATGGCTCAATTGACGCCAATGTTTAGTCATACTCGTCGTGATACCACAGAAGAAAATTTACAAGCTCGTTGCCGAGGCGTTATGTTAATGGCGTTATCAAATAAACGCCGGCAGTTAGTATTAACCACTGGCAATAAAAGCGAAATGTCGGTTGGCTATGCAACATTATATGGTGATATGGCGGGTGGGTTTGATGTATTAAAAGATGTGCCTAAAACATTAGTATTTGAACTAGCAAAGTATCGCAACACACTCTCTTATGTTATTCCAGAAAGAGTAATAACTAGGCCACCATCAGCGGAGCTTGCACCAGACCAAAAAGATGAGGATAGCCTGCCTCCTTATAATATTTTGGATGAAATTTTAAAAGGCTATATTGAACAAGATTTATCGGTAAATGACTTAATTAAATTAGGTTATGACGAAGCGACAATTCGTCGAGTCATAAAATTGGTTGATACTAATGAATATAAACGCCGCCAATCAGCAGTTGGTCCAAAAATAACGTCGCGTAATTTTGGTAAAGGACGTCGTTATCCGATCACCTCATCATTTGGTTATAAAAACTGGTAATGAAAAGTCTGAAGTAAAAGGAATAAATTATGAAAAAAATTGAAGCAATTGTAAAACCATTCAAATTGGATGATATCCGTGAAGCATTAGCCGAACAGGGTATTAGCGGTATGACCGTAACGGAAGTAAAAGGATTTGGTCGGCAAAAGGGCCATACCGAACTCTATCGCGGTGCCGAGTATATGGTCGATTTTTTACCTAAAGTGAAAATTGAAATCATTGTTGCAGATGATATTGTTGAAATGTGCCTCGATACTATTATAAAAACGGCTCAAACCGGCAAAATTGGCGATGGGAAAATTTTTGTTTATGATGTTGAGCAAGTTATTCGTATTCGTACCGGTGAAACCGATGAAATGGCAATATAGTCTTCTCAATTTACTTAGTTAATCCTCGTTCTAAGCCTTGATTCTTCAAGGCTTTTTGCCAATAGTGCGTTATTCCCTCCTTTATTACCCTATTTAATATAATAATTTGTAGTATGCCAACATTTATTTTTTATCATTATTGAATAGGATAAAAAATATTTAATTCATTGTTTAATATTGGAATATAGATCGCAAAAGGCTATTTCATTTCTAATAAAAAGTTTTTCTTATAAAAAAAATAGGCTAAATTGGTGACCTTATCTATCTAACTAACTTAATTCACTAATTTGGGGATAAAATAAGCATAATGGAAGAGTATAAGAAGAGTATTCTCGACAAGTTATCATTATGTTTTGCTGATAACGAAATGAAGCAAATAACAATTAAGTCATTATTTGGGGGCTCAGGAATTTGCATTAATGATGCCATGTTTGCATGGATATATGATAACAATTTGTATTTGCGCGGGCATATAGATTATTTAGCTATATTTATTAAGTTAAAAATGAAACCTTTAGTTTTTAATACTGGTGCCATTCCAAGATTATTGCAATATTATAAAGTAGACAATAGTTTATGGGCAGACGAAGATCAATTTAAGCAAATTATCCAAATGGTTGTTAAGTCTGCATCTTTAGATAAAGCTTCTTTACGTCAAATGAGAGAGTCAAGAATTAAAGATTTACCTAATATGACTTTATCATTAGAGCGATCCTTATTTCGAGTTGGAATTGTTAATTTAGATTCATTTCGTAAACAGGGATCGTTCAAAAGCTACTTTAAGCTTGCGCAGCATAATAAGCTTTTATCAAAAAATGTACTGTATACGCTTCATTCAGCTTTAATCGGTTCGCATGTTGCGACGTTAACTCCCGAGCAGAGAAGAACACTTAGGAAAGAGTACCATGAGTTTACTCTTTCACAGAAATAACGCTATAGATTGGCAATATTTTTGGCTGTATTTAACCAATAAATGAGCCTTTTTATACATTTCACTAGATATTTGATATAGAGTGCTATACAATGGCGCGTCGATTTCAACCGCTTCATATTCATGTTCCTTGCTTTCATAGGGTTACGGTTGACCCAGACAGAAAGCTGATTAATCCGTAGGGAGCGATAATGCGTCATTACGAAATTGTTTTTATGGTTCATCCAGACCAAAGCGAACAAGTTCCTGGTATGATTGAACGTTATACTGGTACTTTAACTACCTCTGGTGGAACTATCCATCGTTTAGAAGATTGGGGCCGCCGTCAATTGGCTTATCCTATTGAAAAACTGCATAAAGCACACTATGTACTTATGAACGTAGAAGCTAATCAAGAAGCTGTAGATGAGCTAGAAGATAACTTCCGTTTCAACGATGCAGTAATTCGTAGTTTAATTATGCGTACTAAACACGCTGTGACAGAAGTATCTCCAATGCTTAAAGCAAAAGATGATCGTAAAAGTCAAAGAGATGACTTTAGCGATGTTGATATTGAAGATGCTGATTCAGATTCTGAGGAATCAGAAGATTAATCAATGCAAAATCGTTTGGAGCTGTCTGGTTGCGTTTTAAAGGCGCCCATACGAAAAGTAAGTCCCAATGGGATAGCGCATTGCCAGTTTTTTTTGCAACATGCTTCAGAACAAATTGAAGCAGGGTTAAAAAGGCAATCGTGGTGTGTGATTCCTGTTATTATGAGTGGGACAAACGACTTGATTCACAGTATTAAAAAGGGCAGTAAAATTTTAGTCGCTGGTTTTATTAGTACACACACAAAGGTTAATAAGATCCAGCAAATAGTTTTACATGCTAGCGAAATTAAATTAATAGATTAAATAGGAGAACTGCCAAATGGCTCGTTATTTCCGTCGTCGCAAATTCTGCCGTTTTACTGCAGAAGGCGTTAAAGAGATTGATTATAAAGATGTCTCTTTACTGAAAAGTTATATCACTGAAAGTGGTAAGATTGTACCAAGTCGTATTACAGGTACATGTGCAAAATATCAACGTCAATTAGCTCGTGCAATTAAACGTGCTCGTTATTTGGCTTTATTACCTTACACTGATAATCATCAGTAATTAGCAATAGAGGAAAACATAATGCAAATTATTCTACTCGACAAAGTTGCTAATTTAGGCAGCTTAGGTGATCAAGTTAATGTTAAAGCAGGATATGCTCGTAACTTCTTGGTTCCACAGGGTAAAGCAGTTCCAGCTACCAAGAAAAATATTGAGTTTTTTGAAGCTCAACGTGCTGAGTTTGAAGCGAAACTTGCTGATGTATTAAAAGCCGCAGAACAAAGAGCTGCTGACATTAATGCGTTAGTAAAAGTAACTATTGCATCAAAAGCGGGCGAGGAAGGTCGTTTATTTGGTTCAATTGGTACCCGCGATATCGCGGATGCGGTTAAAGCACGTGGCGTTAATGTGTCTAAGAGTGAAGTTCGTTTACCTAATGGTGTTCTTCGCACCACTGGTGAGCATGAAGTTTCATTCCAAGTGCACGGTGAAGTTTTTGCCAGAATTATTCTTGATATTGTGCCAGAAGCATAATTGATAATTGTTCTGTATAAAACCCACTCTGTTGTAGTGGGTTTTTTTTTAGGTGGCCTTAATTTTGTTGTCTATTATTGACCGCTTTTTAAAATTTGTTGTGCTATATTTTTATTGAAAAAAAAGAGTTAATGTAAGGGCTACCAATATTGCAAGACAAGTTACGTTACATTACATTACATAACGAAAGCGTGAGAGATCTAATTACATAAGGAAAAATCATGATATTTGATACAGTTGAAAAAAAAGCCAGTTATGGTATAGGGTTACAAATTGGCCAACAATTAAGAGAATCAGGTCTAAAAGACTTAGATCTTAATGCGCTTAAGCAAGGATTAGAAGATGTTATTTCTGACAAGGCTCCCGCTATTTCTTTAGATGTATTACATGATTCGCTGCGGCAGATTCATGAAAGAGCGCAGCAAGAAAAAGAGCAAGAAGCACTTAAAGTCGCACAGGTTGGCATTGATTTTTTAAAACAAAACTTGCATAAAGATGGCATAAAATCGACTGAGTCAGGTTTGCAATATTCAGTATTAAAGCAAGGCGAAGGTGCTATTCCAACTGAAACCGACCGCGTTAGAGTTCACTATACCGGACGCTTAATTGACGGTACTGTTTTTGATAGCTCAGAAGAGAGAGGCCAGCCAGCAGAGTTTCCTGTGAATGGTGTAATTAAAGGTTGGGTTGAGGCGTTACAGCTAATGCCAGTTGGTTCAAAATGGCAACTTTATATCCCGCAGGAGCTTGCTTATGGTTCTCAGGGGGCAGGCGCAGCAATTGCACCGTATAGCACCCTTATTTTCGATGTTGAGTTATTAGCAATAGTATAATAAGCAAAGGGCCATAATGTGCCCTTTTAATACCACCTCGATTTTTCATGATACTGATACCAAGCAACAATAACAATAAAATGAAGTAGCAACCGATATGAACAGCTCTAAAAAGCTATAGTTTAGCTATAAAATTAAGCAAACCACATTATTAAATTACTGAATTAAGTTATCGGTATAGCATAAATTCGTTGAGACTATTTTTAAATTGATATAGACTTTATTCGCTGATTCTTAATGTAATACTCTAAGCGTAGATTAATACCATAACATAATAAAGAAGAACATATTAATGATGAAAAATATAATAACGTTATACATAATAAATGAATTCAAATTCATAAAAAAATTACGCTATTTTTTTATAGCTTATCTCGTTTTTACGACTAATGTATTCTGTGCTTTATCGGCGACAACAATTAACTATATCTTAGGACATCCTCCAGAAATAGGTAATACTGCCGTAATGAAATTTGAAAATAGTATCAATTTTAGAGTGACTAACTCATTAGGTTTTACTCATGATTATCAACCTAACAGCGAAGGTCAAGTTTATCTCTCTTTAGATGAACGATTTATTGATATTAGCCCTGTTATCAAAGATGTTATTCTAACTGATAGCGATATATCGGATATCAATGGCGATAAAATTTCAACTTCCATTCCTTATACCATATCTTCTTTAAGCTATACTTGGAAAGATAAAAACGACAATGTCATTAGCAATAATTCAACTAAAAATTTAGGCAGTGATATTTGCGTTAGTAGTACGAGCTACCAAGGGCCATATACATTTTCACTTCTATTTGATGTTGCCGTAAATACTGAGTATGGTGTACCGAATGCATCAACGATGACCGTTCAAAAAGATTTTATAATTAATGCCGATGATGGTATCTGCTATATGCAACCAGGCACTTTAGTTGTTAATACTCGAAATGGTTGGCCTGATGGTGACAATGCTTGGCCAGCAGGAAGAGAATCAGTAGCTCGACAGCCATCATATGATCCTGATGTGTTTGTATTGAGAAAAGGATTTAAAGCTTGGGTGGAACAAAAATTCCCGACGACAGCCTTCCCTGAAGCTAGATTTAAAATTGTTCCTCACCAAAATATTAATAATTATACAATTAGTGTGAAAGACAACCCTAATAATGCTTTAATTGATCAGCAAACTTATGCAAAAGGTCAGTTTAAATTTGGTAATATTAAACCGGCTCAAGGTGAGCTATATACGATTGAAGTAAAAAACAACATATCGAATATTTCATATTATTATAGTTTTGCTTTAAAACCATCTAGGAGCTGGTTTACTGTTGGTCAAGTTACAGGCAATGGAACGAGTGCAACAGCAACAGCACGTAAAAGCTATATACAAGCAGTTGAAAAATGCGGCGTGAATAATCTTCCCACTCGAGCTGAATTGACTGACTCCATCTATTCAACCGGCACATTGGCTCCTACAGGTGCATACGCTAAAAATAATGGTTTTATACGAGGTATTGGGCCATTAACGAGTGAATGGGGTGCTATTTATTATTATGCGCCGAAAACCTTTAATGATAAACGCGATATGATGAAGACTGTTAATGAAAATTTGAAACAACATTTTTCTTATTGGTACTATTGGACTAAAGATGCTTATTCCGCGACACAAAACTTTTTAGTCGGCGATGTTGAAGGTAATGTTGTTAATTACGCTACCTCAAATGGCGATGGACGTATTCTTTGTGTCGAATAAGAAATGATATCAACAGTACTGTTTAGGTGCTGAAAATAATAATCAAAAAACAGACAAGCATTAATATTAAATTGGGCTTGTCTGTTTTTTTGTTATGATGCTATTTTATTCATAATTATTAACAATGAATCAATTAAAATCAGTTTTTCTTCTTTTAGCTAATTTCCGCTATAATAGGTGCAATATGTTGCAAATAATTAACTAAATAGAGAACATCATATGCAAAAGAAACAAATTCGCATCGCGATAGCTGGTTCAGGCGGAAGAATGGGCCGCCAGTTAATTGAAGCGATAACTAAATCTCCGTATGCTACATTAACCGCCGCTTTTGAACATGAAGGCTCTTCATTATTAGGTGTTGATGTAGGTGAGCTAGCGGGTATTGGTAAACTAGGCATTTATACTTCAGATAATCTCTTACCTGCAAAAGATCAATTTGATGTTTTGATTGATTTTACTCGTCCAGAAGGAACATTAAACCATTTAGCATTTTGTACTGCCAATAAAAAAATGATGATTATTGGCACCACAGGTTTTAATGAACAAGGTAAGCAAGCTATTTATGATGCCGCGCAACAGATTGGTATTGTCTTTGCCGCTAATTTTAGTGTTGGTGTTAATCTTCTACTTAAATTACTTGAAAAAGCAGCTAAAGTCATGGGTGATTATACCGATATCGAAATTGTTGAAGCTCACCATCGTCATAAAATTGATGCTCCATCGGGAACTGCTTTAGCAATGGGAGAGGCGATTGCTGAGGCGCTTGATATTGATTTAGCTAAGCATGCTATATATTGCCGGGAAGGCCATACTGGTGAAAGGCCCAAAGGATCAATCGGTTTTGCAACTATTCGCGCTGGCGATATTATTGGCGAACACACCGCTATTTTTGCTGACATTGGTGAACGAATCGAAATTACCCACAAAGCATCAAGCCGTATGACATTTGCCAATGGTGCGGTTCGTGCCGCCATATGGCTTGCTAACCAGCCGACTGGTTTATACGATATGCGCGATGTGCTAGGACTAAACTCTTTATAATAATTTATTATGATCACCCCTTTTTCTGATGAATATTGGATGCGGCATGCATTAAATCTAGCACACACTGCACAGCAACAGGGTGAAATACCAGTTGGCGCTGTGATCGTCGAGAATAACAAGGTTATTGGTGAAGGTTGGAATCAATCTATTCATAGTCAAGATCCTACTGCCCACGCTGAAATTGTGGCAATTCGGCAAGCCGCTAAAAAATTGAATAATTATCGATTAGTCGATACGACGCTTTATGTCACTTTAGAACCCTGTATTATGTGCGCTGGAGCCATTATCCATAGCCGTATTAAGCGTGTTGTTTTTGGTGCTTTTGATCGGAAAACAGGGGCGGCAGGCTCTTTTATTAACGTATTGTCTTGTCCTGGTATCAATCACTTATCAGTCGTTGAGTCTGGAATTTGCGCGGATGATGCCGCGCAGTTATTAAGTGAGTTTTTTAAACACCGAAGGGCTGAAATAAAGTTAAATAAAAAATTGAACACTATTAAATAGCGTTATTGTGACGTAACTTGATTGGCTTTTTCATTGATATACTTTTGTCGGTACTCTTTTTCAATCAGATAACCGACTAAGCTCATATAATATTTCTGGATACTATCGACAAAGTGCACTGCTTGATAACCTCTAGCAAAGCCGTATCTAAGATCTGAATAGTATTCCTCTTCGCTTAAAAGCGGTAATATTTGCCGTACATCTTGCCAACTCTCTGGGTTTTTATTTAACTGGCTTGCAAGTGTTCTTGCATCCCATAAATGACCCATCCCCATATTATAAGCCGCTAAGGCAAACCATACACGTTCTTCCTTAGGAATACTTTTAGGCATTCGATTGATTATACTTTTTAAATAAGTGCTACCACCATTAATACTTTGTTGAGCATCTAAACGGTTAGTCACACCAAGTGATTCAGCCGTTGATTTAGTTAGCATCATAATACCTCGTACGCCCGTTGACGAGATTGCTTTTGGATTCCAATGTGACTCTTGGTAAGCCATTGATGCCAGTAATTTCCAATCAAGATCATTAACTTGAGCATATTGTTCAAAAAACGCTTGGTACTTAGGCAGTGACTTCTCAATTGCACGAAGAAAAGCTCTTGTATCAACAAAATCGAACTTATTCATGTAGTTAAAATAATGGTATTCCAATTTTTTAATCGTACCATCACTGAGTGATTTATTGATAAACTGATTAACTTGATTTAACAATGAATTATCTTGCGACTTTGGCAGATACCATGTCTTGGGCTGGTTATTCACAACATCAAAAGCGACAGTTAGTGCCGGATAAATTCTTTGCATAATCGCGGTAGTTCGGTTGCTAGCAATCGTATAATCAATATCTTGATCTTCGACTAATTTTAATAACTCTTCTTGATTAAGCACTTCAGATTCATTCCAACTCAATTGTGGAAAATCAGGTTGAATATTTGCTAAAACATAACTTTGTAGTGAGTTTTTCGCGATAGTCAAATTACCTTTAATATCATCAAATGAGTAAGGTTTTATCGAGCCTTTTCGATAAACTAGCTGTAATGTCGTTTGATGGAAAGGAGCGCTTGTATTAAAGTTATCAACATCAAGGGCATAACCTTTTAATTCAGCAGCGATTAAATCAATTTTACCTTGCTTACTTTTTTCAATTAACTCGGTCAAATTACTCGCGAAGGTTATTTTTAACTTTAGCTCAAGTGAATCGGCAAATCTTTTTAATAATTCATACTCAAACCCGCCCGCTTGATTTGGATTGCGATAATCGATATAAAGAGTGGTGAGCGAGCGTAGCATACCAACACGTAATTCCTTACGTTCAATAATTTGATTTAATGTTGTGTTATAGTCTTTATTGAAGCTTGCACCGATACTTTCTTTATAGCAAAGCGCACTCGTAATAGCTAGAATGATAAAGATTATGATAGCTAAGCTACCCCGCTTTAAAGCGATTTTTTTTAGCAAATCGATGTTACCTGAGAATGAAAAGTACGGGATTATATCATATTCAATTATATCGTCAAAAAAATTAATTTATTAATAATCAATTAAATAAATAAATTACGTACCATTAACATTTGCTTTACTTAGCAAGGCTATAGCTCAATATCTAACATATTTTTTGCCAGATATAAACAAAATAATAACTGGATATGTTCGCTAACATAACATACTGAAAATTTATTCCATATTAGTATATCAAATTTGATTGGCTAAACCTTAAAAGGTAATATCTAAAATCACGGTATCAGTATAAACGCCAGCTGGCGGTGTTGCTTGTCCTTGTAATATTGCCGCTTGATAAATAAATCCTTGCATAGAGGTGCTTACTCCACTTCCTTGACCGGGATTAATATCAGCACCTGTTGACAATCGGCGTTCCCCACTACTTTTTCCCCAACGTAATTTATTGGTACTGCCCTGATAAATTTCATAATTAAGGTAGTTGCTGTTGAACATTAATCGCCGCTGAGTGTTGCTATTATTTGCGCCATTACTTAAACCCACCGAATAATTCGCGCCTTTGGTACAATAGATCGTAATTGTTTGGGTGACAGGGTTAAATGATGAGCTTAACGGTGCAGAGCCAAAATTAATATCTGGGGCATTAACCATGCAGTCGTTTTGAACTACCAATGAAACATTACCAAGCCATGTTGATTTTCCTCTACTGCGGCCAAGACAAATACCCAAAGCATTAATTCCTGCACACACATCCCAGTCCCAATTAACCGTGATCGAATCGGTGTATGTGCCAGCGGCTAGGTTATAAGTTGCTGGGTCTATCTTTAAATAGATCGGGATATTGATTGAATTACTATTACCTAAGCCAAGCAGACCTAATATGACGGGGTTGTTGTAATTAAAGACAGAGTTAGGAGCAATTTTATTTTCATAATTAGATGTGCGATACATTGCATAAGGAATCGAACTTCCATTGCTGTTTTTTAACGTGGCATTATTTGTTGTTGATATTACGGCATTAATCTTATCTGTGTTAGCCAGTATACTAAGCAGACCTCCACCGCAAGTGAGTCCGATATCAGTTGCTGATGCAGTTTGTCTTTTATTTACCATATTTAATGATGGTATATTACCAAAGGAAATTTGCCCGACGGATTGGGTCACCTGGCAGCCTGGAGCTGCAGCGCTATATCGTGAATAGCATAGTAATGAGGTAAATAATATTAGCAAAATCAGTATATTGCGTTTTAACTGGCATCGTTTACTAGGCCATTTTGGTGAATAAGCATTTTTCATTCGTTTTTCTCCTGATGACATATTAATGTGTGGAGAGCGTCATTTTTATGATTTAATTCTAAATCTGATGAGAACATACATTGGTATACGTTTTGTTCTGGCGTATAAATAAGTAGCTGATTATCTGCTTCAATATTATCAAAATAGACAAAACCATCCCAACCAATATAAGTTGTTTTTTTTCCATTAAGGACGACCCTTGATCCTAATGGGAGTGTTTTGTTTTGTTCATCAACTAACGTTAAGTAAATAGGGGTAATAGGGTTTACTGCAAATTTTAGCACATAGCCATTTTGAGATTTCACTGCTACATGTTGTGCAAATTGATCAACTTGTAAGTTTTCATTAAGAGACAAAGGATCAATTGAGTATGTAGCGGCATAGTAAGCCGGAATTTTAGTGAGTAATAAGTGACCATCATCATCGGTTTTACCAGCAAATATATTTTCATAGTAAATATCTACATTGGCAATATGGTTGGTTGATACTGCGACAAATGCGTCTTGCACTGAATTAGCAGCATAAAGTTGATTATCCATAAAAATAATAGCGCCAACCGCATTCGCCCACAAAGTCTTATCATCATCGGTACCATAAGCTCCGCTATATAGCTCGACGTTTTGATTTCGCCATGAAATGTCACCTTGGTAGTAGTTATCTTGATGTGAATTATTTTGATAACTTAAATTGCCACCAAAACCACCATTATAAGGTTGGTTATGGTTATAATTAACACGCTGTGAATATTGATTTTGGCTATCTTTATTTGCGGTGATAGATAAGGTATCTCTACCTTGATTAAGCGGGATCATTAATTGTAAAAAACTGGTCCAATTATGATTTTGATTTGACTTGCTGATAGAAAAAAACAAATTACCAAACTGATTAAACGAACGGTTCCAGCTTAGATTAACTAATTCATTCGCTGATTGATTTTGTGATTTGATTTTAAAATAACCCGCAACCAAGTTACCAGCTTGACCTAATGGTAAGCCAAAGGTTATTTGTCGGTTTGTATTTTCGATCTGATAACCATATTCAAGGTTAGGTAGACCCAAAAACTGATTATCGGTCGTACTATATTGCAAGGCGACATTAAATGCACGGTGATTATATTGATAGCCTAATGTGATTTTTTTCCCTGCTTTGCTACCATAATAACTTTGTCCGTAAGAGCCATTTATTACACCATAAACACCTAACCGCAGTGTGCTTCCAACGCCAAATTGTTGTAAGTATTTTGCTGCTTCAATATGCGATTCTGCAGTTAAGTAATCGGTTAATCCATACCGATAATTACCATTGATTGCCAACTGATTATAGCGAAAGCTATCGATTGCATACTTTTGCCGAATAAACCCCGAACTAAAACTATAATCAGCTAATCCTTGTTTCAATAAGCGACTGGTTACATAAAGTGGTATTGTCGTTGATACTTGTCGACCAAGTGCGTCAGTTGTGATAATTGTTGCCTCTCCCGCGCCATTAATAAAAGGAACATTGGTTAAAGTAAACGGTCCTGAATTGAGTGATGAGCTTTCAACCTTGTAACCATTAACCAATAAATCAACCGTTGAAGGGAGATTATTTTCTCCTGATAATTGCGGTAACGGATAAGTGATAATATCTGGGCGAATAGAAAAGTTTTTCGCGATTTGTAATCCACCTAAACGAACAGGATCGCTCCAAGACAATGTTTTTGTTATAAAGTCACCGACATCTATCGTACTCATTGATTGTTGGTTAGAGCTTTGCCAACTCGTATCATAACGAATATAGCGTTTTGCCCTTTTACTAAATGGCTGCTGGTATGACCCCGTGGACTGTAATGCACCATCTTGGCTAAAAAAACGCACATCAGTCCAGATGGCGGCATAACTATCCCCATTTTGAGGGTTACTAACATAAGCGTCATAATTAAATAGTAATCCATTACTATTTTCGGCAGGGTAATAAGTTTGCTGCGAGTTTAATGAGACGGTTTGGTTTGGTAACCAAGCAGGTGGAACAGTGATTAAGAGCTGTTGTTTTTCTTGTTGATAGGTGGCGGTAAGGTTTTTGATCTGATTTAGGTTAATTTTACCGTCTTTTTTAGATATTAGTTGCTGCCAATGTGAAGGGGCAATTCCAGTGATAGTCAGGTCTTGGGGGGAAATAAAAAAATTAGGCTGTTCATAGTCTATAGCCGCAATATGGTTAGTTGAAAAACCATTGATGACTAATTCCAAATATAATTCTAGTTTGCTATTCGGTAAAGTATCAATAGAACTAGCAAAAGTGGATGATATCAATGTGTACCACAAAAGAGTAATAATCACCGAGCATAAAGAAACACGTTTTAGTTTATATTTCATTGGCTCACCGCTTTTAGTGATTTTAATTAGAATATTATCTATTAAAATTCATTATTAATTATGGTCGTACTTTTTGTACCATTGATTACGGCTGTAATTTTTTGTGGTTTTTTAATCTGTTTATTATTAATAGCAATACGTATGACGGAGTGAGGTAATACATAGCTAGATAGCTGATTACTCATTTTTTGTTGCAGGTCAATACTTGATAAATGAACGTGAGTGATGCCTTGATTATTGAGTTCTAACCACTTTTTATTACCATTTTCAATCCAACGCCAACTTAAAAATTTTTGCATGTTATCTATAACCGAATCGTGTTGTAAATTTTCTCCATACACAAATATCGGTAAAGAGTAACGCATTTGAAAGCTAACGCCTTGTTGGTTTTTATCCTTGGTTGGAATTTCATCTACTATCAGACGATAAGTTAATTCCTCATTGACTAATGGCTTTTGTTTATTAATTATTCTTACAATTTGTTGGCTATTGGCTTCAATGGTCATTATTGGCGGGCTTGCAACTATATTTTGTTGCTGTACTAGCTGTTCTTCACCATTGACTTGTTTCCATTGATAAACCCGTGCCTGCAGAACGATCGGTTGGTGATCTCTATTTTCTAGATGCAAAATAGTTGTTTTAGCACTATTTTCGATAACCAAATTAGTTGGCCAGATCACGATTGAAGCATTTGCAAGTAAGGAAAAAAAAACAGTGAAGAAAACAAACAGTAAATTAAGTGGGGTAGTCCATAATTTTAGGTTATATATGGTAAGTGAAACATTACTCGACATAAGCATTAACTCCATTATTTTATTGCCAAATCACCAAGAAATATTAATTGTTAATGTGTCATTGTAATTACCAGGGGGAAGATTCTTGGTCAATTTGACTAGACCATAGATTGGCAAGGCAACATTATTGCTGGTATTAGAAAGTAATAATGAGATTGGTTGTCCAGCGTTAAAGGGTTTAGTTAAACCATTGTCTGAATATAGCTGATAAGAAAGCAGATTACCTTGTGAGTTTACCATATTATAGCCACTATTATTATTTTTCCCTTGGTCAACGCTAATGGTCAGTGTGGTATTTGGGGTGCAGTCTAATTTAATCGATGAATTAAACGTTAATGAGGTTGTGACTGTTTTATCTGATAAAGTGGGCCAGGTACCAAAATCCAGATAGCCTAAATGTGATGGCGTGGAGCCAGAAATTTGACAACCTTTTAAAATCGTAGCTTGAACTAATATTGGGCAACCACTTGCTGAACTACTTAATTGGCAATTATTAGCACCAAGTACTGGCATTGCAAGAATAAGCAATGCCAGTAATGGAAGGTAATTTTTTGCACAAAATATGATACTGTTTTGCGTCATTACTAATGCAATAATTTACAATCAAAAATCAATTTTTAATGTAATGGTATCGGTATATGAACCAAGCGCTAAACCGCTTTTTCCAACCGCTTTGCCATAAATGGCAACGGTTTCCGCTGAACCGGTATTCTGGCTTTGAAAAAATGCGGTATTAGGCTGAATAACGGTATTATGTCCTGGATCACTATAAAGTGAATAATTGATATAGCTACTGCCATTTTTCATTGCATGGTTATAAGAATCTGATGCATTTGTGTCGTTAGCGCCACTAACTAGTGTTATAGTCGGTGTTGACCCAGCACCTGCGTTACACGTGATCGTCATCTGGGTACCACCGCTGCCTTGTACTGTCGACGTCGCTTGGCTAAATAAGCTATTTTGCGTACCAAAATCTAAATTACCAAATGAACTGTTGTTGGTAACTTGCGATCCGTTAATTAAACATGAACCAATTAATGTCATTGATACGCCAACAGTCCCTGTTATGCTAGTTGCTGCAAATGACTGATGAGAGTTAATTATAAATAAACTAAGTACGGACAAAGGGAACAACAATTTTTTAGACAATTTCATAATATACTCCATCAAAAAATAAATATCGCTTTATGAATACCGTGGGTGATTAATTAATGCTATTGCTGATACACTAATTCACCATACACTATACTAGGTAGGAATTTATTTCAACATTATGATTATATTGAAAAATAAGGTGAATAATCATATTATTTTATTAAAAATATGATTTTATTTGCTTTTTTTATTCCATTAATGGAATAAAAAGAATAATTCAATCTATTTATAGGCTAAGCCTATTTGAGTGAAAAATAAGCCATTAATTGTATTTACTTGTAAAGTATAAAAATGAAGTAAAGTAATGAGGTTAGTGGCAATCGTATTTTCTCATTACTTCATCATGTTATTATTAAATAATTATATTTGATTTTTTGATAAGATGCTCAGTATGATTATCGATTAACATCAACGATAATTCGTCCACGAATTTTGCCTGTCATTAATTTTTCAGCCGTTGGTATCACTTGCTCAAGCGTAATTTCATGGCTAATTTTTTCTAGTAAGGGTTGAGCAATGATATTAGCTAAGCGGTCCCACGCAGCCACTCTATCAGAGTATGGGCACATGACACTATCGATGCCAGCTAACGTTACACCCCGTAAAATAAAAGGTGCAACACTACTTGGGAAATCCATCCCTTGAGCAAGCCCACACGCGGCAACGGTGCCGCCATATATTGTGCTAGCACACACATTGGCTAATGTTTGGCTACCAACACTATCAATCGCAGCTGCCCAGCGTTCCTTTTGTAGCGGTTTTCCTGCTTGAGAGAGCTCAGTACGATCAATTATTTCGCTAGCGCCAAGTGTTTTCAAGTACTGGCTTTCTTCAATTCTACCCGTAGATGCAACCACTTCATAACCGAGTTTACTTAAAATTGCGATAGCAAAGCTACCTACGCCACCGTTCGCTCCTGTAACTAAAACTTTACCTTTAGCAGGTGTTACACCGTTTTTTTCAAGAGCAGTAACAGCAAGCATGGCGGTATAACCTGCGGTGCCTATCGCCATGGTATCTTTAGCTGTAAATTTTGACGGCAGAGGGATTAACCATTGGCTATTAAGTCTTGCGATTTGTGCAAGACCACCCCAGTGCTTTTCCCCAACTCCCCAACCATTGAGTAATACTTGCTGACCAAGCTGATATTGTTCTGATTGGCTTTCTATCACTGTACCAGCAAGGTCAATACCTGGAATCATCGGGAATTGCCTAACAACAGGTCCTTTACCACGAATTGCAAGCCCATCTTTATAGTTTAATGAAGAGTAGCTAATTTTAACAGTAACATCACCTTCTGGTAACAGTGATTCGTTGAGTTGAGTTAGATGAGCGCGGTAACGTGTCTCATCTTTTTCAATTAATATCGCGTTAAACATCTAATCACCTCTTGTATCAGTAATACCCAAAATTTATTGTTTATTGCTTTGTTATAATAAAACGAAATCATGTTATTAATTTTTGCTGTAATAGCCAATTATGACCTTAACATTAAGCGCTAGTTGACTAAACTACGATCTCAATTAATTGCGCTTTTAAGAGCGCTGCTAGCGATTGCGGTACAATTTCAATTTCCAGTCCACGTCGTCCGCCCGATATAAACATGGTATTAAATTGCTGAGCGCTGTGATCAATAAGCGTTGGCAGCTGTTTTTTCTGTGCAAGGGGGCTTATTCCCCCGACTAAATATCCTGTACTTTTTTGTGCTAGATTTGGATCGGCTAAATCAACTTTTTTACAATTAAGTGCTTTAGCCGCTTTTTTTAGATCTAAATGGCGATCTACTGGTAGGACACATACTGCTAGATCTTTAGGATTGCCATTTAGACTAATGATTAATGTTTTAAAAACTTGCTCTGCAACAACATTTAAACTTGGATCGAGCTTTTCGACCGCTTCTTTGCCAAACTGTGTTTCATTTGGATCATGCTGGTATTGATGGATTTGAAAACTTATCTTTAATTTCTTTAATAAATTAATTGCTGGTGTCATAGGCTAACTCTTTATTAGAAAGCGAATAAAGTCGATAAAGGTAGCAAAGCGCCATAATACTTAACAATAGTTTCAGTGCATAAAAAACAATTAGCGCGATCAGATTGGAAATTAACATACTCGCAAAGCTATCTAATAGAAAGGTGGTGAAAAACCAAATAGCGACGATAGGTACGATTAATTTAACTTTTCGTCTTAAAAAGGCTAATGCAATTTTTAACTTTTTGCTAAAGCCATATTGTGGTACTGGGTCAATAATCACGGTTAAAAAGGCAAAGTAGATCATGATATAAAACGATATAGCAATGATGATTAATGGTATGGCAAGAGGTGGAATGATTGAAACGATTAATGATAAACCAATAAATCCAGGAATAGTGATCAGCATAAAAAGAATAATGTTAGACGCCATTCTACTTATGTTTTTTAACATATTCGCTAAAGATAATTGTTGAGACGATATCGTATAAATTAACGCCAGAATCATACTCATTGACAGTAAATTAATAGCTAAAAAAATGATTCCGACTCTGGCTAAATAACTCATTGCCGCTGGAATAATAGATTGTTGTTCTTGCTGCGGTAATGCTAAAATTGTTTGAGAGAGTGCTTCGGGTGATTGGTTACCATACTTTTGTATTGTAAGCTCGATTAACTGTTTAATCGGTAAAAAATCGTCGATACTAGGATAGAAAAAAAAATCAACTAACTGTGTAATTATTGCAAGGCTTAATACCGTAAGCGTAACAGACACTAAGTTGTTACTAATAAAATTTTTGGTATCAGAGAGTAATGAAGAAAATGATAACAAAATTCAGCTCCTTTGATTAAGGTGATTTGGCACCAAATGGCACCAAATCTATTTTAATTATTGTAATAGTGAAATATCAGCAACTTTTAAAAATAAATTTTGTAACTTATTTAATATAGCTAAGCGATTTAGTTTTATCTGTTCATCATTAGCCATCACCATGACATCTTCGAAGAATGCATCAATTGGTTCTTTTAAGGTGGCAAGCTCCACTAAGGCTTCTTGGTAACGACCTTGCGCAAAATAAGGTTCAAGCTTATCAGATAAGATAACAATACTTTTAACCAGCTCACCTTCTGCCCCTTCTTCTAAAATTGAAGTATTTATTTTATCAGCAATAGCAACATTAGCCTTAGATAAAATATTAGATACACGTTTATTTGCTTCTGCGAGTGAGGTTGCAGCCGGTAATGTTTTGAAGTGGGTGACTGCTTTTACTCTTGCATCAAAATCAGCAGGTTTAGTTGGTGTACGGGCGAGGACAGATTGAATAGTATCAACAGCAAACCCTTGTTCTTGATACCAAGCACGAAACCGACCTTGCATAAAGCTAGTAATATCGTCAACTACATTTTTATTGCTGAGTTTGTCACCATAAAGCGTTGTGGCATAAGTTGCTAGCTCAACCAAATCAAGTGGCAGTGCTTTTTCAACAATGATTCGTAATATACCGATCGCTGCACGGCGGAGCGCAAAGGGATCTTTATCGCCTTTTGGATGTTGACCAATGCCAAAAATACCCGCGAGAGTATCCATTTTTTCCGCAATCGAAACACTACTTGCAACAAGAGTGCTTGGCAGCTCATCACCAGCAAAACGTGGTTTATATTGCTCTTCTATTGCCGTTGCAACTTCACTATTTTCGCCATCTTTAATCGCTAGATAACGGCCTATAATTCCTTGTGTTTCAGGGAATTCAAAAACAGTATTTGTTACCAAATCGCATTTAGCAAGCTTACCTGCGCGCTCTGCTAATTTAGCATTAGCATCAATTTGCTGAGCAATAAAGCCTGAAAGCGCTTCAAGCCGTAACGCTTTATCTTTAACCGTACCAAGCTGCTGCTGGAATAACACTGTTTCAAGCCTTGATAAGCGGTCTTCTAGGCTTTGTTTTAAATCGGTTTTATAGAAAAACTCTGCATCAGCAAGGCGCGGTCGAACTACTTTTTCATTACCCGAAATTACCACGTTGGGATCTTTTGATTCAATATTAGCAACGAAAATAAAATTTGGTAGTAACTTAGCTTGCTTATCATAAACAGGGAAGTACTTTTGGTCACCTTTCATGGTATAAACTAAGGCTTCAGCAGGAACATTGAGAAATTTTTCTTCAAATTTGGCTGTTAATACAACTGGCCATTCAACTAATGAAGTGACTTCTTCAAGCAGGTTATCAGTTAAATCAGCGGTACCATTAAGTTTTTGCGCCGCTAGCTCAGCGTGTTGTTTAATTATTGCCTTACGCTTATTATGATCCGCAATCACTTTACCGCGCTGTTCCAAAATTTCTGGATATTGATCCGCATTATCAATGGTAAACTCTTGCTCACCCATAAAACGATGACCACGAATAATACGGTTCGATTCAATGTCTAAAATTGTTCCTGGTACAATATCAGCGCCATATAGCATGGTAATTGTATGACTTGGGCGAATAAACTCAACGCGTTTAGCAGCCCAACGCATTGGTTTTGGGATCGGCAATTTAATTAATGCCGCTTTGACCATATCACATAGTAGATTAACGACTTGTTGCCCTTTTTGATTTAGTGTATAAGAGAGCCATTCACCTTTATCTGTTTCTACTCGCTCAGCTTGTTCAACCGTGATTCCACAACCTCGAGCCCAGCCTTCGGCTGCTTTTGTCGGTTTGCCGTCAGCATCAAATGCCGCACTAACTGCTGGACCACGTTTTACGATTTGTACATCGGGTTGTGTATCACTTAAATTTAATACTTTTAGCGCTAGGCGGCGTGGTGATGCATACCAGAGTACTTCACCATGCTCTATATTCGCATTATCAAGCTGCTCAATAAAATTAGCTGAAAAAGTTTCAGCAAACATGCGTAGCGACTTGGGCGGTAATTCTTCTGTTCCAATTTCAACGAGAAATGTTTTTTGCATTTTGGTCTCCTTACTTCGATGCCGTTGAGTTTTTGCACATAGGAAACCCTAAGGCTTCCCGCGATGCGTAATATGCTTCTGCTACCATTTTTGTCAGCGCCCTAATTCTTAAAATATAACGTTGGCGCTCGGTAACTGAAATAGCTTTTCGTGCATCTAGTAAGTTAAAGCAGTGAGCGGCTTTTAAAATTCGCTCATAAGCCGGCAAAGGCAGTGGTTTTTCAAGCTCAAGTAGGTAACGCGCTTCTTGTTCATGCTGATCAAAACAGTAAAATAAGAAATCGGTATTGGCATATTCGAAGTTATAGGTAGATTGCTCCACCTCATTTTGATGGAACACATCACCATAAGTGGTTTTGCCAAATATTCCATCACTCCAAATAAGATCATAAACACTATCCACTCCTTGAATGTACATCGCTAAGCGCTCAAGGCCGTAGGTTATTTCACCTGTAACGGGTTTACACTCAAGTCCACCTACTTGCTGGAAATAGGTAAACTGTGTTACTTCCATACCATTTAGCCAGACTTCCCATCCCAGTCCCCACGCCCCAAGTGTTGGATTTTCCCAGTTGTCTTCCACAAAACGAATATCATTGATGGTTGGATCAAGCCCAAGCTCTTTTAGTGAACCTAAATAGAGTTCCTGAATATTGTCAGGCGAGGGTTTTAAGATAACTTGAAATTGATAATAATGTTGTAAACGGTTAGGGTTTTCACCATATCGGCCATCAGTTGGTCTACGTGACGGTTGGACGTATGCGGCATTAATTGGCTCCGGCCCAAGAGCCCTTAAGCACGTCATTGGATGAGAGGTCCCCGCACCGACTTCCATATCAAGAGGTTGGATAATAGTGCATCCTTGATTTGCCCAGTAATCTTGTAGTGTAAGAATTAGGCCCTGAAAGGTTTTTACATTAAACTTTTGCATGATGTTATCTTTCTTATTAAGTAATATAAGATTATTTAAATAATCTCGTATTCTATACTGTTTATTAATCATAGTGGAAGTGTTAATCTTAGCAAAATCTAATTAAAATTAAAAAAACAATTAAAAGGTGATCACGTAATGGCCAAAAAACTTATCCGCTGTGCTTGGGTGTCTAATGATCCGCTCTATATTGATTATCATGATAAAGAGTGGGGCAAAGTGCAGTATGATAGCCTTAAGCTATTTGAAAAAATTTGCCTCGAAGGTCAACAGGCAGGATTGTCTTGGATAACGGTACTTAAAAAACGTGACGAGTATCGCCGTTGTTTTTACAATTTTAATCCCCAAAAAATTATTAATATGACCGATAGTGACGTTGAACGATTAATGCAAAATAGCGGCTTAATCCGTAATCGTTTAAAACTTAATGCAATTATTAAAAATGCGCATGCTTATTTAGCTATGCAGCAAAATGGTGAAGATTTTGCTGAATTTATCTGGTCATTTGTTGATGGCAAAACGATTGTTAATCACTTTACCAATCTAGGTGAAGTACCTGCAAGCACTGATATTTCAGAAAAAATGTCAAAGGCTTTAAAGAAAAAAGGCTTCACATTTGTTGGTTCGACGATTTGTTATGCGTTTATGCAATCAATGGGGCTTGTTGATGACCATTTTATTGACTGTTTTTGCCGTGAGAAGGTTAAATGAAAATAGGCGAACTCGCTAATGCGGCGGGATGTACAACGGAAACTATCCGCTTCTATGAAAAAATAGGACTTTTGCCTGAAGCGGATAGGACACAAAGTAACTACCGAGTGTATGCTAAAAAACATCTCGAACGATTAGTTTTTATTCGTAATTGCCGTGCGCTTGAAATGAGCCATGATGAAATCAGAACGTTAATTACCATCATGGACGGCGCACCAAATCAACTAGAGCATCAAAGTGCCCATTCTCTGTTAGCAAGCCATTTACAGCATATTGATCAACGCATTGAGGAATTAACATCATTACGCAAACAATTAGTTAGTTTGCAACAGCACTGCCATCCTTCCGACGAATCATGTGGAATATTGCAAGAATTATCCGCAATGGACGTTAAGGCTAAATCGGCAAAAAGCCATATTTAGATTTGCCATAACACGATCTTACAACCAAACGTTAGCGCAAAGCCAAGTTAAGACAAAATTGGATTACGATAAAAATCGTGCATTAATGCTAGAGCGAAATTAATGCACGCGAGTATTGTCTAAAATTGCGTTATTTGGGCGATTGCCAACCTAACCTAGCCAGCGGCCAAAAACCGACTAAGGCGGCTAAAATTGCTACAAACGCAATATAAATACCGGCTCCCATATAAAAATATTGACCTAAAATATGATCAGAATTTAGCAAATATAAGGTTAAGGTTGGTGTAATCGCACTAAATAGTGCATAAGCTAAGTTATACGAAAACGAGAGGCCAGAGTAACGGATAGCGGGAGGAAAGGCTCTTGTTCCCACAATCGGCGTAGTGGCTATCGCACCAGTGAATAAGCCAAATAAACCATAGTTGAAATAAAGTGTAGAAAGATCAATATTTACATGTAAAGAGGCATAAAAATACAAACTAGTAATAGCAAGGCCACCCCACGCAATAAGCATATTTAATCGGGTACCAATTTTATCTTCTAGCCAGCCAAATAAAATACAGCCAACTGTTAACATTAACGCGACGATGCAACCAGCAATACGGCAATCAATAGGCGCGATATGATACATTCCACCAAGAATTTTACCTGGCGTAATTAAGACTCCAACCATAATTGTAGTTGATAATGACCAAGTCACCAAGGCAACTAATAAACATGACATTTTGTGGCGTTTGATAACCGATATGACAGGAATACTTTTTTCGAGCGCTTTACGTGCGGATAGCTCTTTAAATATAGGCGTCTCAGATAAAAATTTACGTAAATAGACTGAGATTAAACCAAATACTCCACCAATAATAAATGGAATACGCCAAGCATAATCAAGCACTTCTGTTTTGCTAAAAAACATATCAATGACAATCGTTATTAAAAAACCAAGTAAAATACCACCAGTAATACCAGAGGTTAGCGTACCGACACCAAAGCCATAACGTTGTTTCGGCGTGTGCTCAGCAATAAATACCCAAGCGCCAGGCATTTCACCACCAATTGCAGCGCCTTGCAGCATTCTCATTAATAATAATAAAATTGGTGCTAGCATGCCAATTGATTGGTAAGTGGGTAAAAGGCCAATAATAAAGGTGGGTAGCGCCATTAACGCGACGCTTAAGGTAAACATTTGCTTACGGCCAACTTTGTCACCAAAGTGCGCCATGATAATACCGCCGACAGGGCGAATTAAATATCCTGCTGCAAATATTCCCCAAGCAAATAGCTCTTTAGTAAATTCGCTTAACGAATCAGGGAAAAAAAGGGGTGCGACAATCAAGTCGACGTATAGCGCGTAAATAACAAAATCATAAAACTCAAGAGTGCCGCCTAACGAAGAAAGAGCTAATGTCTTAAAATCTTTCTTATTTAATCGACGAGCATTTAGCTGATATTCAGCTGCTATTTCAGATTTACTCATCAAAATACCTTATTTAACTTATCTTTTTATTGTCTAACTAGTTATTCAATTAAAAGGGGGAAACCAACTAATGAATATTTTTTACTAAAACCTTTGCAAATTATGCTGCAAAATATGGTAGCGACTGATTATGGCATAAAATTGCTCGTTTCCACATAGATAAAACATAATTTTAATATTATAAAATTTAGTATAACTGATTTTTATAGCCATGATATTATTAGCGATTAATACCATAACGATATGAATAGATAATATGAGTTTAGATACAATAGTGGCAGTGGCTACCCCTCCAGGCAGAGGCGGGGTTGGAATTTTACGTATATCAGGCGAGCAAGCCAAAACTGTTGCGTATGCAGTATTAGGACAAGTTCCGCAGGCTCGCTATGCGCAATATTTACCTTTTATGGATGAGAGCAACCAAGTTATTGATCAGGGAATTGCATTATATTTCCCTAATCCACATTCGTTTACTGGTGAGGATGTTTTAGAACTGCAAGGTCATGGTGGTCCAGTTATTTTAGATTTACTATTAAAGCGTATTTTAATGATCCCTCACGTGCGTATAGCTCGTCCGGGTGAATTTTCAGAGCGTGCTTTTTTAAATGATAAATTGGATTTAGCACAAGCTGAAGCGATAGCCGATCTGATTGATGCAAGCTCAGAGCAAGCCGCTAAATCAGCCATATCATCGTTACAGGGCGTGTTTTCCAATAAAGTAAATAGCTTAGTCGAATTACTGATTAATTTACGAATTTTTGTCGAAGCGGCGATTGATTTTCCAGAAGAGGAAATCGATTTTTTATCAGATGGTAAAATTGAAAATCAGCTAGTTGCTGTTATTGCACAACTCGATGATGTTCGTAAAGAAGCTAAGCAAGGATCATTATTACGCGAAGGCATGAAGGTGGTGATTGCGGGGCGCCCAAATGCAGGTAAATCAAGTTTACTTAATGCCTTAGCTGGCCGGGATGCGGCGATTGTTACCGATATTGCTGGTACGACTCGTGATGTATTGCGAGAGCATATTCACATCGATGGTATGCCACTGCATATTATTGATACAGCAGGACTGCGCGAAGCAAGTGATGAGGTTGAACGCATTGGTATTGAAAGAGCTTGGCTTGAAATTGCTCAAGCTGATCGGGTGCTATTCATGGTTGACGGTACCACCACAAGTGAAACCGACCCTGATAAGCTCTGGCCTGAATTTATGCAGCATCTGCCTCACAACCTTCCTATTACCGTTATCCGTAATAAAGCTGATTTGACGAGCGAACAGCTGGGCTATAGTGAAGTGAATGGTTACTCACTTATTCGCTTATCAGCAAGAACTAGCGATGGTGTTGATGTATTGCGCCAACATTTAAAAGATAGTATGGGATTTGCCGCGACAGCTGAAGGAGGATTTTTAGCGCGCCGCCGTCATTTAAATGCACTAGAAAATGCAGCGCAACACTTAAATAGTGGCCTCACGCAATTAATGGTTTTTCATGCTGGCGAGCTGCTGGCGGAAGAGCTACGATTAGCGCAAGAATCATTAAGTGAAATTACCGGCGCATTCACCTCAGATGATTTGCTAGGCAAAATTTTTGGTTCGTTTTGTATTGGGAAATAAGTGAATATTAATTATTATTACAAATAACATGAAGTGATAAAAAATCATTGTTAGCCGAAGAGTTGGGAGCTAATAAATTATAATAGAGGTGCGTTTGACACCTCTATTATTATATAAAAGTACTGTTTATATAAAAGTACTATATTTTTAATTTATTCAATAGTGATTGTAACGCTAATAACTCTTTAGTACTTAATAGCGAAAAAATATTTTCTACCGTCAGATCGGTTGTAGTCATGGCATTTTTTAATAGTTCTTGGCCTGTATCACTAAGCAATACAATGCTTTCTCGAGCATCACGAGTATTATTTTTTTTAACTACTATGCCATTTTTTTCTAAAGGAGATAAAACTCTCGTAATGCCCGAAGCGGTCAATCCCACTTTATTTGCTAGCGAAATTCTGTTTAATCCCATGTTTTGATTTAAGCTTAATTGATATAGTAAAACAAACTCTGTAAAACTTATACCATGTACACTCAAAGCTAAGTCTATTTTTTTACTCAATAATGAATTAACAATATGCTGATTCAAAAACAATTCTACCTTATTCATAGTCATCCTTATGTAAATTAATTAGCTTGCATGATACTTGATTATTCGAGTAATATGCAAGTTTTTTTTTAATGGAGATTAATTTATGCTTGGATTTATTTTAGTTTTCTAGCTGGGTTTGGAACTCAATAAAATATTAGATAGCGCTCATTTAACTGACTGTATTAAAAAGAACTATGCTATAGCTAATATTTTGTATGATTTTAACAACAAAGTTCGAAACTTGATTAATTTAAATCAGTGGAATTGGTTGAAATTACAAAATATAAGCTTATATTGATTTAATATGTTTTATTTACATTTAGGATTTTTCTATGTCATCAGTTCCAGCACTGGAGTTAGTCGATCTCCAAAAAACCTATAAAAATGGTGTTAAGGCACTAAAAGGTATTAATTTATCCGTGCAAGCGGGGGATTTTTATGCTTTGTTAGGACCTAATGGTGCGGGTAAATCAACGACGATTGGTATAATTAGTTCACTTGTGACCAAAACATCAGGGCAAGTTAAAATTTTTGGTTATGATTTAGATACTGATATCGTTAATGCTAAGCGCCAATTAGGGCTCGTTCCGCAAGAGTTTAATTTCAATCCCTTTGAAACCGTTTTCCAAATTGTCGCCAATCAAGGCGGGTATTATGGTTTACCGCGTAAGCTCGCTATGGAGAGAGCTGAAAAATATCTGCGGATTTTAGACTTATGGGAAAAACGCGATAGCCGTGCTCGGATGTTATCTGGTGGGATGAAGCGTCGATTAATGATTGCCAGAGCATTGGTACATGAGCCTCGATTACTTATTTTAGATGAGCCAACGGCTGGAGTTGATATTGAATTGCGTCGATCAATGTGGGATTTTTTACGTAAAATTAACCAGCAAGGGATCACCATTATTTTAACTACTCACTACTTAGAAGAAGCCGAAATGCTCTGTCGCAATATTGGTATTATTCAACATGGTGAATTAATTGCTAATACCTCAATGAAAGCGTTACTTGCTAATTCATCCTCAGAAACGATGGTATTTGATTACTTACCAATAGACAAACAGCCGCATTTAGACGGTTACCAATTTAAAATGTGCGACAAGGGCTCTTTTGAAGTTGAAATAACCAAAGGGCAGGGGTTAAATCCATTATTTAATTTATTTGAGCAGCAAGGAATTAGTATTATTAGCATGCATAATAAAACCAATCGCTTAGAAGAGCTTTTTATTGATCTCGTTAGCCAATCGCAAGGAGATAAACATGAATAGTTTATACTGGATTGCATTAAAAAGTATTTGGCGTAAAGAGGTCACACGCTTTTTACGTATTTGGGTACAGACTTTAATTCCACCTGTGGTTACCATGTCGCTCTATTTTATTATTTTTGGTAATTTAATTGGCTCAAGAGTGGGCGATATGGGCGGTTTTAGTTATATGCAATTTATCGTACCGGGATTAATTATGATGTCAGTGATAACTAACTCATATACCAATGTATGTTCCTCTTTTTTTAGTGCTAAATTCCAGCATAACATTGAAGAGCTATTGGTTGCTCCAGTACCCACTCATATTATTATTTGGGGGTATGTGGGTGGTGGCGTTGCTAGGGGGATTTTTACAGGTGTTTTAGTCACAATTATCTCAATGCTATTTGTTAGTTATGATGTACATTCATGGCTAATTATTATTGTTACTTTATTGTTGACGGTGATCTTATTCTCTTTAGCTGGGCTACTAAATGCAGTTTATGCGAAATCGTTCGATGATATCAGCATTATCCCTACTTTTGTATTAACGCCATTAACTTATTTAGGTGGGGTATTTTACTCACTAACACTGTTACCGGTATTTTGGCAATGGGTCTCTAAGCTTAACCCTATCGTTTATATGATTAACGGCTTTCGTTATGGCTTTTTAGGTGTTTCCGACGTGTCGTTAACGATGACTTTTACCATGTTAATTCTATTTGTTATTATTATGTACGGTATCGCTTGGAAAATTATTGAAAGTGGTAAAGGCTTACGTAGCTAAGTTATAGGATGCTATTAATCCTACCGTTATATTTGCTATGCGGTAGGATTTTTTGAGTTTACTTGGCGCCAGTGACCGCTTCTTTTGTCAGTTCAGTAATTTTAGCAAAATCACCTTGAGCTATGGCATCAGTTGGAATAAACCACGTACCACCAACACATAAAACATTGCTTAGCGCAAGATAGTCACGGTAATTTTTAGGACTCACTCCGCCTGTTGGACAAAATTTCATATAACCACATGGACCGGCAAACGCTTTTAGCGCAGCAACACCGCCGTTAATTTCGGCAGGGAAAAATTTTAATGCCGTTAGGCCATATT
This sequence comes from Orbaceae bacterium lpD02, assembly GCA_036251875.1. Taxonomy (NCBI): domain Bacteria; kingdom Pseudomonadati; phylum Pseudomonadota; class Gammaproteobacteria; order Orbales; family Orbaceae; genus Orbus; species Orbus sturtevantii. The sequence goes on along the minus strand of CP133960.1, from coordinate 1,311,475 downwards.
CCTGTGCGGTTAATAGTTCAGATATTGTTGCGATACCAGGAATAACGGGAACGCTACCCTGAACAGCTGCTTTTAATATTGAATCAGTAATGCCAGGGGTAATGATAAATTCGACTCCAGCCTCGGTCACTTGTTTGAGTTGCTCAACTGAGGTAACGGTTCCCGCACCAACAACCGCTTCAGGAACTTCTTTAATAATTTTTTTAATGGCATCAAGGGCACAGGCCGTTCTTAATGTTACTTCTAACACTTTAACACCACCGGCGATCAGAGCTTTGGCTAACGGCACGGCATCTTCAATTCGTTCAATAACGATAACAGGGACAACAGGACCCATAGTTAAAATTTCTTCAGCACTTCTTTTCCAGTTTTTCATAATTAACTCGTGTCATAAATGTGAATAAAATTAGCATTAATATTATATATAAATATAAGACCTCAGATAAGCTTTTATTTATAAATAGCTAGTCAATGAGACCTATATCATGGTTAAGTGAATTTAATCTGTTTCTGTTAAATAAATTTTTACGCTAAACGGCGACGAGGTGTAAATATCTCACCGCGCCATATTTGAATCATATTTAATGAATGATAATGGGTTGCTCATCAACTATTTTTTGCTCTTTAATAAAAATCCATAGAATAATGGCACCAATAACATCCAAGAAAGCGAGTGCAATAAAAAAAGGCCCAAAACCAATAAGATGGACAAACGCACCGATAAATAGGTTAAAAATAAGCTGTCCACTCCAAGCGCATGCTCCCGTCATCCCAACTGCGGTTGCGACTTCATTTTTTTTAAATAAATCTGACCCTAATGTTGAAGCTACCGTTGATAATAATTGGTGAGAAAATCCACCTAAGCTAATTAAAAATACAGCAAGATAAGGGTTCTCGACCATGCTGACCAAACCGATTGTCATCATAATTATTGCCCCAATCGTAAAGGTAAGAAGCCGCGAATTCACTAATGAAAAACCGCGATCATTAAAGAATTTTGCGACAAATCCACTGGCTAAACATCCTAAGTCTGCCATTAAAAAAGGTAGCCAGATAAACATGGCAATCTCTTTTAAGCTAAAATGTAAGGTTTCAACAAAGAAAATGGGTACCCAAAAATTGATTGTTCCCCACGCAGGTTCAGCAAGAAAGCGTGTAAGACCGATTGCCCAGAAATTACGCTGTTTAAGAATTACGGTAAACGATACTTTGTCTTTTTTAGTTGCTGCTAAGTATTTTTCTTGTCCTGATTCAATATAATGACGTTCCTCAGGTGATAAATGTCTGGCATCTTTAGGATCTCGATAAAAAATAAACCACACAATCGACGCGATAAGAGCCAAACTTCCTGATACTATAAAGGCGAATTGCCAACTATGAAACAAGATACACCAAGCGATTAAAGGGGGAGCAAGCATAGCGCCAAACGATGTACCCATATTAAATACACCTGCTGCAATGCCTCGTTCTTTAGCGGGAAACCAGGCCGAAGCTGTTTTTATACCCGCAGGAATCACTGATGCCTCACTAAAACCCATAATTGCGCGCATAAACGCCAACCCTTGCCATGAACCTGTTAAGGCGTGTCCCATCGTTGCCAGCCCCCAAATTATCGCGCAAATAGCAAAGCCTAATCTTAGCCCTATTGTGTCAATAAAAAATCCCATAATCGGTTGACCAATGGTATAAGCAAGTTGAAAGGCGCATACAATCCATGAGTATTGCTCTTTATCTATATCGATAGAATTCATAATCGTTGGTGCAGCAATACCTAAAGCGGTTCTATCGAGATAATTAATAATAGTGATCGAGCAAACAAGTAAAATCATGTACCAACGCAGGTGCTTTATTTTTTTCATAATTATTCCTTTTTAATACAGTGTGATTAAATGTGGACATAACTAAGCTTTCGCTATTCCTTTTGCGTTATTAGCAAGAGCCTAATGGTTTGATAAATAAAGATTATTAATTTTATTTTGAAATGAATTCAGTAAAATAATACTAAGCTTATAAGCGCTAGCGTAATTATTTATAATTCACCACCTGATTTGCATGGTGGTGAATTATATTTAAAGCGTGCTAAAAAAGTGCGCTACACTATTTTATTTCGGTCAGTAAAATTCTATCTGCTACTTTATTGTTAATATAAAGCGTCCTTGTTTCGCCTATTGGCAACGTGATAATCAGCTCTTTCCAAGCCGGAATATAGTCACCTTTGGCTGTTAACGTTAAATCAATACGGTTGTTTGCCGATTCGATTTTCCAGCTGATCCATAACGCGTTATTGTTTTGATAACTATAGCTTTCGCCATCATCTTCAAAAAATTCACCCGATGAGGCTGCCTTACCTTTAATTGGGAAAACTTTAAATTCTCGATAATCATCTTGCTTGTGATTTACATAGGCTAGGCGATTTGAGATAGGGATTATTGCCCCAGCTCTAACCATAATCGGAAAGTTTTCAAGTTGCACCGGTAGCGTAATCGCTTGTTTGCCGCTAAACCATTGGTGAGTGTGAAAACAGTACCAGCCCGTTTGATTGTCAGGTAAATAAACGGTACGTTCTTTTTGACCTTGCTCAACAATATTGGCAATTAAGAGATCTTTACCAATCATAAAGTCATCAGTTTCTGTAAACGTTTTTGGGTCATGTTCATGATCCAAAAATGTGGGTCTTAACATTGGCTCATCGTTATGGTGAGCAAGCCAAAGTAAATTATAAAAGTAGGGGAGTAACCGATAACGCAAATAGATCATGTCGCGAATGATTGGCGTTACTTCAGGGTACATCCAAGGTTCATTGACGGTATGATCATCATTCCACGAATGGATGGTAAATCTAGGATGCATAATACCATTTTGCACCCACCGGACAAAAAGTTCGGCATCGGGTTTAGGGCCGGAAAATCCACCCACATCATGGCCCGTGTTATATAGCCCAGATAAGCTCATATTTAGACCTTGCCTAATATTGTAACGTAACGTTTCCCAGCTGGTATAGTTATCTCCTGACCAAGTTTGAACGTAGCGTTGAATACCTGCGCAACCTGAACGTGAAATTAAATAAGGACGGATGTTTGGATTATGGGCTTGTTGTGCTTCCATCGAGGCTCTACACATGAGTAATGGCATTACGGGGCGAATATGTTTAATGGCTATCTCACGGCCAAAACCGTTACATCTTGCTTCGCCATCCCAGACTTGGAATTCATTATTGTCGTTCCAAGTTGCGTTAATTCCCATATCAAGTAATTGTTTGGTTACGTTCTCTTTCCACCAGTTGAATGTTTCTCGATTAGTTAAGTCTAAGTTTGACCCCTCATCGTCCCAAAATGCTGAACGTTCAGGAGAATTACTTTCAGAATCTTTAATAAATAACCCTTTTTGCTCTATCTCTTTATATTTGGGATGGTCTTGCAGTAGGCACGGTTTAATATTAGCCGCAATACGTAGGCCTGCATCATGGTAAGATTTGGTAAATGCTTTAGGATCTGGGAATTTATCGTAATTCCAGTTAAACACATAACGCTTACCATTGATTGACGTATAACCTGATGAGAGTTGAAATGAATCACATGCAATGTCATGTTCTTGGCATAAATCGATAAAATGCTGCATCTGTTCTTGTGCATTAGGTGCATCAGTGTAATACATGGTTGAGCCACTATAACCAAGGCTCCACTTAGGCCCAAAAAAAGTTTTACCCGTTAATTTTATCAACGATTTAGTCACATCTAGCACTTTTGGGCCCAGGAAGAAGTAATAATCAATATCACCGGCTTGCCCCTTATAGCTGCGATAAGAGAGATGGTAGTTATCATGCTCAGTGCCTAAATCAACCCAACCACTATTTAAGTTATCATAAAAAAGCCCAAAGCTGACATCGTTGCGTTTGGTTATCGTAAATGGGATTAATTTATATAATGGGTCGGTATTTTTTGCGCTAAAGCCCATTGCATCTAAGTTGCGCAGTTCAAATCGCCTTCCGTCTAAATTAAGGTCACCGCCTTTATCGCCTAAGCCATAATATTTTTCATCTTTATAACGCCTTTGATAGTGTTCAATACCATCGCCATGAGCATTAATGAGATAAGCGCTAGTTTTACGATCTTCAATTAATAATTCCCATTCACCTTGCGGATTTTTATAGTACCAAGCTAAGGCTAATGGTTGGGTTATTACTACTTTTAATTGTCCAGTACTGACGGTTAAACTATTCTCATCTTTAGTTAGTTGATAATTAGGTAATGAAAAGCCTTCAGTACTTAGCCTATCGCGACCTTCTAATGGCGTATCTCCATTTGGTGCAATACTCCATGTTCTATCAAGCGCTAGTTGATTAGTGCGATTTATTAAAATCCGAAATACTTTTTCTTCAAGAATATATAGACTTAACGTATATTTATTATCAACAGATAATGTTATGCAGTTATCTTTTTCACTTTGGAAGTGCCAATTTTTTAACGTTTTCATCAAACAACCTCTTTTATCTATCTTTTTATTTTTTAAAATAGTGCTTCAATAGCCTTAAATTTGGCAGCTTATTATTGAACTATCCCAGTTATTTTTTGCTTTTTTTCCCAAATTAATGACACGAGGAAAATTGCGCCAATTAAGTCTAAAAAGCCCATTACAATAAATAGCGGGCCAAAACCAATTGTTTGCGAAAATGCGCCAATAATTAATGAGAAAATAAAGCTTGCTATCCAAGCAGAGGATCCTCGCATACCATTCATGGTGGCAACTTGATTTTTATCGAAACTATCGACGACAAGTGCACTTAACATACAAGAGATGACTTGGTGTCCAAATCCACCAATAGAGATGAGTAAAATTGCGATATAAGGGCTTTGGGTAATGGCAACAAATGCTAAAGAGACCATTAAAAAAGCGCCTGTAATAGAGCTAGCAATAATTGAATTAATACGTGTGTAACCAAATAGACGAATGTATAGTTTAGTTAAATACCCGCTAGCAATACTACCGATATCAGCAGCAAGAAAAGGTAACCAAGCAAACATAGCAATTTGTTTGATATCCATCCCTTTTTCTTGTGCTAAATATAATGGCACCCAAAAACTAAAGGTTGCCCAAGCCGGCTCAGCTAAAAAGGCAGGAATGCAAATTCCGTAAAATTTTTTCATTTTAACTAATGAGCTTAATGATTTTAAGAAAGGTAATTTGGCTTGTTCGGACTCATTATCTTGTTTAATATATTTAAGTTCTTCTTGGCTGAGGTGTCTGTTTTTTTCGGGTGATGTATAAAATTTTATCCAAATAAAGCTCCAGATGAGGGCAAGAATTCCTGATATAATAAAAGCACCTTGCCAACCTAGCGCAATGTGAAACACAACGATAATCGGTGGGGCGAGCATTGCGCCGATAGAGAAACCAACCCCCGCCCAACCAGCGGCGACAGGGCGCTCTTTTTTGGGAAACCATTCAGATAAAATTTTTGCATTAGCAGGCGTTGCGGCGGCCTCTGCGCCTCCCATAAAAAAACGCAGGATGGCGAGCTCTATCCAATTAGCCGCTCCCGCATGGAAGATACAGGCAACACTCCATATTACTGCAAAAATAAAAAAACCTAACTTTAAACCAATAAAATCAATAAACCAACCACATAACGGTTGGAAAATCGTATAGGCAAATTGAAAGGCCGCAACAATATAGGAATACTCTTGTGTTGTCATGCTCAGATCTGAAATGAGCTCTGATGCTAAAATTCCCAAGGAGTTTCTGGTGATATAGTTAACGGTAACACCAGATAGAAACAAAATTAAAATCAACCATCTTAAATTTTTAAATGTTGTTTTTGCGGATAATGTTTTTGTTGTTGCCAAGGCTTTCATACTTACCTCTTCATTTATTTTATTATTTATTTAGAAAAGTAACGAGCTGCATTGTTATAACAAATATTGCTGATCATGTTGCCAACTAGATTAAAGTCATTAGGTATTTCCCCTTTTTCCATCCAGTTACCAACCAGATTGCAAAGAATACGACGGAAGTACTCATGCCTAGTAAATGATAAAAAACTACGTGAATCGGTCAACATTCCGACAAATAAGCTTAATATGCCGATTTGTGATAATTGAGTGATCTGGCGTTCCATGCCGTCTTTTTGATCGTTAAACCACCATCCGGAACCAAATTGAATTTTACCGGCTATTTCGGGGCCTTGAAAATTACCAATCATCGAGGCAATTACTTCATTATCTCTAGGGTTTAAGCAGTATAAAATGGTTTTAGGCAGTTGGTTGGTCAAATCTAATTGATTCAGTAAGCAAGATAGAGGCGTCGCTATAGGGTGATCACCAATAGAATCAAAGCCGGTATCAGGACCTAGTATTTTAAGCATTCTTTGGTTAGTGTTGCGTAAAGCACTTAAATGGAGTTGCATTACCCAATTACGCTTATGATACTGTTTGCCTAACCAAACGAGCACCGCGGTTGAAAACTCGGCAATTTCTAATTCGGTTAACGATTGGTTATTAATCCGTTTAGATAAGATTTCATTCAGTTTTTTTTCGGTAGGGATCTCAGCATAACGTGCGATATCGATAGCATGATCAGAGGCTTCACAACCATTTTTTTCAAAATGATCTAAGCGTTTAGATAAGGCAGAAAGTAGTTGATCAAATGAGCTAATCTCTATATCGGTAACCATTCCTAGCTGTTTAAGATACTCGACGAAACCAGGTAACTCAATTTTGAATACTTTATCGGGCCGCCAGCTTGGTTTCACTTTTGTTGGTCGGTCATTATCGGCAGCTATCTGTTTATGGTATTGCAATGAGTCAATCGGATCGTCTGTCGTCCCAATCGATTTTACGTTCATCTGTTTTAAAATCCCACCAGTCGAAAATTCAGGCATGGCAAGCATTTCATTAGTTTGATGCCAAATTTTCTCTGCACTTTTTTCATTGAAAAGTATATTTTTTATACCGAAAGGGCGGCGCAGTTCTAAATGAGTCCAATGATAAATTGGATTACCCAACGTTAAAGGAACGGTTTTAGCCCAAACCTGGTATTTTTCATAATCTGAAGCATCACCAGTAATAAATTTTTCATCAATGCCTGCGGTTCGCATTGCACGCCATTTATAGTGATCACCAGCAAGCCATATTTCGGTCAGATTAGTAAAGTTTCTATTTTCAGCAATATCTTTTGGCGATAAATGACAATGGTAATCGTAGATGGGTTGTTGTTGCGCATACTCGAAATATAGTTTTTCGGCAGCATTAGTTTCTAGTAAAAAATTATCATCAAGGAAGTTTTTCATTATATTGCACCTATATTAGTGATTTAAATTTTTTATCGTTTGTTTCGCGCCCTTAGTCATTAAGGACAGATAATGTGCGGTGACATGCTGTTTAAATTGTTCATTATTCGGTAGATCTGAACCAAAAATAGCATGTAAACTTAATAGCTTATTAACGCGCTCGGTGCCATCGTTGCTGTTACTTACTAATGTGATTAGTTGCTCTTTCATCGGGTCTTGAATGACTATTGGTTGGTGATTATCATCGCTCCCTCCGATATAACGCATCCAAGCGGCAACAGCAAGTGCAAGTAAGGAAAAATCAGAATGATGTTCAATGTGCCAGCGGATTGAGTCCAAAATGCGTTGAGGGAGTTTTTGTGTACCGTCCATTGCAATTTGGCCGGTTTGATGTTTTAACGCAGGATTACTAAAACGCTCAATTAATTTGTCTGCATAGTGTTGCAAATTGACGTGCGGAGGAACATTTAATGTCGGTGCTTGTTGGTCCAGCATTAATTTTAAAACGATTTTTTTATAATGTTCATCACGCATACAATCGTTGATATGCTTATAACCAGCTAAATAACCTAAGTAAGCTAAAAATGAGTGACTACCATTAAGCATGCGTAGTTTCATCTCTTCATAAGGCCGTACATCTTGTACAAACTCGGCTCCTACTTGATCCCAGTTAGGCCGGCTAGTGACAAAGTTATCCTCGATAACCCATTGAATAAAAGGTTCGCAAGCAATACCACATGGGTCTTGTACGCCGCCAAGTATCGCGGTTATTTCGGTTAAGGTTTCAGGCGTTGCAGCTGGAACAATTCGATCAACCATGGTGCATGGGAAAGTGGTATTGGCATTTATCCATTCGGCAAGTTTTGGATCTCGTGCCTTGGCTAAATCAATGACCGCCATTTTAAGGGCGAGACCATTTTCAGGAATATTATCGCAAGATAATGCCGTGAACGAAGCAACACCTTTTCTCATTCTTCTAGCTAAAGCTTCGACAACCAACCCTGGGGCTGATTGCGGGTTATTTGGATTGGCAAGGTCGGCTTTAATTAACGGATTGTTAAGATCCAGCCCAGATCCTCCAGGCAAAATGCAGTAACCTTTTTCGGTTATTGTTAATGATACGATTTCAATAGCGGGATCTGCCATTTTTTCAATAATTGCCTCGATACCATCGATTGATGCATGTAGCGACTCTTTTATGCTGCCAATAATAAATGCTTGCTCGCTATGCGCTCCTTTTTCTAAAACGGTATATAGATGATCTTGCTTGCGAATATCGCTAATAAGCTGTTCACCACCAATAATATTTACTTCGCAAATCGACCAATTACTCAGATTTGTATTCAGCAGTCGGTCGGTAAATAGCGCTTGATGGGCGCGATGGAAAGCACCAAAACCAATATGAACAATTTTAGCTACCATCTTATTGCGGTTATAGTTTGGACGGTTTGTTATTGATTGAGGAAGATTTGCTAAGCTTAACATTTCATTCACCATGATTAATATTTATTAGTATTTTGGTTAGACATATTTTCATTAGTAGTTAAATATTTCATCTTTATTTTTCTGTTTTTGTGACTAAAATCTCGTTTTTTGGTTTATTTGCTAATGTTTTTTGACAATATATTGATCTGTCATTTAATATTGGTAAACCAATTTTTTGTTATAATTTATTTAATGTAAGCTTCTGATAGTTAGGATAATTAGCGTATAATTCACCTAAATTTGAAATTCACGAGGTTAATAGTGGTATGTCAGTTGTAAATAGGCTCTATCAAGAAATAGGCAACGAGTTAAAGTCATTGCTAAAAGGGGGAGCTTATAAAATAGGTGATAAGTTCCCACCAGAAAGGGATATCGCTGATACTTTTGGTGTTAGCCGTACCGTGGTTCGTGAAGCCTTAATTATGTTGGAGTTAGAAAACTTAATTACCGTAAAAAAAGGCTCGGGCGTTTATGTAATTGGTTTACCAAATGAAACATTATCTGAATTTGATACATTACCTGAAGAAACCGATTTTGGTCCTTTTGAGCTTTTGCAAGCAAGGCAATTGATTGAAAGCAATATTGCTGCATTTGCCGCAACCCAGATTGTAAAGTCAGAAATATTGGCGCTGCGTACTATTTTAGAGCAAGAAAGGCAGATCCTTGAGAATGGACTTTTAGATGATTATAGTGCTGATGAAATGTTTCATATTACGATTGCTAAAGCGACGAAAAATTCAGTGCTAGAAAGCTTACTTGATGATTTATGGCGAAAACGCCATGCGAGTAAAATGTGGCATAAGTTACATAGCCGTATTCAAGATCATAGTTATCGTAAAAAATGGTTATATGATCATGAGAAAATTTTGCAAGCCTTACAAATGAAAGATGCAAAAGCTGCTAGACAGGCGATGTGGCAGCATTTAGAAAATGTGAAGCAGACTTTAATGGCTGTTTCTGACAGTGAAGATCCAAATTTTGATGGTTATCTATTTGAGTCTATACCGGTAGCAATTATTGTTAACGAGTAACTAGATTGGTAACTAGCCAGCATTGTTTATTTCTTCATTTTATTAAAATTAATTTTTGGACTGTAATATTGAGGAGATCTAAATGGAGCAAACAATGCGATGGTTCGGGCCAACAGATCCGGTATCATTGGATGACATTAGACAATCAGGGGCAACTGGAATTGTCACCGCTTTACATCATATACCTAATGGCCAAGTTTGGTCAGTTGAAGAGATTCAAGAACGTAAAAAAATGATTGAAGACAAAGGATTAACATGGTCTGTTGTTGAGAGCATTCCCGTTCATGAAGAAATCAAAACCCATACGGGTGATTATGATAAATATATTGCTAATTATCAGCAATCTATTCGTAATTTAGCTGTTTGTGGGATTGATACTATATGTTATAACTTTATGCCGGTATTAGACTGGACCCGTACCGACTTATCTTATGAACTACCAGATGGTTCAAAGGCATTACGTTTTGATCAAATTGAATTTGCCGCATTTGATATTTTTATTTTAGCGCGTAAAAATGCTGAAAAAGATTACCTAGCATCCGATGTTTTGGCCGCTAAGGTATATTATGAAACGGCAAGTACAGAGCAAAAAAACAAACTAGTAAAGAATATTATCGCGGGTTTACCTGGCGCTGAAGAAGGGTACTCTCTTGAAAAATTCAGGGCTCAGCTTGCTGCTTATGATGGTATCGACAAAGCTAAATTACGTGAAAATTATGCCTATTTTCTTAAAGCAATAGTCCCTGTTGCTGAAGAAGTCGATGTTGTATTAACGGTTCACCCAGATGATCCTCCACGGCCCATTTTAGGTTTACCACGAATCGTGTCAACCATTGAGGATATGCAATGGATCAAAGATACCGTAGATACGGTCCATAATGGTTTTTGTTTCTGCACAGGATCTTATGGTGTTAGAGATGACAATGATTTAGCCAAGATGGCAGAGAAATTTGCTGATCGTGTGCACTTTATTCATTTACGTGCGACAGTGCGCGAAGATAATCCGTTATCTTTTCATGAGGGGGATCACTTAGCGGGTGATGTAGACATGTATGCGGTGATTAAAGCTTTAGTGACCGAAGAAGAGCGCCGTAAAAAATTAGGTCATAAGCGCCTTATTCCGGTACGTCCAGATCATGGGCATCAAATGTTAGACGATTTAAAGAAAAAGACAAATCCGGGCTATTCAGCGATTGGTCGCTTGCGTGGACTTGCTGAGATCCGCGGAGTTGAATACGCGATTCGTAAAGCCTTTTTTGAGTGAAAGTACGATATTGTTATAAAATATTGCTAGCCTGATGGCTGGCAATATTGGCTCACTGATGTTCAAGACTGTTTTTGTCAATACGGTTATCATGAGCATGGTGATGTCGGTGCGAATCGCCATGGTGATGCCGACCATGTCGATGACCGTGATGTTCTTTATGGTCATGTTGATGATGACGTTCATCTACCTGCTGTTCAGAAAATTCCTTAAGTGATAAGGTTAATTTTTCGAGTAGCGCCGATAGAGATTCAGTATCTTGTGATGAAAAATCCTTAAAAAGTGCATCGATAAAACGTGCTTTTTCTGCTTTAATCTCGGTAATTTTATCGTGACCTTCTGCGGTGAGAAAAACCTTAAATGAACGCCTATCATTTTCATCTTGTTTTTTGGTTATAAAACCATGATGCTCTAATTTTTGTATTAATTCACTCATTGATGAGGGCTGAACTCTTAATTTTTCAGCTAATTCACCTTGTGTGATACCATTTGTTTCATTCTCTTTCAGCAGCGAGAATAATCGTCCTTTTCCTCGTATAAAATCTTTATTTTGGTGTTTATTACGGCGAAGGAGGTTGAAACTATAATGTAAGTTTTCCATAATTTTTATTTTATTTTGCATAAGATTCCTTATTTTAAATTTAGTTAGGTGCCGAACTAAAATTTATTATAATGGTTATTTTTTTTATTGCAATATATTTAGGTACCTAAATATATTTAATGGTTAATATGTTATCTAAATAAAATATCTCGAAAAGAAATTGGAGTGAAAGGGGATTATGTCGTTGCGTAAATAATGATATTTTATTTTATGGGATATAAATAAGTTTATCCAACAATAACAAACGATTTGCCATTATCATGGATCTGTACTTAGCAAGGAAAGAATATGGTGTGTAACGATTTTAAGTTTTAAAGCTATGCAGCCTATTCATTGCGGCTTCTATGCCTTGCTTAACCAATACCTCTGTACAACGTACCGATTCATCAATAGCTTGATCGATAAGATTTTGCTCTGGTTGTGATGGCTTATTTAAGACAAATCCGACCACTTTATTTTTATCGCCTGGGTGGCCAATGCCAATGCGTAAACGATAAAAATTAGGGTTATTGCCTAGCTTACTAATGATATCTTTTAAACCGTTATGTCCGCCATGACCGCCACCCAATTTTAGTTTAGCAATTCCGGGATTAAGGTCTAATTCATCATGGGCGACAAGTATTTCTTCGGCTTTGATTTGATAAAATGAGGCAACGGCTTGAACCGCTTTACCACTTAGATTCATAAAGGTTGTCGGCACTAACAAGCGGATATCTTGACCGTCGATATTGATGCGTGCGGTATAACCAAAAAATTTTGCTTCATTTTTTAATGATTGATTAAAACGCTGGGCAAGTTGTTCGACATACCATGCTCCAGCGTTATGCCGTGTTTGCGCATATTCGCTGCCAGGATTAGCAAGTCCAACGATAAGTTTAATGGTTGTCATATTGATATTATCTTAAGCCAATAATTATTTATTGGTCTTAAGATGCATAATATTTAGTAGTGAAACATTGCTGAAATAGACTCTTCATTACTTATTCGTCGTATTGCTTCAGCCAACATTCCTGATAAAGTTAATTGACGAACATTTTTTAGCGCCTTAACTGCCGGCGTTAAAGGGATCGTATCACAAACGATAACTTCATCAATTTTTGAATTTTTGATATTTTCTACCGCTTTACCCGAAAAAATAGGGTGCGTTGCATAAGCAAATACACGTTTTGCACCGCGTGCTTTTAAAGCATCGGCTGCTTTACAAAGTGTGCCTGCCGTATCAATCATATCATCAACCAAGATACAATCTCGACCCGCTACATCACCAATTATATTCATCACTTCAGCTTCATTTGCGCGTTGGCGACGTTTATCGATAATTGCCATATCGGTATCATTAAGTAGTTTAGCAATCGCTCTAGCGCGCACTACACCACCAATATCTGGCGATACCACGATAGGGTGCTCAAAATTTTGTTGTAGCATGTCTTCTAAAATAATTGGACTACCGAAAACATTATCAACCGGCACATCAAAGAATCCCTGAATCTGTTCAGCATGAAGGTCAACAGTTAAAACTCGATCCACACCAACCGTTGATAAAAAGTCGGCAACAACCTTTGCCGTAATTGGTACGCGAGCAGAACGCACTCGGCGGTCTTGTCTTGCATAACCAAAATAAGGAATAACAGCTGTAATTCGACCTGCAGATGCACGGCGCATGGCATCAATCATAACAAGCAATTCCATTAAATTATCATTAGTTGGAGCACAAGTCGATTGGATGATGAAAACATCTTCACCGCGAACATTTTCATTAATTTGGACATTCACTTCACCATCGCTAAAACGGCTAACGACGATATCACCGAGTGATGTATAAAGACGATTTGCTATATGTTTTGCCAGCTCTGGTGTTGCATTGCCAGTAAAAAGCTTCATGTCAGGCACGAATAGACCTCAAGCGTATATAATTGACTACTTATCAGTAATCTGTTAAATCAGGCTTGTAATTATATAATCAATTATGGATAATCCTCAACTAGAATGTGGAAATTTGTTTTAAATTTTTACTTTTATCGCGATATTTTATCGATAGTAAATAGATCGGTATGCTTTAATTATTAACCTTTACAGCCAATTAACATTTCGCGTTTTTTTCCATAGCCTTGATGTTTGCGTACATTAAAGCCTGCCTTGATTAAATTGCGTCGAACTTCGCTAGCCGCCGTAAAAGTAGCAAATGTTCCGTTATGTGCCGTCCGTTCATATAGTGCTGAAAATAACTCAGCTGACCACATGCTAGGATTTTTGGCTGGCGAAAAACCATCAAAAAACCAAGCATCAATAAGCAAATTTGATGATATTAATTGTGATGAAAATTGGTTAATGTCGGCAAAAAACACGTTTAAATCTACATCAGGAAATTGGCAATATTGGCAAGGCCACTGTTTTTCAAGTTGTCTAGCAAGGTTAAGTAAATCAGGCTCATTAATCACTGCGCTATAAATTGCCTGTAATTCATCTGCTGATAACGGATATTTTTCAATACTAATAAATTGCAGTCGTTTTAATGGGTGATTGGGATTTTTTTGTCTAAAATGGCAAAATTGCTGCCAAACAATAAGAAAATTAAGCCCTGAGCCAAATCCAGTTTCGCCGATAGTAAATGTTGATTGAGTGTGAGCTAAAAAGCGTTCATTTAACTTATTGCCTTCAATAAAAACGTAGCGTGTTTCAGCAATTGCACCATCACTATTAAAGTAGACATCATTAAAATGAGTTGATAATGGCGTTACACTATCGTACCAAACAATATTAGTTGTCGTCATTTATCTGTTTCTCTAATTAAGATAGTTGCATATAATAGCTTACAATAATTTGAGAGGTAAATTATGATTTTTATTTTTAGATTGATGGTGGGTATTATTTTAGGTGTTTTGATTTGCGTTGGCGGTGTTGTTTTTTGCTTATTTAATCCTCGTAATCCTAAGAACGTAGCAGTATTTGCGCATATTTTCAGTGTGACTTTTAGGGTTTTATTCGGTGTAAAAGTGATTACCCGTAAATACCAAAATATTGAAAATATTGGTAGCAGCGTATTTATTGCTAACCATCAAAATAATTATGATATTTTAGTTGCCGGCCAAATTGTACAATCTGGAACCGTTACTGTCGGTAAAAAAAGCCTAGTATGGGTGCCTTTTTTTGGACCGCTTTATTGGCTAACTGGCAATATTTTACTTGATCGCGATAATAAATCGAAAGCGCGTGATACATTAACGTTAGTGGTTAATGAAATTAAAAAGAAAAGCCTTTCTATTTGGATGTTTCCAGAAGGAACACGTAGTAATGGACGAGGGTTATTGCCATTTAAAACCGGTGCCTTTCGTACTGCAATTGCTGCAGGTGTTCCGATTGTAGCAATTTGCATTTCTAATACTAATCAAATTAAATTAAATCGCTGGAATAACGGTTATGTTATCACCGAAATGCTCGCTCCTATTGATACATCTAACATGAAAAAAGAAGAGGCGAAGGCATTGATGAATCATTGTTATCAAATGATGTCAGATAAAATTAAACAGCTAGATCAAGAAGTTGCTGCATTACATAGTCAAAAATCATGAGTATAAATATCGATCGTAACTTTGATGACATTACCAGCAAATTTGCTAAGAATATTTATGGCACAACGAAGGGTAAAATTCGCGAAGTTATTGTTTGGCAGGATATGGTGTCAATATTAGCGCAATTTCCGCAAAGTCAAAAACTCTCTATCCTCGATGCTGGAGGTGGGCAAGGTCAAATGGCCTGTAAGCTGGCTAAACTTGGACACGATGTTACACTATGTGATATTTCACAACAAATGCTTGATGTTGCTAAAACACAAGCCAAGGCCGATGATGTTTCTTTAAACTATCAACATTGCGCTATTCAAGAATTATCTGGTTCCTTTGATATTGTTATTTGTCATGCAGTATTAGAGTGGGTTGTTGATGGGCCTGGGCTGTTATCATCACTAAAAAAGTTACTTAAGCCTGATGGTATTTTATCACTGATGTTTTATAACTATCATGGCTTATTATTTAGAACTGTAACACTTGGTAATTTTGGTTATGCACAAACTGATTTAAATAAACGCAAAAAGAAAACACTATCACCAGATCATCCTAGAAAGCCAGATGATGTCTATTATTGGCTTGAACAGCTGAGTTTTAATATAATTAATAGAACGGGAATTCGTATTTTTCACGATTATTTAGCTGATAAACAAAAGCAACAAACTCGTTTTGAGCAATTGTTAGAATTAGAAAAGCAGTTTTGCAAGCAAGAGCCTTACATTGGTTTAGCTCGATATATTCATGTAGTAGCGAAAAAGGATTAGTTTTATGTTGGCATACAATAGTTGATATTTTGTTAAAGACTATGAAAATAACCAACAACTCGATATTATATTAATAAATTATTTTAGTATGAAAGGTAAATATTATGATAGTAGTAACAGGCGGCGCGGGTTTTATTGGTAGTAACATCGTTAAGGGATTAAATGCCCAAGGTCGAAATGATATTTTGGTGGTTGATGATTTGACGAACGGGACGCAATTTAGCAATCTTGTCGATCTTGATATTGCTGATTATATGGATAAAGACGAATTTATTGCCGCAATCGTTTCAGGTGAAGATTTAGGTATTGACGTTATTTTTCATGAAGGTGCTTGCTCGTCAACGACTGAGTGGGATGGCAAGTTTATGATGGAAAATAACTACAGTTATTCTAAAGACTTACTACATTATTGCCTTGATTACACTATTCCCTTTATTTACGCCTCATCAGCGGCAACTTATGGTGGCAGAACGGATAATTTTATTGAAGATAGACAATTTGAGAAGCCGTTAAACGTTTATGGTTATTCCAAGTTCTTATTTGATCAATATGTTCGTGAAATTTTACCAAGCGCCAAATCACAAGTGTGTGGGTTTCGTTATTTTAATGTTTATGGGCCAAGAGAGCAGCATAAAGGCAGTATGGCAAGCGTAGCATTTCATCTTAATACACAAATTAATCAAGGTGAAAAACCTAAATTATTTGCAGGAAGTGATACTTTTAAACGTGATTTCATTCATGTAGACGATGTTGTGGCTGTTAACTTGTGGTTTTGGCAAAATCAAAAATCCGGCATTTATAACTGTGGCACGGGGCGAGCAGAATCATTCCAAGCTGTTGCTGATGCCGTTCTAGCTTATAAACAGACTGGTGAAATAGAGTACACGCCATTTCCTGACCACCTAAAGGGCCGTTATCAAACATTTACCCAAGCAGATTTAACTAAATTTAGACAAACAGGTTGCCCAATTGAGTTTAAAACCGTTGCGCAAGGCACCGCAGAATATATGCAGTGGTTAAATGCTAAATAAGTTTACAGTATAATTTGTCTTTTTGAGAGCCCGTATGAAAACGTTAATTATCGGACCGTCTTGGGTAGGTGATATGATGATGTCACAAAGCCTTTATCGGGTAATGAAAACAATCAACCCTGAAGCTGAAATTGAGGTAATGGCACCGGCATGGTGCCGTGCACTGCTTAATAAAATGCCAGAAGTGAGTAAAGCTATTCCAATGCCACTCGGTCATGGACAATTTGCCTTAAAGCAGCGGTATCAGCTTGGTAAATCATTACGTAATGATAATTATGAGCAGGCGATAGTATTACCGAACTCATTTAAATCGGCGTTGATTCCATTTTTTGCTAGTATTCCTAAACGAACGGGTTGGAAAGGTGAACAGCGTTATGGTTTATTAAATGATATTCGCACGCTTGATAAACAAGCTTTTCCATTAATGGTTGAGCGCTATATTGCTTTAGCTTATCCAAAGGATAAAGTGCTTTCAGCCAACGATTTGCCTAAACCGTTACTTTATCCAAAGCTTGTTGTTGAAGCTCAAGATGCCATTAAGGCTAAAATTGAGTTCAACTTACCTGAGCAGATGCCGTTAATTGGTTTTTGCCCTGGTGCTGAGTTTGGCCCCGCTAAGCGTTGGCCTGATTATCACTATGCCAAGCTTGCTGATATGTTAGTTGAACAAGAAGCAAAAATTGTTATTTTTGGCTCAGATAAAGATAAGCAAGTTGGTGATGCCATAATTAGCCAAATGGCATTTCCTGAAAGATGTATCAATTTAGCCGGTTCAACCTCGTTAGAACAAGCGGTTAATTTGATTGCTTGCTGCAAAGCTATTGTCTCTAATGATTCGGGCCTAATGCATATTGCTGCTGCTTTAGGTCGGCCATTAGTTGCGCTCTATGGCCCAAGTAGCCCAGATTTTACACCACCATTATCAGATAAAGCTGAAATTATTCGATTAATTAGTGGTTATCATAAAGTACGTAGAGGGGATGACCAAGCGGGCTACCATCAAAGCCTAATTGATATAAAGCCTGAACTTGTGTTTGAACGATTAATGAAGCTACTTGATAATGACGCATCTCATCTGGTAGCGGAATAACCATTATGACTAAGCGAGTTTTAGTAGTAAAAACCTCATCGATGGGCGATGTCTTACACTCATTACCAGCATTAACTGATGCAAGCAATGCCGTTAAAGATATTCGTTTTGATTGGGTAGTTGAAGAAAATTTTGCCCAGATCCCTAGTTGGCATTTTGCGGTTGATCGTGTCATTCCTGTTGCGATTCGGCGTTGGCGTAAAAGTTGGTTTGCAAGCGATACACGAGCAGAACGAAAGCAATTTATTGAACAACTACAGTTACAACATTATGACTGCGTGATTGATGCTCAAGGGCTGATCAAAAGTGCTTTTCTTATTACACGTAAGGCTAATGGCATTAAACACGGCTTAGACAAAAAAAGTGCGAGAGAACCATTAGCAAGTTGGTTTTATGATGTAAAACATTTTGTTGCGAAAGATGTCCATGCCGTTGAGCGTGTGCGGCAGCTATTTGCGCAAAGTTTGAATTATCCTTTGCCCAAAAAGGTAGGAGATTATGCGATAGCTAAACACTTTTTATCTGTTTTACCCGAAGATAATCAGTGCTATTTAGTTTTTCTTCATTCAACTACCCGAGATGATAAACATTGGACGGAGAGCGAATGGCGAACATTAATAAAACTTATTGCACCGACAGGCTATAAAATTAAGCTACCATGGGGATCTAATCATGAATATGAACGTTCAGTTCGATTAGCGAAGGAGTTTTCTCATGTGGAAGTATTGCCCAAATCATCTTTAGCTGAGATTGCCACTATTTTGGCTGGCGCTAAGGCGATTGTATCAGTAGATACTGGTTTGAGTCATTTAGCTGCTGCGTTAGATAGACCTAATATTACACTTTATGGTCCAACCGATCCCCAATTGATTGGTGGTTATGGTCAAAATCAAAATAGTTTTATTTCAGCGCAAAAAAGTATGCAAACCATTTTAGCAACAGACGTCTATGACAAATTGACTGAGATCATTTAATCATTTATTTAAAAGCAATTTCTTGGTTAATTATTCGATTTTATTGGCTATTTTTATTGTTTTATAGGGGGATAGATGAATTCAGACAAAAGAGGGCTCAAAACATTAAGGGTTAAATACCCTGACTGGCAAGGTGGCAATAATCCTGTCTATTATTTTGGTGCTGAGTTTCTTTCATTACTTTTACCAAAAAATACCAATCAGAAAGAAATAACCATTAATGTCAAAAAGCCAGATAATTTAGCGTTAGCGGTTGAAGGCGGTATAACCGGCCGTCAAGCGGTGAAGAGTAATATTGAACTAGCAAAATGTGAAATTGAAAGAGAAAGCCCAGATAAAATTATAACGATAGGTGGTGACTGCTTAGTATCACAGGTTCCCTTTGACTATTTACACGGCAAATATAAAGAGCAATTAGGCATCATTTGGATTGATTCTCACCCCGATATTTCTAATCCTGATATATTTTATAATTCGCACGCAATGGTGCTGGCTAATTTATTACATGATGGCGATAGAGAGTTATCAAGCCTCGTTAGTCATCCATTTAAAGCAAGCCAGATTTTGTACTTAGGGCTGCAAGAACCAACGCAGCAAGAAAAACAAATCTTAGCAAAATTAAAAATTAATTATCAAGATAGCAGAAAAGAAAAAATAACACTTACTCAAATTACTGATTGGATAGCCGTTAATAACTTTAAAAAAATTGCGATTCACTTAGATTTAGATGTGTTAGATCCTAAGGTATTCTATTCACTCTATTTTAATGATCCTAATTTAAAATCGATTCCAGATAACGCAGCAGTGGGTAAAATGGGGCTAGAAGAACTGATGAATTATTTAGTGACTATTTTTAAAGCGACCGATGTGGTTGGTTTTAGTATCGCAGAGTACCTTCCATGGGATGCTTATTATCTTAAAAATGTTTTCCAAAGATTGGATATCTTTAATTAGTCTTTTAAAGTTTATACCACTAAATAAAACAGTTTATTTATATAAAACTAAATGATGAAAATTGACGATGCACTTTTCATCATTTTATTAATTTTATCTACATCTTAAAATATTCATATATTAAGCAATAATTAATTGTAACATGGTATATTATCTACACCGATACGCTATTATTCCTTCATAATTGAATAGCTTTATTGTAAGCTTCTTTATGGGATTTAAAACCAACATTGTTATTACCAAAACAACAGTCGTAATCGAATCCAGTCAGCTCTTTAACGAGTTTTCTAATTTCAGGTGTCGCGTCTTTTCTGCTACCACCATTTTTTACCCTTTCCAGTTCTTTAATTATCAGTGAGTGTGTTGATTTACTGAGCTTCATTCTGTAAGTAAAGATAATACCTAGTATTGCCATTCCACATACACCGAAAAGCATTACACCATTTATTGCGCTAATCGCACTATCAGGTTGAGCTTCGAGTATGCCAGATTTAAAGCCAAAGTGACTCAATATTAAGCCAAGGAAAAATACCACGGTTGCTCTCATCAATTTCCCTGACATAGTCATTGCCCCCGCATATATTCCTTCACGGCGTCGGCCTGTGAGTATTTCATCAATATCTGCCAAGAATGTATATACACTCCATGGGATATAATAAACACCGCCTGTCCCTAAACCGAACCAAATGGTGATTGCAACGACAAGCCAAGTAATATGTGGTAAGTTGAAATGAAATACACCGACATAACCAATAACAGATGAAATAACGATTAAAATTGCAATGATAAAGGGGCGCTTGAATCCATGTTTTGCGCACCATACCATAAAAAATGCCGTTGAAATTAATTGGCAAATGCTACTCAAAGAGTTCATTTCAGAGACAAACGCCCTTGGTTGAGCCAAATTAAATACAATAAAATAGGTAAAAGTTGCAGCAAAAAGCCATTCGGCGCCAAAGCCAAAAAGGTACATTCCTAAGTGATTTCTAAATGTTTTGAGTCTAAATGTTGAATAAACATCTAAAAATAATTTTTTGACCCCTTCAATCAATCCCTCTGTTGATTCATCTTCTACTTCTTCTATCGCTTTTTCCCAGCTATTGCAATAAAGTAAAATTAATGCAATTGCCATAATCGTTGCATAGGTAATACCTGTAAATAGAAATGGTGTTGGAGAATTGTTACCATGAAAGATATAAAAGAAGATCCCCGGAATGGCTGCCGCTAAAAAGTTAGCAACTTTACCAAACATCGCTTTTGACCCCGCGAGATAAGTTCTTTGGTCAAAATTCTTTGTCATTTCTACAGGTAAAGTATTATAAGGGATCATAATCATGGTATAGATTATTTCGAATAAAATATACGTTGTAAGGTAATACAAAAAATTCATACCATTAATCCATAACATAGGATAGATAACCATACAAGGGATTGCGAGTAAAATGAAAAAACGCCTACGACCAAATCGACGACCAAGTTTATTTTGGTAAAAATTATCAGTAATAAAACCCATTAAGGGATTTAGAATCACGTCTAAATAAGTTGCAATAGAAAAAATCAACGTTGCTTCAAAAACAGACAATCCGCAAAAAGTAGTATAAAAGTAAAGAAGCCAAGCTGCGCTGATTGCCAAGGCACCACTTCCTATCAAATTACCGCTACCATATGAAAATCTAGTTAGTACTGTTATTTTTCTTTGATTATTAATCATACAGTCTCACCTTTTAAATTAAAATGCCGTTTTAAAATAATTATTAAAAGATACTAAATTTATTATTTTTTGTTATTAGTTTTTTTACGGAAATGAGACATAGATCTCTTTTTATTTATCTGTTAACGAGTTTAGGGGGGGAATGATTAGATGAATAGAATAATAATTTTTATTAAAAATTAATTAATTTCATATTGTTATAATTATAATATTTGTTTTTTTATTAAATTGTGATCCTGTTAACAGAAAATTTATAAAATTAAATTAAAAATATGAAACAGCAATTCATAAAAAATAAATAAAAAGGATAGTGATAATGTATTGCAAGTTGAGAAAAATATCATTGTATTTTGTCGTTTATTCACTTTCTTTCTATATCAATGCAGATTCAGGACAAACAACTTTTCAGTATGAACATAATTGGA
Source organism: Orbaceae bacterium lpD02 (assembly GCA_036251875.1). Classification (NCBI taxonomy): domain Bacteria; kingdom Pseudomonadati; phylum Pseudomonadota; class Gammaproteobacteria; order Orbales; family Orbaceae; genus Orbus; species Orbus sturtevantii. The sequence continues at coordinate 1,289,297 of CP133960.1, read as the reverse complement.
AATCGATGGATAGACGGCATGCTGATACATTAAAATTAATTCATAAAACGAGCGACAATTGGCAGTATGAATTTAAATTTAGTACTTCAGCAGGCGGTGGCAGTCGCTATGATGTCGCTTATGATGATATGCAAGGTGGCTCTGGTGCCGTAGTTATTCAGCGAGTTTACACAATACCTAACAATTTAGGTTCATTAATTCCTTCTTTTGAAGTGGATTTTGGTAGAGATTTCACGTTATTTGAGCCAGGAATTAAATATGCTCATAGAATTAATAGTAATTGGTCAACAAATTTACGCTATCGCTATGAATGGAAGAAAATATCACAATCAGAACGTTATAAAACGAGCAAAATTGCTGGTAAGGATGTTAGCTATCTTGCAAATGGTAACATCGGTCGTCACCGTATCGATTGGGGAATAAATTATTCAGGGCTCAAAGCACTGGGTTTATCATATATCTTTAATTATTATATCGGCGATTATACTAATACGCCTTATAGCGTCTCTAATGGAAAATTAATAAAAAATAAATACTTGACTTATAACGGTAAGAAAGTCGATTATGAGCAAGAATTCAAAATGACGTGGAATTATTCTAAGTTATTAAGGCCTTATTTTTCGCTGTCCGATGTTTCAAAAAATAAGCTAACTGATTCTAGGCAAGCCAAGTTTAAAGTTGGGTTTAATTATCTATTTGGCGCATCAAACAACCCTGACTCACAGATGGCATATCAAACTTATTTTAACTATGCACATAGTTATGGCACAAGCTCGCATTATCATGGTGACAATTTTGGTTTATATGTTGATTTTAATAAAAATGCTTTTATTGGTATCAGTGTCGATACCTATAATCAACAAAAAAACAAAGTCTTTATTGATGATATCGTTTCCAACTATTATCAAATGTATGGCGGTTATAACTTTTATCTAATGGATCAATTAGTTTTAACACCAAGCCTGCAAGCTAGATTCTATTCCGGTGGTGGATACAAAGCTAAAAGTAAAAATAACTTACCAACTTATCAAGTCGGTGATGTTAGTGATTCTCAAAGGCCGGGCGCTCGTTACACTCCTGGTTTAAAATTGACGTGGCAAAATAGCAATAGTTTAGCATTCTATGGTCAATACCGTTTTGAATACCGCAAAGTATCTCGTAATAAACGGCAAGATAGTGTTCAAGGTTACGTGGGTAACAGAATAAGAAACCGCTTTGACATTGGTGTTGATTTTGCGCCAATTTCGGATTGGAACGTTGGCTATCGCGTCTCATATTTAAAAGGTAATTATATTTTACAAAATAATAAACGACATGATTATCAACAAGAGATTACCGCTAATTGGCAAGTCGTCAATGATTGGCAAATTAATTTTGCTGCACAAGATGTTGCGAAAAATATCCATTCTAATGCGAGGGAAGCTAAATTAAAACTTGGACTAACTTATGCATTTTAATAGCGGGGCATGCCAACAATGAAAATAGTTTTAGCTTTTATTATGATTTTAATGAGCTCACCTATTTTTGCTAAAAGTTATGATGCAGTGGTGAGTTTATCTCCTTCAAAGGGGGAGTTTAAATCTATTAATGACGCTATTTTTTCAGCAAATAAACAGATCAATGAAAATAAAATATTTACTATTTTTATTAAAAATGGTGTCTATAACGAGAAAATTAATATTACAAATGCCAATGTCGCATTAATAGGTGAAAGTCAAGATAGCACAATTATTGAATATGCTCTCGCCGCTGGCATGCTTGATGAACTGGGGGCTAAAGTTGGTACTACAGGATCTGCAATATTTATTGTTAGTGCGTCAAATATTATTATCACTCACCTAACTATTCGAAATAGCTTTGACTATCGCGCTAATCAATCTTTATCAAAAGATGATCCTAAGCGCCTTGTCGATACTCAAGCCGTTACAGTTTTAATTAATAATAATAGTGACCATATTCGTTTTGATAACGTTAAGCTAGAAGGATTTCAAGATACGCTCTATGTAAAAGATAATAGCCGTAGCTATTTCACGCGCTCTATTATATCTGGTCATGTCGATTTTATTTTTGGTGGCGGAGTTGCTGTCATTGATGATTGCGAGTTAATCGCTAGAGCCCGTTATGATGTTGATGATATATATGGTTATATTACCGCGCCAAGCACTAATATAAAGCAACCCTTTGGCTTAGTGATTATGAACAGTCGCTTAACTAAAGAAAAAGACGTTCCAGCCAATACTTTCGCGTTAGGGCGACCATGGCATCCTACAACAACATTTTCTGACGGTCGATATGCCGATCCAAATGCAATAGGCTTTGCCTTGTTTATTAATAATGATATTGGTGATCATATTTATGGCTGGGACAAAATGTCAGGCAAAGATATCAATGGTAACACACAGTGGTTTTACCCAGAAGCCAGTCGTTTTTATGAATTTAATAATAAAGGATTAAGGGGAGATGAAATCGAAAATAAATTTTTAATAACTCAAAAACAAGCAGATATTTATCGCATTGAAAATATTTTTAATGATTGGCCAAGCCAATACTTTCAAAAACAAGTTAATATACAATATGTTAGCGATAAGCGTTAAATGGTGGTCGTATGAAAAAGAGGTTAGTCGTTAGTTTTTTTATCGCTTTATTTATGATAAGCAAGGTCTCAGCTTCGACAATATTACAGGGGCACGTTTATATTAATAAACCCGTAGAAAATTCCCTGATTATCATCAAAGATGCACAAAATATTAATTTAACGACCGCGACCGATGAAAACGGGTTTTATCGAATCGATGTCTCTAATTTGATTGCACCTATTACGATTTCTTCAAATAACAATTTGTTGTCACCATGTAATACTGGCAATGCTAGCAATTGTATATCGTCATTGATTAATACATTACAAAAAGATCAAGTTAATATCGCTAACGTTAATCCTTTAACTGATTTGATTGTCAGCGATATCGCAGAAAGGTTAGGTTATATCGGTCCTGCGCAATTCATCATTGATGGAAGAGCGCAATCGATAGAAAGTAATATTATAGCTCAAGCCAATAATCGTTTTTATAACATATTTGCAACAGCATTGCAGCAAGTTGGTATTGCGCCGCAATTATTTAATCCAATCAGTTCTAACGAACCTAAAATAAATAAGCTACTTGAGCTTATTATGCATAATCGAGGGTATAACTCTAATAGTGGAGAAACAAGTAACACTATATTATTAGACATGCGATTTAATCCCATCAGTGAACAAACACCTTTTGATTATACCCAGTCTTTAAATGAAAAAGAACACATACTAAACGCTGAAAAACGTATTTTTATTATTAGTGATTCAACCGCATCAAACTATGATAAAAAAGTCTATCCAAGAATGGGGTGGGGACAAGTATTTGATAAATTCATAATCAAAGATGCAAATACTATTGTAATCAACGGTGCTCAGTCAGGGCGTTCTAGCCGAAGTTTTTATAATGAGGGATGGTTAGATTTGATGGTACCATTTATGCAAGAGGGTGATTATATCATTATCGCATTTGGTCATAATGATGAAAAGTGTGACGTGAGTAATGCAAAGCGCGGTGAGGCGGATATTGCTCATTTATGCACTTATCCTAACGATCTTGATAATAATAAACAATATCCGGTCGGGCAAGAATATATGTCTTTTTCAACGTCTTTAGAGCGTTATATCAATTTTGCAAAAGCAAAAGGTATGGTACCCATTTTAATGACGCCTGTTACTCGTTTTCGTAATACTAATAATCAAGTCGCATATCAAAATAATGATGTTAGTCCTGTCGTTAGCAATCATTACACAAAAAATAAGAATGGCTTTTTGTATTGGGGAAATTATTCTAATACCATAAAGTTTGTAGCTGAAAAAAATAATATCCCATTAATTGATCTTGAGGAGCTGAGTATTGATTTTGCTAATCGACACCAAGATGATTGGCAATCTTATTGGTTAGTGATTGATCCTAATGATGCTCGATATCCATATTACAAAACCCAATCTTTAGGCACGACTAACAATCCTGATACCACGCATTTTCAAGAAAAAGGCGCATTGGCAATGGCTAAAATTATAGCTAAGGCAATTAAAAATATGTCCTCTTTGCAAAATTTCCCACTAAAAATAGAGTCTGATTATATTAATGAATAGGGCTTAAAATGAAGAAACTAATAAATGCATCAATAATACTTTTAGCTGTATATTCTTTATCGGTCAGTGCTTTGCCTTCATTTCCTATTATGATTGAACAAGCTAAGGATGTTGCACCAGCTAATGGTTTTGGTGGTTTTGATAAAGTGACTAATACCGGTACCATAGGTGGATCAAAAGCTGATAGCAGTATGGTTTTTTTAGTCAAAAATAAGCAAGCGTTGTTAACTGCTATTAATATTAATAAAGGGCAACCTCGGATTATTCAAATTTCAGGCATTATTGACATGAGTGAAAACCAGCCGTATCAAGATTTTGATGACCAAAGAGCACGTTCTTTAATTAGAATTCCCAGTAATACAACATTAATTGGCGTTGATGAGAATGCAGGGTTTATTCATGGTTCATTGGTTTTATCAAACGTTAGCAACGTTATTATTCGTAACTTACATATAGAGTCTCCAGTCGATATTGCACCAAAATTTGAAGAGGGCGATGGTTGGAACGCTGAATGGGATGGGATAAATGTTATTGCCTCCACTTATATTTGGATTGACCATGTAACATTTACTGATGGACCATTTACCGATGATCAATATACAAAAAAAGATGGTTGGAAATATGTTCAGCATGACGGCTTATTAGATATAAAACGGGGTAGCGATTTTATTACTGTATCTTATTGTTTTTTTGAAAATCATGATAAAACGATCCTTATTGGTCATAATGATAAAAATGATAATCAAGATGAAAATAAATTGCATATCACATTTCATCATAATGTTTTTGCTAATGTTCGCCAGCGCACGCCAAGAGTCCGTTTTGGCAAAATACATATGTACAATAATTTTTTTGAAGGTTCAACCGACAAATCAAAAATAGTTTACCCTTACTTTTACTCGATTGGTTTAGGCGTTAAAAGTAGTGTCATTTCTGAAAATAACCTCTTTTTAATCGATGGCTTGAAGGATAGCTGCAAAATAGTCAAAGCGTTTAACAGCAATAACATTCGAGATACTAATTCAGTTTTTAATCACGCATCGTTGGATTGGAGCAAATGTCATTTTGATAATAAAACTAATTGGTCTATCCCTTATAAATATGAGTTAGATCCTGTCAATAACACGCGTCTTAATTATGAAAAACTAGCCGGCAATGGCAAGTTTTAACTCTATAAGATTTATTAATGAATTTTAGAATTTAAGGATTATGTATGAAATTATATCGTGCTATTTTTATTGTTAGTGTTTTAGGATTATCAGTTAGTGCTTACGCTGTGGATGTTAAAACCGTTAGCGCGTCTAGCTATGACCAAAAAAGTAATCATACCCCGGCTAATTTGATCGATGGCAACACATCAACAAGATGGGCGGCATCAGGTAAAAATAACTGGGTTTTGTTTGAATTTAAGCAAGAGGAAAAAATTGATAATATTGCTATTAATTCCTTTAAATCAAAAGAACGATTACTATCCTTTTCTATCTCTTATTCACTTGATGGTAATCAATGGGTAGATATACCCGGTAAATACCAAACAACGGCAATTGAGAATAAATTAGCAGAAAAATTTGTCTTTTCTCATCCTATTACAGCGAAATATATAAGATTAAATACCTTTGGCACTAACTATAATAATTGGAGCGCTATTAATGACGTCGATTTTAATAGCACAAGTCTATTACCAACTCAAAAAGTTATATTATAAATATATTAGGAACAGAAATGAAAAAATTATTAATATCCTTTATATGCTTAGCTATTTTTAATATAAGTACAGGCTTTGCTCAAGAATGGAAAGCCATTGCTTTTGGTCAATCAACAGATTTAAATTTTGCCTCTTTAATTAAACCAGAAAAAGTCGGTTTAAATAATGTATGGGTCACCGGCGATAATGGTCATTTATCACCAGATAAGTCTTATTCATTACCTGCCGATTTTATCATCGAGAGTCGCGGCGGTAAAATTGCAAATTCACACGATGGCATGACTGTTTTTTATACCCAATTACCCATTAACCAAACTTTTGTATTAGAAAGTGATGTAACTTTAGAGCAAATTGGTCCCGAAGTTGATGGTAAAACGCCTGCTGCGCAAGAAGCGACAGGTTTGTTTGTTCGAGATGTTATTGGCGTTGCAAGACGTGATCCCCAGCCTCAAGGATATGAAGAATTTCCTAATGCTTCAAATGTGATTATGAATGCCTTCATCACTCAAAATCAAAAAAATGATAATTTAGTTAAAATGACGGCTTTGATTCGTGAAGGGGTTGAAAAAGCCTGGGGCAATGAGGGAATTTCAATAAATAAGACCCATTATGCTGAGAATATTAATTATCAGAAAATAAAAGATATACATTTGACCATAACAAGAACGCCTCAACAATTTATTTTAACCATGAAAGACAATGCATCTGGCGAAGTTAAACAATGGTCTACAAATGATTATTCTGGTTTTATGGATAAGCAAGATGGTGAATATATTTATGTTGGTTTCTTTGCTTCGCGCAACGCTAAAGCGCGGTTTAAAAATTCAAACCTAACCGTAAACAACGCATTAGTCGATTATAAAAAGTTACCGATAAAACCTAAAGTTATGGTCGATATTAAACCTACGTTAACATTATCTTCACCTGTAGAAGCTTATAAAAAAGAGTATATATTACAGCTTTTTCCTAATGTGTCGGGGCGTGTTTCTATTAAAGAGGTAGATCAAAACCTTGCGGTTTCAGCAGGGGATCTGATCCAAATACCGATCCAATTAAATCAAGGTGAAAATAAGTTTACGATAAACTTTACCGACAGCGTAAAAACGAATCAGCAAGTATTTACGATCACCTTATTAAAACCAACTGTTGATAATTTACTTGATATTACTGCATCACCGATAGGTAACAAAACAAACAAAGGAACGATTAGTTCTCCGGTTGATTTGATTACGGCAATAAAGACAATTCAGCCAAATGGCATCATCCGTTTAATGGATGGACACTACGATGGTGTAACTATTCCAACTTCACTGAGTGGCTTGCCAAATCAATTGAAAAAAATTGAAGCTATAAATCCACACCACGCTATTTTTATTAATACCACTTTTAATTTGGATAGCAATTACTGGTCAATAAGCAACGTAATATTTGATGGCAATATTGATGGTAAAGATAATAAACCTGCCTATTTAAGGATCGCTGGTAGTTATAATTTAATCAACCAAGTGATAACCAGAAACAATAGTGATACTGGGCTTGCTATTTCAGCAAAAAATAAAAATCGCTTATTCTGGCCTTCATACAATCAAGTGATTAATACTGATTCCTATAATAACATGGACAAATCGGGTAAAAATGCTGACGGTTTTGCCGCTAAATTAGGTGTTGGAAAGGGGAATGCTTTTAAAGGGTGCATATCCTATAACAATACTGATGATGGTTTTGATTTATATAATAAAATTGAAGATGGTGCTAATGAGCCGGTGTTAATTGATGGCTGCGTAGCATACTCTAATGGTTTGCCTTTTTCTAAACCCAATATCGCCAAAGGTAGCATTGGAAATGGATTTAAGTTAGGGGCAGAAGGTCAACCCGTTGATCATAAAATTATCAACTCCATTGCATTAAATAACAATATGGATGGTTTTAGCGATAATTTTAATACTGGCTCTTATACAATTGATAATAATATTGCGATCAATAGTGCTCGATATAATTATATTTTAAGGGCAAACCCTTATCTATTTTTACAGCCAGTCGTATCATTTAACCATAACTATTCAATTAAAAATAGTTGGCAAAACACACCTAAAGATTCATTTGGTCCGCAAGTAAATATCAATAAATATGAAGTTTTTACCACTAAAGAGTTATGGAAACATGATGTTAAATTTATTTTTACTCGTGATGATGATGGCAATATAATCATACCAAGCGAATTAAAAACATTAATTGGCGACATAGCCATTAATTGAAGCATATTTAGCACGTAAAACCTAGGTTTTGGTAATGAAAAACTTACCAATGACTAGGTTATTTTAGTGATATTTAATAATTTTTAGCATCATTAATTTCAAGCTATTTATATGCAAATTATAAATAGCTAACTTTAAATTTTTAGATCTAAATTGTTAGAACTAAATTGCTAGATCTAAATTGAGTGGCGGATGAGTTTAGTTAGTTGAATATATGTAGATTGGTATTTTGATTGAAAAGGCTAGTTAACAGCGTGAAAGTTAACAAATAGGTTTACTTATGTATAAAAATAGCAATGTAAACTCGATTTTAGTAAACATGTTAAAAATTTAAAGATCACTTAAAACAAGCGATCTTCAAAAGAGATTATAAGAATAACTTAATTCAATAAGCTTTTTATATAATTAGTTAGTTCAGCATCTTTACTGTTTTTAAGGAAACAGGCTTGAAAACGTTCGCCTTTAATTGCATCTTTAAGTAATGTTTGATCAATGGATTTTAATGATTCAATCAGTGGTTTTGCCGCTGCATTTTTCATGTTATTTAAAATAATGCCATTGGCATTTTGTGATTCGCGGCGCTCAGGTGGGTACCCCAAGCCTTTTTCTCCTTCAAATGCTTTTTCAAACATATAGCGCGCATTAAGTTCTGCACCCCAACCAAAACCTTTAGCAAATGCTAATGATAAAGCATTACCATTATTCACTTGAGCGAAAAGGTATGCGTCAGTTGGATCTAAACAGTAACCACAGTTAACGCCAGGAAACGCATTTAATGCCATTAGTGCACCTTGTCCCGTTCCGCAGCCAGCGATAACAAAATCAACAGCTTTACTATTTAAAAGAATCGCGCCAATAATCCCTAAATGAACATAAGTTAATTTGTTATCGTTGTCACTATTCATGCCCACATTAAAAACGGTATGACCATGTTTTTCAGTAGCATTTTTTAATTCATTCAAAATAATAGGATTTTTAGCTGCTTGGCTAAATTCGTTCATTAAAGCAATTTTCATAATTTATCCTCTAAATTTATTATAAATAAGTAATAATCTACGCTAATAATAAGTACTATAAATAAATTCAATATATTTATTATAAACTTGATAAAAATTATTTCAATTGATTTGAATAAAATAAAACGACGTTTCGATAAATTAATTGATATGTGATATTAATCACAAAACAATAATCGGTTTTATATTATTATGCTACTAATCAAATATAAGTAACTTATTTCATTTATTATTTACTGTTAGGAGTCTTTATGGCTAAGGGAAATATCGTAAGATTAACATTTTCATCGTTTATTGATGAAGATTCTAAAAATGAAATTATTCGATTAACTCCTGAAGGAGTACTTTGCCACCGTAACTATTTTTACCAAAAGTGTTTTACTAATGACGGGCAGAAAATCCTTTTTGCTGGCGAGTTCGATAAAAAACGTAACTATTATTTACTCGATCTAAAAGATCAAACAGCGACGCAACTTACTGAAGGGACTGGAGATAATACCTTTGGTGGCTTTCTCTCGCCAGATGATAAATTTTTATACTATGTAAAAAATGAACGAAATTTACAGCGAGTCGAACTTGAAACGTTAGAAGAGAAAAACATCTATTCGGTTCCTGATGATTGGGTTGGTTATGGCACATGGGTTGCGAACTCTGATTGTACACAAATTGTGGGAATCGAGATTGCCAAAAAAGATTGGACGCCTTTAACTGATTGGGAATTGTTTAAATCATTTTATGATAAAAATCCGCGTTGCAGATTGATTAATATAAATATTCATAGCGGAAAAGCGAAAACAGTTATTGACCAAAATGTGTGGCTAGGTCATCCAATTTTTAGACCATTTCATGACGAGACAATTGCTTTTTGTCATGAAGGTCCCCACGATTTAGTCGATGCGCGAATGTGGCTAGTTAATAGCGATGGAACAAATGAAAGAAAAGCGCATGAACATCAGCCAGGTGAAAGTTGTACCCATGAATTTTGGTTACCAAACGGTTCTGGGCTTGCTTATGTTTCTTATATGAAAGGACAACAAGAAAGGTATATTCGAATTTATAATCCAGATACTAAACAAGATTCTCTTATTATGGAAATGCCTGCTTGTTCTCATTTAATGAGTAATTTTGATGGTTCTCTTTATATTGGTGATGGTTCTGGTAGCCCTGTTGATGTAAAGGATACGGGGGGGTATAAAATTGAAAATGATCCTTGGTTATATATTTTGACGCCAAAAAATAAAAGAGTACATAAACTGGTTAAACATAATAGCTCTTGGCGAGTATTAGATGGCGATCGTCAAGTAACTCATCCTCATCCTTCATTTTCGCCTAATAATGAATATGTACTATATTCTTGTGATGCAAAGGATGTGCCTGCTCTCTACTTAACAAAAGTACCTACAGCTATTTTAAATGAAATGTAAGAAAATTATTTCTATAAATAATAGATAGATTTTATCTATTAAAAATTTAACGGAGAATACTAATATGTCAATTTTAAATAAATTTTCACTTAATAACAAAATTGCACTAGTAACAGGCGCATCTTATGGAATTGGGTTCGAAATCGCAAAATCACTTCATTCTGCTGGGGCAAAAATAGTTTTTAATGATGTCGTAGCTGAAAATTTACAAAAAGGTTTGGATGCTTATAAAGCGGCTGGAATTAATGCCCATGGTTACTTATTTGATATCACCGATGATGTAGCAGTAGAAAAAACAATTAAACAGATAGAAAAAGAACATGGTGTTATTGATATTCTTGTCAATAATGCTGGAATTATTCAACGTAAACCCATGTTAGAAACGACAGCCGAAGATTATAGAAAAATCATTGATATCGATTTAACAGGTCAATTTATTATGGCAAAAGCCGTATTACCTTCAATGATCAAAAAAGGGAGCGGAAAAATTATTAATATCTGCTCAATGATGAGCGAACTTGGTCGTGAAACTGTTGTAGGTTATGCTTCGGCAAAAGGGGGATTAAAAATGTTAACTAAAAATATCTGCTCTGAATTTGGCCATGCTAATATCCAATGTAATGGAATTGGTCCGGGTTATATTGCAACGCCACAAACAGCCCCATTACGTGAAAAGCAAGCAGATGGTTCTCGCCATCCATTCGACCAGTTTATTATCGCAAAAACACCTGCTGGTCGTTGGGGCACTACTGATGATTTAGCCGGTGCGGCAGTCTTTCTAGCATCAGAAGCCTCTAATTTTGTTAACGGGCATATACTTTATGTTGACGGAGGTATTCTTGCTTATATAGGTAAACAACCTTAATTTGTCATATTAAACGTATCGTTTATTTAATAGATAAGAGATTAAGTGCTTTATTTTTTCTTATCTTTTTTTACATATAGGAAATTTCATTATGTTCATTTTTAATTCAGATGTGAAATTAGACGATTTAGGTAATGGCGTTAAACGCAAAATTCTTGCCCATAATGGTCAGATGATGGCGGTAGAAGTCCATTTTGCTAAAGATGCAATCGGTGCAATGCATAGTCATCCTCATGAACAATTAACTTATGTTTTATCGGGGATATTTGAGTTTACCATCGGAGGAGAAACTCATCTCGTGAGTGCGGGAGATACGTTGTATAAACAGCCGAATATTATGCATGGTTGCGTTTGTAAAGAGGCGGGGATCTTATTGGATACATTTACGCCACAGCGACTCGATTTCTTAAAAAATAGCTAGTAATTATTACTTATGGTATAATTTGCACATTTTATGCCGTTCAGATATAAGCTTGGTTAATTAATATTTAGAACGTTACTAGCTTTTATTTTAGTGAGAGGAAAGTCTTTGTCATGAATGATAGTTCACCGGAATCCGTTGCTTCAGTTTTAAAAGTTTTTGGAATTTTAGAAGTATTAGCAGAATCAAAAGAGATTGCTATATCGGAATTATCAAACAAAGTAATGATGCCGAAAAGCACCGCTTACCGTTTTCTACAAACCATGAAATCTCTAGGTTATGTTAATCAAGAAAATGATTCTGATAAATATTCACTCAACTTGAAATTGCTTGATTTAGGTAATCGAGTACTTGATCATCAAAATTTTTTAGCTATCGCTGATAGTGAAATGAGAAAATTAAGAGACAAAACCAAAGAAACAATCCATTTAGCAGTTCGTGAAGGTGAGCAGATCATTTATATAAACAAAGTTGCGTCAGAGCAATATAGCCTTTGTTTAACATCAAAAATTGGCAACCAAGCAAATGTTTACGCGAGTGGTCTTGGCAAAATACTATTAGCTTGGTTAGATGATGAGAGTAAAAATGAAATCATTGATCATCTGAATTTTATTCAATTTACACCCAAAACTATTATGAGCAAAGAGGCTTTTTTAGCCGAGCTTGATAAGGTTAAACAATGTGGTTATGGTAAAGATGATGAAGAATCAGAACTTGGTTTAAGATGCTTTTCTGTGCCTATTTATAATCGTTTAGGTAATATCATCGCTGCACTTAGCTTATCTACTTCGATTTTTAGATGTAATACCGCTGAAGATGAACAAAAACTAATAGATGAGCTTAATAAAACCGCGGCTAAAATTTCTGAGTTAATTGGTTTTAATAAGTAATTTTATTAAAAATCTAAATAAGTATCGCCCTCTTTTTTACAATTTCTGCATTCTGCTCGAAGCCACTTTAGGTGGCTTAACTATATGACCTAACTAAATATACAGAAAAATATAAAAATAGTGCAAAGCGTTAAAGTATGCACGAATAAACGACCATGATTTTAATCATGTCCTTAACCAAAACTCAGACCATTTTTTTCCTTTTTAAAGGTAGTTTATGCGATTGTTCTCTAACTTCTTATTATCTTTATCATACGCAAAATTAGGCTTGGTATTGTAGATTAAGCAACGCTTCAAGCACCACAACAGGGTTATATAAAATAAATTGAGATCTACTTGGCAAAACCAGAGATAATTTATCATCATTTTATCTCTTATATGATAACTTCAATATACAAATTATTGTACTTTGAAGATAAGGGAAAATAAATATGAAAAAAATCGTTATCGGCGGTCAAATTGAAAAACAAGAAATTGAAAGATTAATTAAAAAATACCAAACACAAGAGAATCAAATTACCATCAAAACCGATCTTGATGCCGCTTTAGATTTAAAATCAGGGCAGGTCGATTACTATTTTGGTGCATGTAATACGGGTGGAGGCGGTGCCTTAGCCATGGTTATTGCTCTGGTTGGTTCCGAAAAAGCAATTGCTTTAGGTATGCCTGGGACTACGCTTAGCGAATCTCAAATTATAGATCACATCAATTCAGGAAAAATTGCTTTTGGGTTTACTTCACAAGATATGGATTTCATCATTTCAACAGTCATGAATGAATTAAATAAAAAATGAGGTAAACATGATTTTAAATATGATTATCATGGCATGTGTTTGTTCTATCGCAACGATTATGTCAAATCGAGGTATTGCGGTATTTAATGATGCCTTACGACCAATGGTTCTAGAGTACAAAGAAAAAAAAATTAGTAAATCCGTGCTCGGAACCACCGCCTTTGCCTTTGGTATCGGTTATATCATTGGCTTTATTCCTCAATCTATCGCATCAAGCGTTATTATCATACATGTCGTTTTACTTGGTACGGATATTATCGGTTGTTATTTGTCAGATAAAGGCAAGCAAACTATTATCCTAGCAGGATTTGTTGGCGCTTTATATGGTCTGCTTATCGGTGGTGGACTCGGTTTTATCCAAGAGATATTTCAGCTTCTACCTTATAATTTTTTGCAAAGCCTAGGCCAGGTTTCTTCTGTTGTGCTAGTCGCGTTTGCAGTTTTCCCTTCTTTTGTGGTCACGCTTCAATATGGTTGGCAAAAAGGCTTAGTCGTTTTTATTTTTACTGTTTTAGCGCAAGTGATTACGGTGCGATTTGGTCATTTTCAATTTGAAGGCGGTAATTCTATTACGATTAATGCAAACGCTATGGCTCTCTTGGTTGGTATGTTTTTTATGCTATTTTATGCGTTTTCAGATAAGCGAGAAAAGTCTAACTCCCAACAGCAGCTAGCCAATATTTTTGCTGATAGAGTGGCGCAGATCAAAAAGTATTGGTATCTGTTTGTGCTCTCTGGGGCTTTTTTAGCACTAGCGGCATCAATGTGTTTGGTGACCGAGTCAGCGCTTTCCGCTCCCTTATATCAAGAAGGCCATTTTGATTCCGCAGCGATAACCGAGTTAGCGCGTGTGCTTGGTTTTATCCCTTTAGTTGTTACAACGGGTATAGCAACAGGCACTTACTCGCCAGCGGGAATTAAAATGGTTTTTGTTATTGGCTCTATTGGCGGTGCAATTAATAATCCACTGCTAGCATTTTTTGCTGGTGGTATTTGGATGGCAGTTGAAGTATTGCTTTTAACTAAATTTGCGCTATTCATTGATAAATTCCCAGGTATGAGAGATGCCGGTGATAACATAAGAACGGCAATCACTAAAGTATTAGAGATCGCCTTACTCGTTGGTGGCGTAATCGCTGCAACCGCAATAGCGCCAGCGTGGGGAGGATTAGTCGTAATTGGCTTGTATGTACTGAATGGAAAATTTAAGAAAAAATTAGTCGATTTAGCCATTGGTCCAGTTGGTGCATTACTTGTTGGGGTAATTGCAAACATACTCGTGATGTTAAATCTAATGTCAGTATAGGCCAAGGATATATTATGATACTGAACGATGGCATTACCTACATGCATGAACATACTACGATAGATTTATCTTCAGTAAAAAATAGTGAGGATACAAACCTGAACTGTTTTTGGCAGACGGTAAATGAATATAAAATTTTGTACGAAAAAGGCGTGAGAAATATCGTTGATGTAACGAATGCTGGCATGCGTCGAAATCCAATTTATGTGAAGCAAATAGCCGATTTAACGAATATTAACATTATTCAGTCTACTGGATTTTATACTGAAAAATTTATTTCTGGGTTTATTGCTAACCAATCTATAAAACAAATCGCTAATTTTATGATCAATGAAATTGAAGTCGGCATTGAGAGCACAGATATTAAGGCACACATAATTGGCGAGATAGGATCAAGTAAAAATGGTTGGACATTAAATGAAAAGAAAATTTTTGCTGCGGCAGTATTAGCTCATAAAGCGACCAATAAACCTATTACGACCCACACTACATTAGGTACGTTTGCTATCGAACAAGTTCATTTTTTTAAAAAGAATAGTGTCGATTTATCGAAAGTCGTTATTGGCCATCTCGACTTAAACCCTGACATAGATCAGATATTAAATGTACTAGAGCAAGGCGTCTACATTGAGTTTGATACTGTTGGCAAACAAAACTATCTACCTGATTTAACAAGAATTAATATGCTAAAAGAGATTGAAAAAAGAGGTTATGTTGATCAGGTGTTTTTATCAATGGATGTCACGAGACGGTCAAGTTTAACTCATTTTGGTGGAATCGGTTACGCTTATTTACTCGATGTATTTGTACCGATGATGTTAGAACATGGTATTTCTGACTCCTTTATTAATAAAATGTTAGCAATAAATCCCCAAAAGTTCATGAATAGGAATTAAATAATGAATGTTTATCCGTTAAAGAGTTTGACGATTGATGAAGCAATTGCCTTACAGTTCGATTTAGTTGATGCGATAACTCAGGCGTTTCATGGGCATGAAATTTTAACGCGAGGAGATTTAGGGCTAGTCCCTGGCTTGAATCAGCCAAAAACAACAATGAAAGTAGAAAAAGTGTTAGCTAAGTTTTTTGCTAGTGAAGATGCGTTATTAATTAGAGGCTCTGGAACAAATGCTATAAGGTTAGCACTATATGCAACAGTAGGGCACGGTGGAACGATGTTGGTACATGATGCACCTATTTATCCAACAACTCAAGTCTCAATTAATATGCTCGGTATCCGTACCGAAAAAGTCGATTTTAATGATTTAAATGCTGTGGCGATGAAAGTTAAGCAAAACAAATTTGACGGGATTTTGATTCAAGTCACCCGGCAAAAAATTAATGATGCTTATGATTTAGAGGAGCTTATCTCGGCTATTCGGGAAATAGATAAAAATATTTTTATCATTACTGATGATAATTATTCAGCGCTTAAAACAAAAAAAATAGGGGTACAAGCCGGGGCTACACTATCTTGTTTTTCATCTTTCAAGCTACTAGGGCCAGAAGGAATTGGATGCATTGTAGGGCGTAAAAAAGAGATTACAAAATTGAAGCATGACAATTATTCTGGCGGTGGCCAAGTTCAGGGGCACGAGGCGATAGATGTTATTAAAGGGATGATTTATGCACCAGTATCGCTAGCGATTTCATCCCAAGTCAGTGATGAAGTCTGTTCACGGTTAAACTCACATGAGTGTCCCGATATTCTTGATGCCATGGTTGTGAATGCTCAATCTAAAGTAATTATCGTAAGGTTAGCTGAAAAAATTGCAAAATCAGTTATCGCTGTCGCAGAAATTCATGGGGCAATTACTAACCCAGTTGGAGCAGAGTCAAAATATGAATTCTGTCCTTTATTTTATCGTGTCTCTGGAACATTTAGAGAATCCGATCCTAATGCAGAAAATTATATGATAAGAATAAATCCCAATCGAGCAGGCGCTGATACGATTATTCGAATATTGAAACAGGCAATAGTTGAAGCTAAGAGAGAATAGAGTAGTGATATATGGATAATCATTTTTATAAAAAGAAAGCAATAATGGTTCATTATCTCGCTTTAGATCTATTGCAATTAAAAACCGATGACAAAATGTTGAGTATTAGTGCCTGCCAGGATAAATATAATGCTGCTAGGGGAACCGTTCAAAATGCATTAAATTACCTAAAAGAGCAAAAGGCCATCATTTGCTCTAATCGCGGTCATTTAGGCACATTTATTAAATTTATTGATTATTCTATTTTACAAAAATATGCACTTATCGATGTTATTTTAGGCACCATGACATTGCCGTATTCCAAACTGTATGAGGGCTTTGCAACAGGTCTTTACCTCGCTTTTGAACAACATAATATTAAGCTAAATTTAGCCTATTTGAGAGGCGCTAAAGAAAGGGTTAATTCCATTGTTAAAAAAACATATCGATTTGCTGTTATTTCTCGTTATTCAGCAAATCATGCCCTAAGCGTGGGTGAACCGATAGAAATTATTGCTGATTTTGGGGATCAGAGTTATTTAAGTCGTCATGTTATTTTATTTTCTGATAAAAATAAATCGTCAATAGAAGATGGCATGAAGATAGGGATTGACTATAGTTCGTTAGATCAGGAGCTTCTTACAAAAAAGCTTGTTAAAAGCAAAGACATTACCTTAATTGAAACCTCTGGACACCAAATTATTCATGCGCTTAATAGTGGTTTGATAGATGCTGGGGTGTGGAATTATGATGAGATTAGCAATAAAGATTTCAAGAATTTAAATTATTTACCCGTTGATTTTTTTGAAGATATTTTAGATATGACTGCTTCAGTTATCGTTTGTCACCGAGATGATCAGGTGGTAAAAACTATTATCAGTAATATTTTAGAACAAGAAACTATTTTAAAAATACAAAACTCAGTAGTTAATGGTGACATGATACCAAGGTATTAATTGGGGGTAATGATGATTAGAGAAAAATTAGTCATACTAAAGCAAAGTAATATGTTAGAGCAGTCAACAGTCGATTCGCTTTTAGCTATTTTAGATTATTTGATCACAAAAAATATCATTGATAGCGAAGATAAAGCTGACTTTTTTATAACCCATTTAGCAATGGCTTGCATGCGTAATAATAAAAAAGAATATATAAATTTTTTAGAGGACGATATGAGGGAGGAAATCATTGCTAGTGAACATTTCCTCGCTTCACAAATGCTGTGGCGAAAATTAAAAAAACTTTTATCGTTCAAATTATATGAAGCAGAGACTGATTATATTTATCTTCATCTCGTTAATTTTTTAAATGCAAGGTGATTATTTATGTTTCTTGAGACAGTGAAGAGTAGAAACCCCGCATTAATTGACGCATCACTTTATTTAAGGAAAAAGAATTTAATTCTGCCCGATACTTATTTATTGGATTTAGATACCATTATTGAAAACACCCAAAATTTGGTGCAAGAGGCGCAAAATAATCGAATAGAACTGTTTTATATGACCAAGCAATTTGGTCGAAACCCCTTAATCGCTAAGAAAATATCACAATCAGGTATTGCTGATGCGGTAGCGGTTGATTACAAAGAAGCGCTGTTATTGAAATCACATAACTTATCGATCGGCAATATTGGCCATTTAGTTCAAGTACCACTTTCATTATTGGAAGAGTTTATTGTGTATGGCGTGAAATTTATTACTGTTTATTCAATTGAACAATTACAAAAAATTGATGCAGTTTGCCAGAAATATAATAAGCAACAAAAAGTATTAATAAAAGTGATTGAGTACAAAGATATCATTTATGTTGGTCAAAAAGGGGGATTTACCTTAGATGAGCTGGCTAAGCTAAAAGCTTATCATCAATCACTGCACGTTATTATTGCGGGTATAACGGCATTCCCATGTTTTTTATATAATGGCGAGAGCAAACTAGAGCCTACTGAAAATATAAATACCTTATCATTAGCAAAATTAATTCTTAATGATATTGGATTTTATAACCTAGAGGTCAATATGCCTTCTGCTACCAGTTGTAATACCATTCCAATGATTAAGTTCCTTGGCGGCACTCAAGGCGAACCAGGCCATGCTCTCACTGGCACAACACCGCTACATGCGAAAAAGAGTTTAGTCGAAAAACCCGCTTTAGTTTACTTAACTGAGATCTCTCATAACTTTGACCATAAGAGTTTTATTTTTGGTGGTGGTTATTATTCAAGAGGTCATTTTAAAAATGTATCAATTTATCAAGGCGATAGATGGATAGATGACGATCAAATTGAGCCATTTGATAATGAGAATATTGATTATTACTTGGCGCTATCTAAATCTCACCCGATCGGTAACAGCGTTGTAGCGAGTTTTAGAACTCAAATATTTGTCACGCGCAGCGATGTTGCGGTGGTTTCAGGAATACAAAATGGCGAAGTTAAATTAGAGGGTATTTTTGATAGCTTAGGTCAGCAAAAGGGGTAAATATGATTCAGATGACTCCAGAAAAAAAAGGCAAATGCATTGTTATAATATTAGATGGTTTCGGTATTGGGTGCATGGATGATGTATCAGAAGTAAGACCTCGTGATATTCATTCAAATACCGCCTTAAATATCATTAAACGAAATCCCTCAATAGAGCTCCCCAATTTAGAAAATTTAGGATTAATGAATGCTATCGGTTGTGAGTATAAGCACCATAAATTTTCGCTGACAGCAAATTGGGGTACCGCTAATCTTGCGCATGTAGGTGCAGATTCATTTTTAGGTCACCAAGAAATTATTGGTACATTGCCTAAGCCTCCGTTGATTGAGCCATTTCGAAATAAGATCGACATTATTGAAAAAAATCTAAAAAATGCAGGGTACGGCGTTAGAAGAGTTGGGAAACAATTAGACCCTAAAATATTAGTGATTAATGAGTGCGTGACAGTTGGTGATAATTTAGAAACAGACTATGGTCAAGTGTATAATGTGACCGCTTGTTTAGATCTTATTTCATTTGAGGATTTAAAAAAATTAGCTAGCATTGTTCGTGGCTCAGTTCAAGTTTCTCGCGTTATTACTTTTGGTGGTGAAAATATTACATTGCAAGATTTGCTTAATGCGAGAAAAGTAAAAAATAACGCAATTGCAGGTATCGATGCGCCACTATCGGGTGTTTATAAGAAAGGCTATAAAGTCATTCATTTGGGATATGGTATTGATAAAAACGTACAAATTCCCACTATTTTAGATAAAAGTAGTATCGATGTTTGTTTAATCGGTAAAGCGGCAGATATTATTCAAACTGACAGCAAAAAAATAATATACGGTGTCGATAGTGATTATTTATTTGACCAATTAAATCTTGAGTCAACTAAAATGGATACCGGGCTTATCATTTTAAACATACAAGAAACCGATCTCGCAGGACATTCACAAGATGTGCAGTGGTATAGTGAACTACTGCAATTAGCCGATAAACGCATTGGTACGTTGATCGCCCAATTAAGGTCAGATGACATTTTAATCATTATGGCAGACCATGGCAATGACCCAACAATTGGTCACAGTAACCATACTCGTGAAAAAGTACCATTATTAGCATACAAAAAAGGAGTGGAGGGTAAACATTTGGGAACGAGGGCGACACTGTCTGATGTGGGAGCAACGGTTGCTGAGTACTTTAATGTCGAGCCACCTCAAAATGGTGTTTCCTTTTTATCTCAGTTATTTTAGCAATACTCTGTACTGAAATTTAGCAACTAAACCTTACCTGCCGTTAGTCAATGTTGATTAAATTGACAGAATCGTCTTCTATTAATCTATTGATTATTAAAATTTTTAATGGCTGGGGTACAAGGATTCGAACCTTGGAATGGCGGAATCAGAATCCGCTGCCTTACCGCTTGGCTATACCCCAAAATAAAGGTAAGTGATTTTGCTCGAGCTGGGTCATAATTTTTTAATCAGACTTGTTGATACAATGATTGTAATTTTCATTGGCGCTCTGACTAAATAGTGATTAGTAAGATGGCTGGGGTACCAGGATTCGAACCTAGGATGGCGGGATCAAAACCCGCTGCCTTACCGCTTGGCTATACCCCAATGGTATAAGATTGCTTAGATTAAATGGTGCGGGTGGAGAGACTTGAACTCACACGCCTCGCGGCGCCAGAACCTAAATCTGGTGCGTCTACCAATTTCGCCACACCCGCACTAATACTTCTTTAATCTTAATGGTGGCTACGACGGGATTCGAACCTGTGACCCCATCATTATGAGTGATGTGCTCTAACCAACTGAGCTACGTAGCCATTCATTCGCAACGTCGTAACTAACACTGCGAGGCGCATTATGCTTGTCTTAAGCCAAATCGTCAACTACTTTTTTATGATATTTTAAATTTTTTTATCGATTGTTTGAGATGTAATCAAATATTAGTCATTTTCCATTCGTCGATGGAATTAATCCGTCTACGGAGCAATTCATCATGAATTTCTTTGCCTTGAAAGCCAGCTTGAATGATATCTTTTATCGCCACCGATTTAGCAATTGAATAAATTTTTTTTAAGTATTGTGCTTGCGGATAAGGCTCATTTTCGAAACCTTTTCGGCCTCTCAAATCAGCCAAACTCGTTAATATCAATTTTTCAAGGTTATCGGGATTGCGCCACACATCAATACCGTTAAGTAACAAAACTAATGCCTCGGTTGGTAATTTCGTAACACAATGAACTTCATCGTGATAACGACACATTAAGCTGGCAATTTTTTGATACTGGTTAGGTATTTTTAATCTTGTGCATAATTGCTGTACTAAAGCAATGCCTTTTTCACCATGGTTTTTATGATGCGGCCATTGTTCTTTTGGTGTTAATCCTTTACCAAAATCGTGGCATAATACCGAGAAGCGTACCAATAAATCATCAGTGAGCAAGGCTGACTGTTGTAAGGCGAGCAGAGTATGAATGCCTGTATCAATTTCTGGATGCCATTTTTCTGGCTGTGGTACGCCAAATAAGTTATTTAATTCCGGAAACAGTATAACTAAAGCATCACAAGCTTTTAAAACTTCAAAAAATACTTGTGGGTTTTGCGTTGCTAGTGCTTTTTCGGTCTCTTTCCAGACTCTTTCGGCAGTTAAATGAGCCATTTCACCAGCCTTAACTATCTCCCTCATAAGCGTAAGAGTTTCTGGTGCAATAGTGAAACCTTGGTGGTGGTAACGAGCGGCAAAGCGAGCAACGCGTAATACTCTAAGAGGATCTTCTTTGAAAGCTAACGAAACGTGCCTTAATATTCGATTGTTTAGATCATTAATGCCACCGTATGGATCAATTAAGTTTTTATCTTCATCCATCGCGATAGCATTAATCGTTAAGTCTCTACGGAGTAAATCCTGCTCCAGTGTGATCTCTTGGCTAAAATCACAAATAAACCCAGTATATCCTTTACCTGATTTGCGCTCAGTTCGAGCTAAGGCATACTCTTCTTTTGTTTCGGGATGCAAGAATACGGGGAAATCCTTTCCTACCTGTTCATAGCCCAGATCTAATAATTCTTGTGGTTTGGCGCCAACAATAACCCAATCTGAATCGGCGATTGGATTATTAAGTAAGCTATCTCTAACCGCGCCCCCAACAAGATATTTTTTCATTAATTTAGTTCATCCAGTTATTTTTTTTACGGCGAGGGATAATAAATGGTAGTACCAAACCTGCAACTAAGCCAATACCAGCGACCAGCCCGCCACGTAAAAACCAACTAAGTATTAAATTTTGTCTTTTTTCATCTAGCTGATTATTAAGCGATTCGACATTTGATAATTGTTCATCAGCTTGCGCTTGTAGTTCACTATTTCTTTTTTCTAACTCAGTAATTTTTTGATTAGCAACAGTTAGCTGATTGGTATAATTATCAATCAATGCTTGCCTATCTTGCGTTGCACTGTTTGCTTTATCTTTTAAAATCGCTAATTCTTGTTCAAGCGCAGGTAATCTTTCTTTTAAATTAGGCACATCGGATAAAAATTCTGATTCAATCCACGATGCTCGATTTTTGCTATCTCTAATTCGAGTATATTTACCATCACTGCTTGTTTCTAATACTGAAACTTGCTCTCCTGATTTTAGCGAGCCAATTATTCCATATTGGGGGCCTGGGCCGCGTTTTAAATAGACAGAAAGATCTTCTGCAATATATTTATCAGCGGCCAAAACAGTAAATGTCATTAAGCTTTGTAAAGCACATGAAAACATGACTGCTATTAATAAATTCTTTTTATTCATAAGGTTATTTCTTTCAGTTTAGTGTTTAACATCGTTTTGATTATAACATAAAAAATTTTTTGATGATGCAGTTTGTTGTAAAATGGAATAAGAATCTATTCTCAATATCTAATAAATTTGTTATCTTAAGTTAAATTTTTTATTAAAGATTTTTATCTATGTCACAGTCAGAACAACAGAAAAACGACCTTAGTTTTAGCCATGTTAATGAGCAAGGTCAAGCCCATATGGTAGACGTAACTGAAAAAGCTGAAACACCTCGAGAGGCTATAGCGGAAGCATTTGTGCAAATGAACGCCGAAACGTTAGCAATGATTATTGCGGGTAAACACCACAAAGGTGACGTGTTTGCAACGGCGAGGATTGCCGGTATCCAAGCAGCCAAGCGAACATGGGAACTTATTCCTCTTTGCCATCCATTACTGTTGACAAAAGTAGAGGTCATGATCGAACCAGATATAGAACATTCTCAGGTGAGGATTCAGTCACTTTGTAAACTAAAAGGGCAGACAGGTGTCGAAATGGAAGCATTATTTGCCGCATCAACAGCTGCTTTGACTATTTATGATATGTGTAAAGCTGTGCAAAAAGATATGGTTATTTCACAAGTTCGATTATTAGCTAAAAGAGGCGGTAAGTCAGGAGATTTTAAAGTTTGCCATGACTAGAATATTATTTTTTGCACAGACAAGGGAACTAGTAGGCGTTTCATCTTTGGAATTAGATATAGACAAGATGTCTATTGCTGACTTAATTAATCACTTGAGTTTAAACGGTGAAAATTGGCATTATGCTTTAAAAGAGAAAACACCGCTTTGTGCTGTTAATAAACAATTGGTTGATAAGTATTATATTGTTGAGAATCAGGATGAAGTTGCTTTTTTTCCTCCCGTTACAGGTGGCTAGAAATGGATATAAATAAAAGCATTGTTATTGTTAGTGACGCAGAAATTAAGTTTGAGCGGCATTATCAGTGGCTATCTCAATCTCCTGAAGATGGCGCTATTGTAACTTTTACGGGGAAAGTCAGATCATTGTCAAATGAGGTATCTTCGCTATATTTAGAACATTACCAAGGCATGACTGAAAATGTCTTATATAAAATTATTGACAAAGCGAGAGCTCGCTGGCAGCTTAATCGTATTGTTGTTATTCACAGAATTGGCAAAATAGTTGCTAATGAAAATATTGTCTATGTTGGTGTTAGTAGCGCACATCGCAAGGATTCATTCGCGGCAGCTGAATTTATTATGGATGTTTTAAAAAATGAAGCACCATTTTGGAAAAAAGAACAGACATTAAGTGGGGACAATTGGGTTGAAGCAAAAAAATCTGATAAAAGTGCCTTGAAAAAATGGTATTGAGATACAATTTATATATAATATCGTGAAGATGAATACAAATTTCTACACATCATTTTATAAAAAAGAGGTTATGAATGAATAATTATTCCCCTAATGGTTCTATTGTTGAGCAAGCTGGAAGCCGAGTTCAAACTTATATGAGTCATGTTTATGGCTGGATGACTGTTGGGCTTGCTTTGACGGGTTTAGTTGCTTGGTTTGCATCAAATAATGAGTCTGTTTTTAGATTGCTATTTAGCCAAGATGCTAGTGGTTATTGGTCTTTAAGTGTTTTTTCATGGATTTTAATTGCTGCACAACTCGGGTTGGTTTTTGTGTTGTCAGGTATGATTAATCGTTTATCAGGAAGTGCAGCTACAACTATATTTATGCTCTATTCTGCACTGAGTGGTTTAACACTGAGTTCAATCTTTCTTGCCTATACTGCATCATCGATTGTCAGCGTATTTTTTATTACAGCAGGAATGTTTGCTGCTTTAGCATTTTATGGTTATACCACAAAACGAGATTTATCAGGGCTTGGTAGATTTTTATTTATGGGATTAATCGGGATTGTTATTGCTTCACTGGTTAACATCTTCATGAAAAGCGCGCCATTAATGTGGGCTATTACTTATATTGGTGTATTTGTTTTTGCTGGTTTAACTGCTTATGACACGCAAAAATTAAAAGCTTTTGGTGAACAACTACCAAAAGATGATCCAAATGCATTTAGACGTTATGCTATTTTTGGTGCCTTAACTCTTTATCTTGATTTTATTAACTTATTCTTAATGTTATTAAGAATTTTAGGTGATCGCCGATAATTATGTTAGATGACAACTAAAAAGGGCCCCAAAGGCCTTTTTTAGTTTTTTAAGTAATGGTTAAATTTAATTACCTAATGCTTTATCCGCTTGGCTATTTTCAATTAGCTCTATTTTATAGCCATCAGGATCTTCAACAAAAGCAATAATTGTTGAGCCCCCTTTTACAGGGCCTGCTTCTCGAGTGATTTTCCCACCAGCTTGTTTTATGATTTGGCACGTATTTGCTACATTATTAACGCCAATTGCAATATGTCCAAACGCATTGCCGTGATCATAGCTGTCGGTTCCCCAGTTATAAGTTAGTTCAATAACCGAGGCAGTACTTTCATCGTCATAACCAACAAACGCTAATGAATATTTGTATTCTGAGTTTTCGCTTGTTCGGAGCAACTTCATTCCCATCGTTTTAGTATAAAAATCGATAGATTGTTGTAAATTTCCGACACGAATCATGGTGTGTAATATTCGCATTTCTAATCCTTATCGTGTTTAACGTGGTGATGCGTTAACTTGTTTGCCATTAGTGACTAGGCGGACTTCTTGTCCTACTTGAAATTGGCCTGGCTCTGCTTTTTGTACTATAACAATTGACGAACCATTTTGTTGACGGATTTCAAGCTCTACTGCGTTAGTTTGACTGACCGCGTTTTCAACTTCACTTCCCACTATTGCCCCACCAATTGCGCCACCGGCTATCGCTAGTTTGTTACCAGCACCCCCGCCAATTGTGTTGCCCAAAAAGCCACCTAGGACTGCACCGCCGATGGTACCAATCACGCTATTTGATGAGTCATTTGATGCATTAGTTTGAATTTTTACTGGGCGGACAGATAGCACCGTGCCATAGCTAACATTTTGAACTTGTTTAGCTTGATTTGCGGTATACACGTTACCAGAATAAATATCACTATTTTGGCAACCAACAAGTAATATTGTTAAACATGCTAATACCGTCATCTTTTTCATAAATTTTATCTCCCATTATGGCCAATACTGTTATTTAATTAAATAACATATTAATTAAGCGTATTGTTGTGCATTTTAGCAAATCTTAGCTAATAATATTGTTTTTTTTATGATAAAAATTTGTTATTAGGCATTTATAGATAAAAATAATTAATTATTAATAAGTTATATCAAGAATATAAATATATTAACGTTGATGCTAAGTTTTGTCAGATTTTTATTATTTCAATTATTAGTGGTACAATCCTCGCATCACGATGAAAGCGTATCAGATAGTAGTAATGTTTATGACGTCCTGATTTTGGGAGTCAATATTTTTCAACGTGTTTATTTTAGTTATATGTAATTAATTTCTGACTAATTCCTATTTTAATTGATAGACGATATGAGGATACTCAGTAAATTAAATTATATAATCAGTTTTATTTATTATAGTTATGACAGGGATATTGCATGAAAACAATCGAAATTGATGACGAATTATATCAGTATATAGCGGGTAGAACTCAGCATATTGGTGAAAGTGCATCGAGTATATTGCGCCGCTTGCTTGTTATTGAACCTAAAGCATCGGTTATTGAGCCGTCGAATAAATCAGCAGATATTTCAACGTTAGTCAACTTAGTTAATAGTGATAGTTTTCTCGCTGAAAAAAAACTGGTTAATCGCTTTCTATCAATTTTATCGACGTTATACTTATGCAATAAAAGCTTGTTTTCTATTGCTGCGGCATCTTTGCATGGTAGCAAAAGACGTTATTTAGCTAACGATGAAGAGACATTACTACGTTCGGGTAATAATACTAAACCGAAGCTAATCCCCCATACACCTTATATGGTTATCACCAATAGTAATACTGCGCGAAAAATTTATATTATTGAAACATTGATGTTAAATATGACAATACCAAAGCAGATAATTGCGCAAGTAACAACGCAATTTATTGCTAAATAACTTTATTGAGGCAAAGGAAATTGAGCAGATGATAAATTCAAGAGCAGGGCAATTAGCTGAGCCAAAAGATCTAATTGATATTGATGCTTTATTAAATAACTACTATACAATTGAGCCGGATAATGGTGATCCTAGCCAGTTAGTTATTTTTGGTACCTCCGGACATCGGGGGAGTGCTAACAAGGGAACATTTAATCAATGGCATATCCTTGCTATTGCACAAGCTGTAGCAGATTATCGAAAATCACAAAGCATTACTGGTCCTTGCTTTATAGGTAAAGATAGCCATGCATTGTCAGATCCTGCCTTAAAAACGGTGCTTGAAGTTTTTGCCGCTAACCAAATCAATAGTATTATTGCCGTTGATTGGGGGTATACTCCCACACCAACTATTTCTCACGCGATTATTCGTTATAATCAAAAAAATAGTAATTTGGCTGATGGTATTGTCATTACTCCTTCGCATAATCCCCCAGAAGATGGCGGG